>CAXNNK010000012.1:0-14818 GCA_964203725.1 Ilumatobacteraceae bacterium | reverse complement strand
ACGACGTTGTTCTTGGCTCATACCAACAACCGTACTTGATGTAGTGGAGCCGAGTGTGGGAATTGAACCCACGACCTACCGCTTACAAGGCGGTTGCTCTGCCTCTGAGCTAACCCGGCTCGAATAGGTTACAGCGAATTATTTGGACTTCGCAACGCGAGAACGAACTACTTCGTATGTTGCTAGTGCTGCAGCCGCGGAAACGTTCAGTGACGACAATGACCCGCCCATTGGAATATTCACCAATAAGTCGCAACGCTCTTTGACGAGTCGCGACAACCCTGCGCCTTCAGCACCCAAGACCAAACAAATCGGTTCGGAAGTGAGATCACCAATCTCAAAAATATTTTTTTCTGCAGCATCACTTAAACCAACGATCCACACTCCTGCGTCTTTCATCTGTTTGAGTGCAGTGGGCAAACCACCCACAACACACATCGGAACATATTCTGCTGCACCAGCTGCAGACTTTGCTGCGGTTGGCGTGATATGCACTGCGCGATGACGAGGCAAAATTACTCCATGTACACCTGCACCATCACACGAACGCAAGATTGCGCCAAGATTGCCCGGGTCAGTGACTCCATCAATCGCTACTAAAAACGCAGGAACATTTCCTTTACGAGGCGCAAGTAAATCTCCCAGTTCAACATCTGGAATTGGTGCAGCCATTGCAAGCACACCTTGTGGTGCTTCGCTGCGTGCTTCTTTTTCAATTTCTTTTCGTGGTACTCGACGCACAGGAACACGTTGGTCTGCAGCCAGTGCAAGGATGTCGTTGATTACGTCGTTCTCGTCTAAATCATTTGATACCCAAATCTCAAATGTGCGTCGTCGCTGCGCAATCAACAATTCGCGAACGGCCTGACGACCTTCGATCTGTGAACCACCGAGGCCATGCTGATCTGGTCGGGGTGCTCGCGGCCCTGTGTTCTCGCGAGCCGGCGGACGACTGCGTTTAGTGTTGACTGCTGCGCGTGGCGCATATTTTGCATCCCGAGGTTTCCGCTTTGCGTCTCGCGGATCACGACGTGCATCGCGTGGATCAGTGCGGCTAGTTCCACTCGCGGCGCTGCGCTTGTTACTACTGGTTGCTCCACTGCGCGGGCCCTTGCCCGGTCGCGAATCGCGAGGCTTCATTGCGAAACCCGTTCAATCACGCACACTGCCCAGCATGCAATTCCTTCTTGACGACCAAGCGCACCAAGACCTTCTGCTCGACGTCCTTTTACAGAAACAGGAGCGCCAATCACATTCATGAGTTTACGTTGCATCTCATCACGATGTGGTGCAAGCTTTGGTTTTTCGCACACAACACTGCAGTCCACATTGCCAATCTCAAAACCATTTTCTTTCACCAACGACACCACGTGCGACAACAGCAGCAACGAATCAACACCAGCCCATCTGGGATCAGTATCAGGAAAGTGTTGACCAATATCACCAAGATTTGCTGCACCAAGAAGTGCATCTGCGATTGCATGCGCAATTACATCTGCATCGCTGTGTCCCACAAGTGCTCGTTCGCCATCAAATTGCACACCGCCCAATACCAATACACGACCACTTGGAGCATCTTCAAAGCGATGAATATCAAAACCCTGACCAACACGTATTCCAGTAGCCATGTTCGTCTCCCTACACTTCGGTCCGCGCGGTAGCGCGAGCCCATTCCAAATCTTCTGGAGCCGTGAGTTTGCGATTGAGGGCTTCGCCTGCGACCACGACAACTCGCTTGCCAAGCAACTCAACCAACGTTGCATCATCTGTACCTTCGGGGCACGCCGCGTGCGCTTGACGCAAAATCGAAGCGCGAAATACTTGAGGAGTCTGCACAGCAACCAAAGACGATCGGTCAGGAGTATTGACCACCACATTCTGTGCATCCACTTGTTTAATGGTGTCGGTCACACCTATTGCTGGTACTGCCCCATCAGCACCCTTGTGCACTTGAGCAATCGTCTCCCTAAACAAATGCTCAGTTGCAAATGGTCTCGCTGCATCATGCACACAAATGATTGTTGCTTCTGGTGGCACTGCTTCAAGCCCACATCGCACCGATTTGCTGCGGGTATCACCACCGGCAACTTGTCCATCACTGAGAGTGGCGTCTGGTGGCAACACCACAATTACCCCCGCGCTCACTGCACTCGCAGTAGCAACCGACCAATCCACTACGCGTCGATCTCCGAGCATTGCAAATTGCTTTGGGCTCCCAAATCTGGAACCCGATCCAGCGGCCACGATGATTGTCCAAACAATCTCATTAGGCATGGTTGACACATTCATTTAGGGTAGTACCGTCATAAGTTCATGACACACGAAGAGATTCTCTCCCACACTGCATTCTTTGCTGAAACACCAATTGAAGCACTGACTGCAATTGCAACATCAGCCAAAACCCAGACCCTCCAACGCGGAGATGTGTTGTTTAACGAAGGTGACACACCCGATGCGTTGTTTGTTGTACTCAGTGGTCGCATCGCAATTGCCATTGGCAACAAGCCACTCGACAGTCGCGAGAGCATGTTGGCATTGATGGAAGATGGCGACTTGTTTGGCGAACTTGGTCTACTCGACAACGGCTCGCGAAGCGCAATGGCCCGTGCGATCGAGCCAAGTTCTGTTCTACGCATTCCGTATGAACCTGTGGTAACACAGATGCGCGCTCACCCAACAATGTTGTGGGGCGTTACAAAGTTGCTCGCCGCTCGATTGCGAGTCATGGACGAAGTGTTGGCCGACAGCGTGTTTCTTGATGTCACTGGTCGCACTGCAAAGCGCTTACTCGAACTCTCCGGCGGTAACGACGATTTCGTTCTGCCTGTCACTCAAGAAGAGTTGGCTGGAATGGTCGGTGCTTCACGCGAACGTGTCAACAAAGCGATCGCGAGTTTTATTCGACTTGGATGGCTCAAGCAACAAGATCGTCGCTATCACATCATCATGCGTGATCGCATGACAGTTCGCTCTAGCTAGTTCGCGAGCAACCAGTCGCGTGTGCGACTAAACGCATCGTGAGCATCCTGTGCTCGATGAGAAGGGCGTTGAGCATCATGGGCAAAACCGTGTACTGCCTCAGGGTATTCCTGCACAGTCACACCGGCTACTCGCAATTCAACAACCTGATCTGCTGGGGTGTACGGATCCAATGATCCAATGATTGCTAACACTCGATCGGCATGACCGTTGACGAGAATGCTGAGTGGATCTGCTTGAGTGGCGCCGAGCCAAGCATCAGGAACATGAATCATTCCATAAAAAGACGAAATGCGGGCAAACCGATCACTTCGCGCGGCTTTGTGACAATACATTCCGCCCATACAGAACCCCATTAAACCAACTCGATTGACGCCAAGCGCATCGGCCGCTTCATACATGTCTCTCAGAATTGCATCGTCATCTAAGAGTGGCATCTGTGCCATCCGATCGGCGATGTCACCCGACAAGTCTTGACCTGGAAATGGCTCGATTGCAATCACTTTCATCTGCCACTCATGCGCCAATCGCGCAACAAGATCGTCAAAGAGCGGTCTGAGACCAAAGATGTCTGGCATGATCACAAGCCCCATTGTTGGGTTGTCAACGCTTAAATCGATCTCGGCTGGCGTGCCTGAAGGCAATGTCATTCTCATAGTGCTTCATCTTTGCACTATTGGCATTCACAATGTTGCTTGCGGTGTGATTTGCAGTGAGAACTGCGGTGAGTGCCGTGCGGATCATCATCTGCATGACCACAAAAACAGCACTTCCGTTCACCAGACCTACGTCCATTATCCATCCATCTGGCAAGTCACCAATGGTTCGCACACTCGTGCAGGAATGGACAGCTATTTCGGTTGCGCCTTCCACACTCAAACAAGTCAACGATTGGCGACTTCCGGGTAAGCGTGTGACCAATCTGGACGAAGTGCTCATTCGCGCTGGATTCGGCCTCGAGACAACAGATTCTGTGGGTGATCAGTATTTGCTCAAACTCGTCGTTCGTGCAGCCAACAACGAGCTTGCTACTCGCATTGTCTTGCAGCGACTTTTGCCACCCCTGATTGCCGTCGCTGCACGTCGAGGTAAATTAGTGCGCGGTGGGTTTGATGAGGCTCTCGTAGAGACAGTCGCCCAAGCATGGATATTGATCCGCACATACCCATTACAAAAGCGTCCTGCGAAAGTTGCATCTAATTTGGTGCGCGACTCCGAGTACTTTGCATTCGTGCGCGACACTCGCCTCAAGCAACTCGCAGTTGCATGGGGGGACGATGTGATTGACATGGTGGCAGCTCCAGAAGTACAACCCAACTCAGAAGAAGAACTCGGCAACCTACTCACTGAAGCTGCAAAGTGGAATGTGAACCCGCGTTCAATGAACTTGTTACAACAACTCGCCAATGGACAGAGTTTTCAATCAATAGCAGAAGATGCCGGTGTCAATATCCGCACAGTGCGTAGTTGGAGACGAACTGCACTTAGCGAGTTGCGTGAACAAATGCAGTGTGCTGGCTGAGTTTTGCACTGCGCAATCGCAACGAATTGGTCACGACAAAAACGCTTGACAAAGCCATCGCAAGCCCGGCCCACATTGGGTTCATATACCCAAGTGCGGCGAGTGGAATCGCGGCCGCGTTGTAGGCAAATGCCCAAAACACGTTGGTGCTAATCGTGCGCAAGGTGACACGAGACAACAAAATTGCGTCTGCAACCAATCGCAAGTCTCCGCTCACAATCGTGAGGTCACTTGCACTCATTGCCACATCGGTTCCTGTGCCCATCGCTATACCCACATCGGCTTGTGCAAGTGCGGCGGCATCATTGACTCCATCGCCAACCATTGCAACTGCGTAACCACGCTCTTGCAGGTCGGCAACGACTCGCACTTTTTCTGCAGGCAACACACCCGCAATCACGTGCTGATCGTCGGTATCGATACCCACTTGTTCAGCAACGGCAAGTGCGGTAGCCAAATTGTCGCCAGTAAGTAACACGGGTCGTAAACCAAGCTCGCGCAACGCAGCAATTGCTGCAGCACTATTGGTTTTAGGTTTGTCAGCAACTACGCACACTGCCTTTGCCATTCCGTCATAGGCCACCAATACGGCGGTATTGCCGCTGTCACGCGCAACTTTCAATGCCTCACGCAATGGGCCAGAGATAATCACGGTTCGAGAGTTGAGCAACTCTTCACCACCCACCATCACGCGGTGTCCTTCAACAACACCGATTGTTCCCTGCCCAGCAATCGACTCAAACTGCTGCACGCTTGCCAGTTGCCCAAGTTCGGCACGCGCCGCGAACGCAATTGCCTTGGCAATGGGGTGTTCGCTTGCATACTCAAGCGCACCGGCAAAGCCAAGCACTTCTGCTCGGGTTGCATCAGTTGCTACGACAACGTCTAGGAGTTGCATCACTCCAGTTGTCACCGTGCCCGTCTTATCAAAGACAACAGTGTCAATACGTCGAGTGCTTTGCAATACATCCACACCCTTGATCACAATGCCCATCTGTGCGGCACGACCACTGCCCACCATCAGTGCCATCGGAGTGGCCAAACCAAGCGCGCATGGGCAAGCGATGATCAACACCGCAACAGCGGCTTTAAATGCATCGGCAACTCGGTCGATGTCGTCACCCATCACATACCACGCAATAAACGTCGCAAGCGACAACAGTATTACTGTTGGCACAAACACACTGCTCACACGATCGGCAAGTCGTTGCACAGGTGCCTTAGTAGATTGCGCGTCGCGCACAAGTTTTGTCATCTGAGCAAATGTTGAGTCAGATCCAACTCGTCGCGCTCGCACCACCAAACGACCAGTGAGGTTCACCGTCGTTCCTGTCACCTTGCTGGCAACTTGTACGTCAACTGGCACACTCTCGCCAGTCAACATTGATGCATCAATGCTCGATGAACCTTCTGTCACGATGCCATCCGCAGCGATGATCTCGCCCGGGCGCACGACGATCATGTCACCAACTTGAATCATCGCTGCATCAATAGTTACTTCTTCGCCATCGCGCAAGATTGTTGCCGTGCGCGCACCGAGTGCAAGTAGCGCCCGTAAGGCATCGCCAGCACGACGCTTCGCCCGTGCCTCAAAGTATCTGCCTGCCAATAAAAAGATCGTCACTGCAACAGCAACTTCAAAATACACGTGCACACCGTTACTCATGCCAGTCATGCTTGCCATCGAGTCATGCACCGATGTGGTTGCTGCATTACCCCACACAAGAGCCCACATCGACCACGCAACTGCCGCCACAATCCCAAGCGAGATCAACGTGTCCATCGTTGTTGCACGGTGCCGCGCATTCATCAGCGCCGCACGATGAAATGGCCATGCACCCCACGTCACAACGGGGGCAGAAAACGCCAATGCACACCACTGCCAATTAGCAAACTGCAGCACGCTAAACATCGACACCAGTACAACTGGAACGCCAAGTGCAATGCTCGCCGTCAAACGTGTCTTGAGCATCGCGACTCGTTCACGAACCTCTGCGTCCAACATGTCAGGAGTTGTTTCTGCAAGTGGCCGAGCCCCATAGCCGAGCGACTCGACAAGCGAAACCAATTGCACAGTGTCTACTTGAGAAGCGTCAAACGTGACGCGAGCCGATTCGGTTGCAAAGTTGACGGTTGCTTCAACACCAGCAACATGATTGAGACCCTTCTCAATCGTCATCGCGCATGCATTGCATGACATACCGGTGATTGAAAGGTCAACCTGGTGAGCAGAGGTATCGACTGAGGTCATTGCCTCTAGTCTCGCCCCGCGAGATGGCCAATCAGTCGATTACTACTTGATGTTTGAGTTGTTCTCGCCGTAGCCAGTGAATGAGTCGACGGCGTTCATCACGGCGAGGTGACCAACAAGGGCAAGGGCGAGAACGATAAATGATGCTGTAATCATTGGATCAGTATGGCATAACATCTGCTGAAACGATTACCATTGGGTAAGTATCTCTAAATTAGATACCCCATATCGCTGAGCACACTAGCAGTGGGTCGCCAGGGGCTCGAACCCTGGACCTGCGGATTAAAAGTCCGTTGCTCTACCAACTGAGCTAGCGACCCGACACGCTGACAGGCTAGTTGCTCACGCAGACAGAAACTCAATCGCTTACGCACCCATGCTTTACTGAACCTGTGCGTTTCCTTCCCAAATTGAACTCCACTCGACGAACGATTCTGTTGTCGACATGGGGACTCTTCACCGGCCTTGCGTTGCTTCTCGTCACCGCTGGAGTCTTCAGCACCTTGGTCGGCATTCGTGCTGAACTCAAGCAACTACCAACTCTCGTAAGCGGCGGTATTACTACCGCCTACTACGCCGGCTTCTTGCTCGGCTCTTGGTACACCCTGCGAGCACTCAAGCAAGTTGGTCACATTCGCGTTTATGCAGCACTCGCATCACTACTGAGCGCATCGGTGCTGATCACCGGCGTCTACGACTCACCCATCATGTGGATTCTTATGCGCTCAAGCTCAGGGTTTTGTTTTGCAGGTTTGTATGTCGTTGCCGAGTCGTGGCTCAATGGTCTCGCCACCAACACCTTTCGCGGCCGACTGCTCGCCGTGTACAACGTAGTGACGATCGGCGCCTACGGTGCCGGTCAGTTATTGGTATTTAATTTTGATGCACGCACGCTCACCGGTTTTGCATTTGCAGCAGTGGTCTCTTCGCTCGCCGTCATTCCCGTCGTCATGTCTGAACAAGCAGCAACTCCCAATGTCGACAACCACACGCACATCACTATGCGCGAACTTGCAAAAATTGTTCCCACCGGTGCAGGCACCATTTTGCTCGTCGGTCTTGCGCACGGTGGCATGCTCGGCATGGCAGTCATTTACGCAACACGCGAAGGACTCAGCGTGGGTCGCGTCGGTATCTTGATCGCGGCCATCAATCTTGGTGGCATGGCACTTACGTGGCCCATCTCTTCAGCATCTGACGACATCGACCGTCGCATCATCGGCGTACTCAGCACACTCGCTGTAATTATTTTGGGACTCGTCATGCTCACTCAAACGCCAACCAGTTGGGTCACCACCGCACTGCTGTTTGCAATTGGTGGGTTCAGTTTTCCGTTGTATGCCGTTGGTGGTGCCTATACAAACGACTGGGTGTCACAAGAACAAATGGGTGCTGCGGCATCGCAACTTGTCACGCTGTATGGCTTTGGCGCGATGATTGGTCCGCTTATCGCTGCACCGTTTCTCGACATCATCGGCACACAAGGTTTTGCGTGGTCAATCATTTCGCTACACGCACTGATCTTGTTGTTCCTTATCTATCGCATTCGCGCGTGGCATGCGCCAGTTACAACAAAACACTGGGACGATGTTTCATTTCATGGTCGAGCGTTTTTTATTCCGGCAACTATTGTTTCGCTTGGTGTCAACCGACGCGTGAAATAAGCACACCAACGCCAGCAAACTGCAAGATGCCGGCAACAACAGTGAATACATGCCAAATCTCATGGAATCCAAAAATCTCTGGTGAAAGCTTTGGTTTTTGTAGGTAAAACAGCACAGCGCCAACGGTGTACACGATGCCGCCGAGTGCATAGAGCAACAAACTGGTGAAGCCGGCTTGGTGATACGCCCATGGCAAGACAATGAGAGCGGCCCAACCAATAATCAGATACAACGCGTGTCCGAGTCGTTTGGCTTTCCACGTGATCTTGAGACCCATGCCAACTGCAGCTGCTATCCAAATTGCAAGTAAAAATGGAATGCCGACTTTGCGTGGTAATGCAAGCAGACACACTGGCGTATACGAACCAGCAATCAGCACAAAGACCATGGCATGATCGAGTTGTTGCATCGTTCGCTGGCCTTTCATCGACCGAGTAAATAGGTGATACGAAGCCGATGTTGAGTACAGCGCGAGCATGGAGAGTGTGTAAATACCAACTGCAAAGCGCGCAAGACCTGCAGGAGTGTCCAGGGTGAGAATAATGCCGGCGGGAATGGTCACAGCTACAGCGATGGCATGAATGCGACCACGCCAGCGAGGGCGCCACTTGCCTGTTGCGTGCTGAAACACGGGAATATGTGGCACGAATTGTCCTCCTTGTTGACAGCGTAACCTTGGCTCATGACTTACAACTTTGATCGCTTTTTACGTTTCGACGAGATGGTGTCGTGGTTGCACGACTTGCAAAAACAATTTCCTGGACTTGTTGCTCTTGAAACATATGGTAAGTCACACGAGGGTCGCGATTTGTGGATAGCAACGGTCACCGACATTTCGACTGGTGCGCATCACACCAAACCTGCTCATTGGATCGATGCCAACATTCACGCCACCGAGGCGACAGGCAGTGTTGCCGCATTGTTCATCTTGGAATACCTCGCCAACAACTTCGGTAAGCACGATCAAGTCACTGAAGCGTTGCGCACACGCACGTTTTACATCGTTCCGCGGGTCAATCCAGATGGTGCAGAAGATGCGCTTCTGGATCGACCTCTCTATCACCGCTCAAGCGTGCGATCGTGGCCATGGCGAGACGGACATCGTTGGCCAGGTCTCAGTGTTGAAGATATCGACGGTGATGGAACCATTCGCACGATGCGCATCGCTGATGTTGACGGTGCATGGATGGAGCATGACGAAGACGCTCGCGTGATGGTGGCCGTTGGCCCTCTTGGTGCACCTGCCGGGAAAAATCGTTACCGCTTACTCGATGAAGGCTTGTTGGAAAACTTTGATGGCTTCATGATTCCGATGCCACGCGATCCAAGCGGGCTCGACCTCAACCGCAACTTTCCAGCAGGTTGGAGTACAACCGTAACTGGTTCTGGCGACCACCCGATGTCCGAACCCGAAATTGACGCACTTGTGCGCGCTGCTCGTTCACGCACAAACGTCTGCGGCTACAACGCATTCCACACGTCGGGTGGCTTCATGCTGCGCCCATCGAGCACACGTGCCGATTCCACAATGCCACCGTTTGACATTTGGGTGTACAACGAGCTTGGCAAAAATTCAGTACAGCACATTGGCTATCCGGTGCACTCTGTGTACGAAGATCTCACATGGGACAAGAGTGACACCATGAGTGGCGCTGCCGACGACTGGGCATACGAGCACCTCGGCGTGTTTAGTTGGACAACTGAGTTTTGGGATGCGATCTTTCACGCGACTGGTGAACACTCGCCTCTAAATATCTGGTATGTCGGGCCAACACCCGAACAGGATTTGGCAGTGTGCAAATGGACGGACACGCACGCACCTGGCTCGTATGTTGGATGGAAAAAGTTTGATCACCCGCAACTCGGACCAATCGAGATTGGTGGTTGTGATTTCTTTCGCACCTGGACAAATGCACCTCCATCAAAATTGCGTGATGAAGTCAAAGAACACGTGCATTTTGCGCTCTTTCAAGCACTCGCATCACCGCGCATCGAGATAAAGCTTGCTGATGCACAATCGTTAGGCGATGGCGTGTGGCGGGTGCGTATGGGCATTGCCAACACAGGATGGCTCGGGACCGAGATCAGCGCGTGGGCGCGCAAACACAGCATTGTGTTGCCGCTGACTGCACAGATTGACGGAGTCGCAGTTGGCGATCTTGTCGACGGTGCACCTCGAGTCAAACTTGGCCAACTTGAAGGCCGCGTGTACTTTCGCGTCAGTGGAGATGCAAAGAGTGATGGCACTCCGGATCGTGTGATGCACACGTGGCTCGTACGTGGCAAAAAAGGTCAGACGATCACGCTGACCGCAACGCATCAACGTGCTGGCACCGCCGTTGCATCGGTGGTTTTGCCATAACGATGGTGTGACTGCAAAGCCCGCAACATGATAAAGAGCGCGCTCGGCACAATTACCACGTTTGGTGTTGCCACATACAGATCACCAATCATCAAACCATAAATGCCCCAAGACGTCGACATAATTACGACCATTACAAACGTGGCAACAGATACGCCAACCAAATGTGTTGTGCGGGCAGCGCGTATTGCCTGTGGCACGATGCCCGTGCCGCCAACGACCACCGCAAGTACCCCAAGCGCATCGCGCGAGACAACACCAGCAGTGATTGCAACTACCATCACGGCAATCACCACAGATATTGCTCCTTGCCAAGAAACTGCGCGATGACGAACTTGGGCGATGATCACCACGCCGAAACCGATGATGGTCATCACGTTTGCGGTAACGACAAGGTGACTCTGAGCGGCTATGCCATAAACAACCCACAGGATCGACCCACTCAGGCTTTGCAGTTGAGAAAAGACCGAAACTCCCTCCACAGTGTTGCGCCGTAACACTCGGTAAGCCTGGGGAATCGTAAAAGTGAACGACAAACTGATACACCACAGGCTGAAAACATCGCGGAAACTCACTTCGCAACCCTAGAGCCTGTGGTTAGCGTAAATGGGGTCATGATCACCACCTACGCCGTGAGCCTTCCCACCAAGAAATGGTCTGACGAAATTCGGCGTTCGTGCATTGAGACAATTTCAAATTGGTTACATAAGCACTACCCGCAAGACCGCCAACCAGAAAATCTTTCGCTCAGGCTTCGCCATTCTGAGGATGATCCTGTTTATCGCATCGAAATTTCTGAATTATTCAAGACACAATCTGTTGAGCGTCATATTTTGATCACGCTTGCACCTCATTCGGGGAAACTTGTGTTCGAGGTTCGTATCATTCTCTTTCCTCTTAAAGACTCCATTATTCCACGCAATCGTGTCGAGTTACCACCTAAGCCGGTACTTGCTCTCTGTGCACAGATGGCACAACTTCTGCAAGTCTTTGACGCCGAACACAGAGTGCTCGGTGATATTCGCATTGTTCGCACCTCGATAGACGGCCAAACACTTGCCGCGGATGGTGATGCACACGCCCGTCGACTGCCAATTGTTGTTGAATTTATCGGTGGCAAGTCTCAAGAATCATCGATTACTGGGGCACTCGCATCTCTGCTGGTTGGTGTTGCACATGTTGCTCATGTTGCAACGAAAGAGGCGTTGCTGGCGTTCAACGAATTCCGAGGTGACAAAACTCTGAGCGAAAGTTATATAACCATATTGTGGCCACGCCCAGTCGAACCACTGACAATCTTTGACACCAACCCAAGCCCCGCAAAAATTGGTTCGATTATTCTTGAAGCCGCCGCGGCAACACCAATTTTACAAGTTCCGAGAAAACCGAGAAATTTATCTCTACCTTCGGTTGTACGGACAATTTCCCGGCCAATGATTGCTCCCAAGGTCGCTTCGGACCATGAAACCGATGTAAAGATGACCGAAATTCTGCTTTCACAGATCGAAGAGAGCCGTGCTCACATTGATCAACTGGACGAGATTCTCGAGCAGACCGAAGTTGAACGCGATGAACTTTTTGATAATTTGCAAGATTTACTGAACAATGCCGAACACGCAACTTCTGAAAACGCCAGACTTGAAGCAATTATTCGTAAACTCGTGGTTGATAAAATTGAGTACGAGAAATTGGTTGAAAAAGTTGCGCCTGAATTGCAAATGCGTAGCGTTCTTGATGCTCTCAACAGAGCAAAAAATACGTGCACCAATTTGCGCTTTGCTCCCTCAGCACTAGAAACCGGAAGCAAGTTGCATGGTCCGAATCCTGGTCGCCTCTATAGAGACTTACGTGAACTCGACACAGTTGTCGCCGAATGGCGCAAAGGTGATTTTCCAATTGAGGGTTTGCGTAGTCGGTGCCTTACTGCGGGTCTTACGTACGTGCCAAACATCGGCGTGAGCACATCGCAAAAGCATTCCGACTTTTATTCAATTATTTGGAATGGCAAACCAATCTTGTTAAGCGCACATCTCGCTCGTGGCACTGGTGGCAATCAAATTTCCCGTATCTACATGTATGTCGATCAATCTTTAATGACCATCGTGATAGGTAAAGTGGTGCGTCATGGCCCCGATCGCACTAGCGACTAATTCGGCACGGCTTGCACAACCCCGTAGCATCGGGTCATGACTTCACCGATCTACAAACTTTCAGATAGTTACATCGATCGCCTCGCCGTGCTCGACCCTGGTGCTGCAACGTATATGGGGATCCCTGGCCACGATCACGAGATGACCGACTTCTCGCCTGCTGGTCACGATGCTCGTGCAGCACTTGATCACGATGTGCTGACGCAACTTAATGCACTTGATGCTTCTGCTGATGCAGATCGTCTGGCTGCGGGTGTACTGCGCGAGTCGCTCGAGATGGGCACGCTTGAATACGCAGCCAATGAACATCTTCGATCCATTCGTGTGATCGCAGGTGATGTCGACGCTGGTCGTTCGATCTTTGATTTGATGCCGACTGATACGGCCGAGCAATGGTCGGTAATTGCAGAGCGCATGTCGCAAGTGCCGCGCGCGTTTGCTGGCATGCGCGAGTCGTGGGCACTCGGTGCACAACGAGGCGCACTTGGGCAACGCCGACAAGTGCTTGCATCGGCTGAGCAACTGGGCGCTTGGGCAGGCCGCGGCACTGCACCAGCATTTTTTGAACAATTCGTTGAAGGTGCTGCTTCAGTTGCCGATGCGCCAATCGATCAACTACGCACAGCAGCGAAGGCTGCTTCAAAGGCGCTCGGCGAAACATCCGATTATTTGCGCAACGAATACGCACCGATTGCGGATGCTCACGATGGTGTCGGTGCAGATCGTCATGCCCTCGCGCGACGCCGTTTCATGGGCATGAATGTTGAGGCCCGCGATGCGTACGAGTGGGGCTGGGGCGAAGTGGATCGTCTCGATGCCGAGATGGCACGCGTGGCACAGGAGATCCAGCCAGGTGCGTCACTCGCTGAAGTACGACACCTGCTTGACACCGACCCTGCTCGATCGATTGTCGGTGAAGATGGATTGCGCGATTGGTTGCAAGAAATCATGGATGATGCAATGAAATTCTTGATTGATGAAGACCACTTTTCAATTCCAAAATCAATTCAGCGAGTCGAGGCGATGATTTCTCCTCCTGGTGGTGCAGCAGCAATGTATTACACGGGGCCAAGTGAAGACTTGAGTCGTCCCGGTCGCACGTGGTATCCAACTAATGGTCGCACAGTGTTTCCGCGGTGGAGTGAGCCAACGACTGCGTACCACGAAGGAGTGCCAGGCCATCACCTGCAAGTTGCAATCGCCACGATCAATTCCGAAAAACTCTCACGTTTTCAGCGCAACACATTTGTGTCTGGTCATGGCGAAGGTTGGGCACTGTACGCAGAGCGATTGATGGACGAGTTTGGCTTCTTCGCCAATCCCGAATATCGCCTGGGATATTTATATGCGCAAGCATTCCGTGCAGCACGCGTTGTCATCGATATCGGCATGCATTGTGGATTCACTATTCCTGCTTCGTGGCCGTGGCACCCAGGTGAGGCATGGACACCAGAGCTGATGCTTGAATTCTTGAGTGCTCGGTCATCAAGCGATGATGCCTTTAATCGCTCTGAAATCAATCGCTATCTGGGCTGGCCGGGTCAGGCTATTTCATACAAACTTGGCGAGCGAGTGTGGCTCGATTTACGCGATGACGCTCGCAAAAAACACGGCTCTGCTTTTGACTTGCGTAAGTGGCACGCACATGGACTCGATTTGGGCAACCTCGGTCTTGACTTGCTCAAATCTGAAATGGCTCGCTTCTAACTACGGCACCACGACGTGAAACCCGTCGATGTCACCTGTAAAAGCGTAGGGGAACTTGAGTCCCACCACTCCTTCCCAATATGCATCGTCGGTAACAATGTAAATATTTGACGCATCCAAGGTTCCACGTAAAAAACCATCGTGAAGCTTGCCCGCGTACTGAGATGCTTCTTCCATATTTAT
>CAXNNK010000011.1:0-14967 GCA_964203725.1 Ilumatobacteraceae bacterium | reverse complement strand
CTCCTAGGTGACTATAAAAACTTAGTTTCCTGAGGAGGAACCTTGAAAACGCTAAGAAACATCATCCGCCGTGAGGGCGGTTTCACCCTCACCGAGTTGGCAGTAGCCATGCTCGTGGTTGGTATCTTGTCCAGCATTGCAGTACCGAGTTTCCTCGGTGCACGTAACAACGCATACGACAAAGAAGCCCAAGCATCAGTGAACGCTGCTCTTGTTGCAGCCCAGGCACACTACGCACAGTACGGTGACTACTCAGATTCAATGACAGCAACTTGTGCCACTAGCGCAAACATGCCAGCCGATCTGCAGAAGCTCGATCCAAATATTGACTTTATTACTTCGTCAACGTCTTCAACAGGACCGCGTCAAGTAAGCATCAACTCAATTGAAGTGTTCAACTCCAACAACGAAAGTTTGGGCTGCCAAGGATTTTTCGCAATGGCAATGTCCCGTTCAGGAACATGCTGGATTGGCCGAAACACCGTTGAAGGTAAGTACCTCTTGACCGGTTCGCTTTCGCCAATCATTGTCAAATCCAACATGAACACCTCTAATGCCTCCATCACCGAACTTTCAAGTGCGGCATTGAACGGCAATGCATTCGCTTCGTTCAAGCCAAAAAACTCTGGAGCCGACGCAGCAGCACTCGCAACTGCAGCAATTGCAGATGCCGCAACAGCATGCAAAGGTGACCTGCAAGGTATCGGAACGATCGTGGCCACAACAAACGTGGTCCTTTCAAGCGAGTACTACTCATCGTGGCGCTCAGTAATTAACTCAGCAACCGGTGCTGCAGGCTGATAACTAGCCAGTAGACAGGTTTTCTCCAGGAGGGGTGCTGGTTCGCCAGCACCCCTCTTAATGGAGTCGAGTAAGTACCATTTCTAAGTTTTACAAACAGACAATCAAGGAGAAACGACATGAGCCCTTCCGCTACACAGATAAGAATGATAAAAGTGCTTCGCTACATCATTGGTGGAGTTGTTGCATTGCTTGTGTTGACTCCTGCTGGAGCACATGCTGCTGAAGATCAGCTCATTATTCAAAGCCCGAAAGCCGCGTACACCGCGTATGACCGGATCGAATTTTCCTACGGCGGTTGCGCGACTACCGGCGCTACACGACTTGAGTTGCGTGCCGAAAACCCAACTACCGGAAATATCATTTCGGCCTACCCCGCTCCAGCAATCAATGCAGCTGGATATGTGCGTGCGGCAGTTCTGCTTCCTGACACCATTCAGCGCGGAACTTACTACCTGGTCTTCCAGTGCCTTTCACCAACAAGTGCAGTGCTCAGTGCCGCTGCAGTCGTCAAAGTCGAAGCTGTTTCACTGACCCCTGCAGACTCGTCAGCGACCTCTATGCCAGCAGCAAATGCCTCTGGTGTTGCAACTCTTACGCCGAAGGCGCCCGTTGCAGTAGACACTGCTCTGGCAAAGACAGGCATTGACGCCATCATTCTTCTGCCGATTCTGTTTGCAATTGCGTTGATCGGCCTGATTGCTGTCAAATTTGCCCGTAAGCCTGCTGTCGCCTCTTGGACTGCATCCGGCACCCACTTTGACCGCAATCGTTAATCGACAAGCAACTAACTAGAGGGGTTGAACACTCAATGAAAAAGACCCTTGCACGTGCATTTGTAGTAGCGCTTGTATTCACCATGGGCTTGACACAAACTGTGTCGGCCAGAGGTGTTGCACCAAAAATCAATAACGTCTGTATCAATCGAACAACCGGGATTCTTCGATCGCTGCGCACCTCGCCACTTAAATCTTGCGAATTTTACGAAGTTAAAGTTCGGGCAAACAAAGTATGTGTCAACAAAGCTTCGGGCAAGTTACGTCATCTTGCTTCAAATGTAAAACAGGTATGCAGGAACAGCGAAGTCAAGCTCATCTGGAACCAGTCAATCGCTGCGATCAGGGCTTCGGTGGCTAGTGCTTCACCACTCACGTCACCGGTCGCCTCGCCCATCGGCTCGACCCCCTCGGCCGGTTCAACTACGAAAACCACTGTCGCTGCCAATGCTCCTACTCGCACATTTGCGTACAAGGTCGGCGATGTTGGTCCTGGTGGCGGACTCATTTTCTTCGTTGATGCTCTCAGTCAATTCGACGGCTTTACCTATCTTGAGGCGGCTCCAACAGACGTGTCGATCGCTGCGTGGTCAACCAATACGATGGGTTGCTTTGACAACTTCAATGTTGTGACTTCGTGTCAAGAAGGCAGTATTTATGAGGCATCACAGGCAGCCTCGTTTCGTATCAACGCCGCAAAAATCGGTCAGGGTTCGATTAACACCACGCTGATCAAGACCCGCATGTCATCGGGTACCCCGGTTGATAGTTCTGCATATGCTGCGGGAGCAGCGGATGCATATGTCTATGGCACCACAAGCGATTGGTTTTTGCCCTCAATTAACGAACTTGGTCTCATGCATGCAAACCTTAAAGCCAAAGGTCTTGGCAATTTTCAAGATATAAGTTATTGGAGTTCAACCGAGATTGGAATTAACTCAGCTTGGTACATCTACTTCCCTCTTGGTCATTACACCGACATCACAAAGTCATTCCGTTTTGCTGTTCGTCCAATTCGATCGTTCGGATGACGAGTATCGATTATCACTTTTTCATTTTGCTCTCATTTGAGCAAAACTCAGTCGTGGGCTGATAGCCATGAAATATAGGAAATATAATTGATGATTGTGAGTGATATCCCTCACCTGCATACTTGGATGTATGCAAACAATTTTCAAAAAACTCAAAAGACATGAGAGCGGCTTCACACTCGTTGAACTCAGTGTTGCAATGCTAATCAGCGGAGTGCTGGGAAGTGCTGCAGTGCCAAGTTACTTGGGCATGCGCAACAACGCATATGACTTTGAGGCTCAATCTGGAGTCAACTCTGCTCTGCTGGCAGCCCAAGTGCAGTACAGCACCAAAGGTGACTTCAGCGATGCATCAGCGTTGTGTAGTGGGGTCACCAGTTTGGCCACTGAGATGCAGAGCGTTGAACCAAACTTTGCTTTTGTAGCAAACACTGTTTCCTCCACCGGCCCACGTGTGGTGAGCGTTGCGGCTCAACCCACATACAACGCAAATTACAGAGATCTTGGTTGCCAGGCGTTTTACGCCACAGTGCTCTCGCAATCGGGTACTTGTTGGGTCGGCAGACTGACCATCGAGGGCAAATTTCTGAGCGCAGAAGGCAACTCGCCCGTTGCCGTTCAGACCGCTGCCGTGGGATTGGGTGGCGTACAAGGATCAGCTAACACACTCGACCTAAACGGAAATGCCTACACATCTCTTACAACATCATCACAGTGTGCTGCCAGTACCCAAACAAATCTGTCGGCAGAACTAGGCGCTCAAACTTTTTATGACTCGTGGCGCAGCATTCCAGCACCTTAGTTTGGAGCCGAAATTTCTAGGCTTCGTTTAACATTTCTTCAAGCGTGCCAAGCCGGGCCGCATATGAACGGGCCTGACTTTGGGCCGCCTCATCTGGCAAGTATTCAATTGCATTGATCACGTCTTTCACAAGCGGAAGACCAACAAAAACAGTGACGCCAAGTTGAAACAGCCGTTCAATGGAAATCTCCGGCAGGTGCCAAGCAATGATGCAACCGATCCAAGCGCGGTTATCCACCTCAATCAGAGTGTCTACTTCTGCTGGCTCCGACACCACCACTACCACGGGTTTTTCTCCAGGCAACGGCAAGTTGTCCTGGGTCTCGAGTCCGAGTAGACGCGCTACTTCACGGGCCGGCTCACCAACGTCTAGAACTCGCACGTCATTGATCAGTGCGTCCTTGAAACTTGTTTCCGCAAAAATACCTTCGCCGAAAATGCTGCTCAGCGGTGACTCTTTTGCGAAA
Organism: Ilumatobacteraceae bacterium; assembly: GCA_964203725.1. Classification (GTDB taxonomy): domain Bacteria; phylum Actinomycetota; class Acidimicrobiia; order Acidimicrobiales; family Ilumatobacteraceae; genus UBA3006. The sequence continues at coordinate 11,090 of CAXNNK010000011.1, read as the reverse complement.
AGTCCATCGGCTGGAGTTTGGTCCAATTCAACTTCATCCCACAGGTCATCGAATTGATTATCATTGCTCATACCCTGTGTGTCGGTCATAATTTCGGAATTTCCTCAAAAAACTCCACAAATTACGTTAAAAAGACCTCAAACCGGAATATAGCCACTGCTGTCGATGACGACGGACGATGCCGACGCGGCGACCGTTGGGCTGCTGTTGTTGTTTCCATCTATGACACTGCCGGCCGCAAGTCTGACAATCACTGTGCCGTCAGCCGTACAGACAACGCTGAGGGTAATTGATGTACCCCACGGACTTGCCGGCGCAAAGACGCAACCTGTGGCGGTTCCGGTATTCGTGAAATCGGCTGCTGCGAGACCAGAGATGCGTTCGCTGAATGTCACGTTATATGACAACGTGAGTGACGCAGAGGGCGACGTTGGCGGAGTGAATGTCACTGTTGCGGCAGTGGAATCGCTAACAGTTGTGGTTGTTGCGATACCGGAAATGCCTGCTGTGAGAGGGGCGACAGTCGCCGTTGATAAACGCATCCAACGACCACGAACTTGCCATATGGCGTACGGCGGCTGCGATGTTGAGAGTCGAGTGTCGTACGTGAAAGCCTTCGTGAACCCTCGCTGTATGGCTCCAGTTGTTGTTGATACAAGAGCGAGCGCACCCAGCTCTCTGGCGACAATTGCGCCGTACACAACAAGTGCCGTTTGCACACACGTAGCACCTGAACAACTCGAAATATTGGTTGCTTGAACAATTCCGGTTCCAGCAGTGAGTGATGGCGCAAGAAGCAACGCCTCAATAATGCGAGATTCTTCGTCAAAATAGATATTGATATTCCCTGCAGTCGAGACAATTGCCAACTTGTCATCAACCTGCGAGTTCAATTGCAGGTCTGAAGTGATTGCAATGTTTCCAGTAGCGACGATTGTTAATGAGCCAACGAAATTTGACGTCTGTGACAGTGTTGCTGGACCATCAATGTAGAGCACTCCATATGTCGGGATGGCCTGCGAGACGCTGTTCACGAGAATCGTGGCCCCATCCAACACAATTGCGGCAGGTGATTCAGTCGTAGATGAAATTGTTGTTTCTGCCAAACTTGCATAATCGGATGCCGAAACAACAGGTAGGGCAAGCGAGTCAGAATTTGGTACAAGATTTGTACTCACGACTGGCACCAAAACCGATGTACAGCCAGTCGCAATGGCATATGTAGAAGCACCTAGCGTCTCCACTCGGTATGACTCATTTGGCGTAACAGATGTGTCAATACCAATATCCGGATCGCCACAATACTCAAAATAACCACTTGCTAAATTGAGCCGAATTGGACCACTGATCAAATCCCCCGTTACAAACTTGGAACTTGCGGCTGTGTTTACCCAGATCACATGATCTGAAAAAAGTCGACTTCGAATCATGGTTTGACGGCGCGCGTATACGCACGACGACTCGGTATCGGTATCGGCTCGACAATCTCGAGCAGTCACCTGAATAACCGCTGACGTTGCCGTTATGAAATCATTCGGAAATAGCCCGAGTCTCACAGTAAAACACGTCTGTGTTGCCGTTGTGCAGGATTCCACTTGACCATCTGAGCCAAAACGCACCCAAACAGTCGACCCCACGTCGGTGCCTGTTGCATAGCCCGGATGACTTGTGATTACTGAAAGATCATCGATTTCGTAGGCGAGGCGTCCAAAAACTTCTTCAGATGCCGACACGGCCAACATATCAACGTCGTTCTGACGGCGCACCCGTGCCTCGGTAGAAAGACTTTTGCCAACAGCAATAACTGCAACCAACCCAATGGCTGAAGCAATTGCAATGCATGCAACTGCAAAAATCATGGCCTGTCCCTTGTCAGACTTAAATCTGCGGTGTATCAACCTGGTTTGAGTCATTAGCGACCACTCCATTGACGCTCGTCGACGTACCGACCGCCACCAACCAACAGTTCAAAGACAACTGGCTCGGCCGTGCGATTACCGACATCTTCCGACTGCAATGTACAACTGAACACAACCCTTCTCACGAGTGCGAGTTGGGCGTCAGTAAGGCCTCCCGTGGCAACTGTGATCACGGCACTGTCTGCATCGTAATACGTGAAAGTTACGTCGGAATTAAGAGTGGAAATGAGATCGGTGAGATCTGCATTGCCAGTCCAAGTGGCGGTTGCATAATTCGTCGTGCTGTCAGCCGGCGTTTTAGTAGAAACAAGCAAATCGTCGTCGTCGACCAGTATGCAAACTGTGTTCGATACTTCAAAAACTACTGGGTCAGTTGGCGAACCAGTAACCGTGTCTGTCCCAGTAGGTATGCCATTCAGAGCACAAAAACCTGTGGAGGTGCCAGAGACTAAGACAGGAAGATTTTCGCTCAAATGCAAGCAATTACTTACCGTGACAGCACCGGCTGGTGCAACGCGGTCGAGGCACTCGCCAGACGGTGCTGCGCCTGTCAGTGCTGACCGCAATTGTTCACCGATGTCAGCCATCTGGACAACAAATTCTGAGCGGTTCTGAACCTGAATAGAAGTTGCATAGGCAGATGTGATTATTCCCATCAGCGCCGCAGTCAAAATGCCAACAACAAACAACCCCACTACTACATCAAGCAACGCAAGTGAGCCTCGCTCACGAGCGGCCAACTTTTTGAGGTCTAGCCGAAACATGTGGGTCTCGTTGAGGTAGGCAAGGCACTAAACGACAGAGTTGTTGTTGTAGCGGCAACAACTACAGCGGTACACGTGTTGGTTTCACCCGCACCCGACACGACGTAAGACCCTGCGGGAAGGTATGGAAACCAAGCGCAACCGGCTGTCGTTGTCGTGCTTGGCAACATCGTTCCAAAGCGCCTTAATTGATACGTAGTGCTTTCAGGAGCCTGCAAGTCGACGGCCTGAGTTGTAGTCATATCAGTTATCAGTAACGCCCCAAACGTGTTCGTTACCGAAGACGCATCGACTGGTAGTGACTCGACCTGTGTCAATGTGTACGTGTTATCCGAGTCGCCACTCGTCCAGGTCACAGTCACGTCACGCTGGATCGCATGTGGTTCCATCGTTGCAAGAGTGGCGCATGCAACCGCAGCGCTGTTGTCTGCATCACTGCTCGGCAACCAATGATTGCGCAGGCTCACAACGTAAGCCACTTGCTTTCGGGTAATTGATGTTGCGATATCTCCAAACAAAACGCCAGTTGTATCCAATGCGGTATTGCATCGAAGAACTGTCGAGGCGATTATTGCTGCAGCTTCCGCGCCTGTCTGCAATCCACACCCGTGCGCTAGTGCTCGTTGCCCAACTTGTTCAGCAACAAGCCTTGACAACATGACGTCGCGGGATGATCTTGACTGAGCAGACATAGCTGCAGAGACGTTCAAAAGACCAACAGAAACAAGCCCAACGAGGGCAATTGCAAGAACTGCTTCAAGCAGTGCAAATCCATTTTGGGACTTGCACATTCGCACGTTTGTCAATCGCATTTCATCACCCCGGAGGCCAGCTGAAGTTAGTAAGGATTGTGACGATCGCACCAAGAGCAAGTGCGGGGCCAAGAGGAATCGAAACCTTCCTAAAACGACGTTGCGAAATTCCTACAACTGCCGCCCAGCAGACTGCAATCACAGCCGCAACTAAATATCCACCAAAGGCACTACCCCAGCCAAGCCAACCAAGTGGCATCCAGACAACCGGCGCAAACTTCACGTCACCTTCACCCAAACCGCCACGTGTGCCGATGTAGATGAGTAGTGCAACAAACAACGAGAGAGCTGCCACAATGAGCGCGCGCCAAAGTGCCGGCCAAAGATCATCAATTGCAGCGGACAATACAAAACCAACAGTTTCAATCGCCAGGATCGAAGCGATCGCACGATTGGGCAACCGACGTGTTTGAGCATCGATACAGGCAGTAGTCGCCAAACCGATACACGACACGCCCAAGGTGATAGAAGCCCAGGATGCACCGTGCTGTAACACGGCAATCGAAGCAATGCCTGCAGCGGTCAATTCTGTGAGGGGATAAACATATGAAACAGAAGCACGGCAATGCCTGCATCGACCACGAAACATTAACCATGAGACAACAGGAATCAAGTCGATAAAACTCAGCGTCGCTGTACATGTGGGGCAGTGTGATCGGCCCTTGACAATCTGTTCATTCTTCGGTAGCCGGTGAATCACAACAGTGGCAAAGCTTCCCAGCAGCAACCCAAACCACGCCATCGCAATTGAAACCACACGTGTATTCAGTTGTGCCACAGTCATCTGAGCAAGAGTCACGAAGTGCTCCAATCGCTCCGCGGAACGATCAGAGAACTATCAACACGACCAATATCGCCTATTTTTGCCAGTGTTTCACTGTCTGAACGCTCACCAAATTCCCAGTGCCATGGTTCTGGAGCCGAACCTTTTTCTCCAGCCCAGTAGGGGTGAAAAAAACCAAATTGCTCACCGTTTTCAAGCATCCAACGATAGGCAGGGTCTCTGAACGCCAGTGCTCGATTGCCTACCTTGAAATCAATTGCGAGCCCTTTTCCGTGCTTTGAAGTTCCGGGGACCGCTCCAAACTTACACAAATCCCTGCTACACCATTTGTCACGATTCACTACCTGGTTTGCATACGACCGATAGCAACCCGAGATCTCGAGACTAAAACCCGCGGCTCGAGCAGATTCAATCATCGCTTCAAATGGTTCGGCAGCAACCGTTGCCACTTTGCAACCAACACTTGTTTCGGTCAATCCAGCGTCGGTGATCTCCCCGTTTAAATATCCCTTCCCAGCCACTTGATCGGCGAGCGCACGAATCTTTTCGAGACGTTCGACAGAACTTTCAATGAGAGTCGTCTTCCCGAGAGCAATTCCCCCCTGTTTCAAGATTGGAGCAGGATCGGGCCCGGCGGCTTCCCGAACTTTTTGGGCCAGGATTAAATCAGGTCTGATCGGCGTTGAAGAAGTCGGAGCACTGACTGAATAAGAAATGTCATTAATTGCCAAATCTTGACCCCACGAGGAATCACCGGAGAAGAAGATCAGCATCAATGCACTGACAACAACTCCCAGCAATGGAACAGCAATTTTGACGACCTGATTCAGATTTTGGCGCACAGTGACTGTGTCGGCAAAAACTCTGACAAGTGATCAAGAAATCCAACAAATATTGGCGATATTGGAAAACAAAGTAGTGAGATCAGTAGTTGTTTTTCGTATCACCCCAGACCAAGTGAGGGTTAGTACCAAAAATTTTGTGTCAATCCTCAACTCTTTCAGTCGCTGTCTATGAACATCAAAACTTTTCTATCATTCAATGACTGATGAAAACGAACCCAACTTCCCCAGAGTTCCTGACTGATGTGCTTCAACCACTTGTAACTCGTTTAGCGAACGGAGCCAGTGACCAAACACTGCGCAAAGAGTTGCTCAACGAAGTACTCCCGTGGGTGAGGCAGCAGGTAGCAACAAATGTGCGTCGAATTCCATCCAATGCAGATCCATCCAATGTCTCAAGTCACATGCATGAGGCCGCATACCAAGCGGTCGCGCGACTCGATTGGGAACAGTGGCAAACCTGGCCAATGTATCTCTCTGCACTTATTCGCCGTGCCGCTCAAGATGCTGCGAGAAATGATGACTACCTATCTCGTCAACAGCGCGTTTTGCGAAAGCAATTTCGCAACTCGTGTATTGCAGAAGAATCCCAACTTCAGCGTCAACTTTTCGGCCATGAGCGTTACAAAATTGCAAATACTGTTGCAAATGGTCGTTCCGATCTGATCGATGTACTCCTCATCGGCTGGCATCCTCAAGAGGTTGCGCAGGTGCCAGATGCATTATGTGAGCAACTTTCTGTTGAGGAATCGGTAGAGCGGAGTCTTGTTGAACAACGGGTTCAATTCTGGCTAGAAAACGAGCTTCCACAGAGTGTTCGAAAGCTCGTAGTTGAATGGCTGGAACTCCCTCGATCAAAAGTGATGCCACAAAGACTCGAAAAGCAAATCGCGCCGTACGTTATGAGTTTGATCAATGGGGTCGACAGTATTGATGCACTCGGCCACTTCGGTCAACTTGCGTCTGAACAACTGCAAGATGCGATCTAAATGAGTGCACTTCCCGCCCCTCGTATTTGCAACACTTGCTCGTGTTATCTGGCATTTGATAACACAGATATGTCATGTTCTCCTTGTTCAACCAAGATTGCAAAACAACGCTGGGTGTACATGAGCAATCACCCGTCCTATGCGATGACTAGTGAGAGCCTCACCCAAGAAGGAATTCTTCGGTTGATCGAAAAACACGACTCGACAGCAAAAGACATGGTATCAACGTTGCTCAAAACCGGTGTTCTGCCAAGCCGCATGAAGAGATACGAACGATTGATTGTTCAGATGGTGGAGTTGCCAAACGAATCCCATTCGGAGGTTGCAAGAAAATTGCATGTGACTCGTTGGACGATTGCAGCATGGCGGCAACGCCTCGGTATTACAGCACATGAAAGCAGGAAGCCAGCGCCAACCAAAAAGCAGATCAAATGAGCCTCAATCGACTTCTCGGACATAAAACAAATGATCCAGATGCAACTAGGGAATTGCCAAGATCGTTGAATCGTTTGGTGATTGCCGGCAATAACTCATTATTCATGAATGAGTTAATGAAAATTGAACCAAGCCGTGTCGAAGATTCATTGTTTATAAAATGGACACCAAACGTAGAATCAAGCGCGAATCTCGTCTCCAAAATTATCTCAATGGCCGAGGTCAAAACGCTTGACATCGTGATAGCGAATTCATGTGAGCCCAATATGGTTCGCTCTGAGCGCGAACTTCGAGTTATTTTTTCTGAACTTCGCTCAACAATGCAAGAGATTTCTGACGCTTCTATTGCAACAACTGCATTTCGCTGGTGGATGTGTGTAGAAGTTGACGGTCTGTCACCACATGTGTTTGATACCTGGCTTTCCGCTGGTCGTCTCGTTTTTCGCCACGCGGCAGAATCAGCAAAATTGATTGGAACCATGGTGCTGATTGGCAACCCAGCGAGTAGCGCGATTGAATTTAGGAATCTGCTTGATGACTCGGAAATCCCTGAGACGCGTGTTATAGATTTTGCTCGCACAACGTCGAACGCAGTTGCTTCAATTGCACAGCCAAGTCACCGAAGTGTTTCGATCTCACCTTTTGACCTACCTTCTGAACAAAATTTTCTTCTCGCCGAAATTGACCTCACTCGAGATGCTCTGAACGACCTTGGCACCGAACTACGAGACAAGCAACAGGATCTCATCGCATCACAGTCAGCATTGACTTCGAAAAAGAATGAAATTGAGCAAGTGAGCCTTCAGATTGCAGTTCAATCGCATGAGTTGTTTGCAGTAGAGACCGACATCGCCGCTCAACGTGGACAAGTGGCAATAATGGCCGATCAATCAAATTCGCTTCGACGCGAAATTGAGTATCTACTAGCCCACCACTCTTCACTGACTGAGAACCTAAAAAGCGAGAGAGCGGCACTCAGCTCGTTGCGCGAGGAAGTTGCTATTCAGTATGCTCGCGCGGAGCAACTCCAATCTGCTCTCACCCGCTCTGAAGTTGATGCGTCGCAACAAAGAATTATCGCTGATGAAGCGATCCGACAGGCCGACGCTGCGACCGTCAGGTTGAACGACTTGGCATCTTCCATTACCACTACACGTCAAGTTTTGGCTCAAGTTGTCAATGAAGTTGAAGGTCGCAAGCTCGAGATAAAACAACTTGATACACGGAGAGCAGAAAAAGCTGCTGAGGCAGCAGAGTTTGAAGTGAATCTCACTACGCGACTCCTGCTTTTAGAAGATGAAGTTGCTGCTACCCAGAAGATTCGGCATGATGCAACACTGTCGCTCGAAAAGGTCCAGGCTGAGCGTAATGCTGTGCTCTCAGAACTCGGAAATCTGACTGGATCAGACGTTGATCCTCAATTAGAAGCGCTACGTATTTCACGTGATTTTCTCGAGACCGAAGTACACATACTCGAGTCATCAAAAGCTGCGATTCAAATGAATTCTGCAGAAATTCAAAGTAAATACGAAGAGATGCATGAATTTATTGCGTCAACAGAATTACAAAAGGGTGCTCTTGAAGCCACCCTCGAATCACTTGTATCCAAGATTGAAGTCTTGACAGTTGAATACGATCAGTTAGAGGCAAATTTTTCGGAGCTTCAGGAAAAGAAACATGATGCGGAGCGTCTCATGAGGACTCTCGATGAAAGTCTCATTTCACATCGAGCCCAAAGAGACGAGCTGAAGAGGATCGACCGAAAGTTGTACGAGCGTCAAGCTGCACTTGAAAATTTGGCTGCGGAAATCGAGGATGAAGTTTCCCAACGCGTTACGATTAGGCTCAACGAACTTTTTTCAATGCCATCACGTGATCGCAAAAATGCCATAAAAATGGCTCTCACTGAAAACGATTCGACTACAACCAACTAAGGGAGTTAGTAATGTCCTCTTTTCGAAATATTGACGATGAAGACAACAGCAATCAACCCCAACACGAAGACGTCTCGGGATTTGTCGATACCGGATCAGATACAGGTGAAATTCCTCGCCCCGCAGCAGCAACACCAACAGAGAGTGTTCGTCGTTCGCGACTGAGCAGCGTTGTCGATGGTCAAAATTCTCCTGCACCTAGGTCAGCACAAATGCTTCTTGGTCAATCTGAAAATGTGGAACAACTCACCCCTGAGCTCACAGTTCTTGATGAGCCAACACAGATCGAGCCAGAAGCGACCAAAAAACTCTTTAGATTTTTCTCACGTAAGTGATCCCAAATCCGCGAAGTTCGCGAGCGCATTATTCACCGCTCCGAAAGCGAGTGAGACCTGTCCGAACTTTTGGTCTCGGAATTTCTTGGATCGGACTCATCGGTATTTTGTTTTTGTTTTATCAGCTCTGGGGCACAGGGGTTTACGAATCTCGGTCACAGGAAAGTCTTGCTCTGCAATTCGAAAACCTCCTGACCGCTCAACCAGTAATTGAGTTGCCGACTTCTACAACTACAACTACAACTTCTGTTGCTGCAACATCTGACACGAACTCAATTGAGGCACCTGTTTCTACTGTTGCAGAGCAACCACAGCCGACAAATACATTTAACCCACCAGATGTACAGACACTCGAGCGAATTCGGCGAGTACTGAATGCCGAAGACGGTGATGTAATTGCTCGCATGGTTGTTCCAGCCATTGATCTTGACAAATACGTTGTAGAGGGAGTTGGAGTTTCCGATCTTCGTACAGCGATTGGTAGATACCGCGGCTCTGCCCATATCGGCGACATAGGGAATGTGACCCTCGCCGGTCACCGATCAACATATGGCCAGCCTTTCGCTCGAATAGGCGAACTTTTTCCTGGAGATATCATCTCACTTGTTACTCCAATTGGTACCGCCAACTACGAGGTCATGGATCCAAATGAATATGTACCCACTTGGGCAAGTCAGGTTCGTGAAATCAAGGGTGGTCACGTCATTGTCGGGCCGTCAGATGAATTCGTTCTGAGTGATGTGGGCGACAATCGCCTCACACTCACGGCGTGTCATCCAAAATTTAGCGCCGAGGAGCGAATGATCGTCGTCGCACGATTGGTTGATGGACGTCTCCCCCTTCTCGATCCATTGTTTGGCATCCCTCCAGCAACTACCGTGCCGGCTCCCACACCAGAACCTGCACCAGAGCCAGAACTGCTGCTTGACGGGCAAACGCCGCCTGAGACGACGACAACTACGACTACCACGACCACGACGACTATTCCGCCGCCATTGGTCGAGCGTAATCCTCCACAAGAAGTAGAAAGTCTTCAAGTAAGCATGACTGGCTTGCCAACAGAGTTCGCACCATCGATTGTTTTCGCACTGCTGTTACTTGTAGTCATGGTTGGAATCGCTGTTGTAGGAAACAAAGTGGGAAGAGTTACTGGGATCCTGCTTGGCATCGCACCCTTCCTTTTTGTTCTTTGGCAGTTCTTTACCCACTTAGAACTTCTGCTGCCTGCCTACTAATTCGGGGACAACTTACGGCCGGCTAAGAGCCAACGACATTAAAACCTAACGCTCGCGCCGCGACACCTTGGCGAAGATCGAACGTGACAAAACGTAACCCAGCGATGCGCAATCGTTGTGCACAGGCAAGTTGCACGGAGTCCAACGAGCGAACGCCCAAAGATTCGGCGATGTCGGCTGCAGTTTGCCAAGTCAATGCGTCGGGTGATACCAAAGCGATCTTGTCAAAATCTTCTGCAATGAGTTCTTTCGCACGAGATAAATCGGAGCTTGTCAACATACGCGCGACAGTCCGACGGACTTCAACCACAGTAAGCCAGCTGCTGACGAGCACATCATCTGCTTCAATCAAAGACACGGCATAATCCGAATCTGGCTCATCGACATAGCGCTTTACCAATACGCTTGAGTCAAGAAAAGTTGTCACTCGCCCCTGTCCTCATTGAGAACATCAATACTGCGACGTTTTACTTTTAGACGTAAAGGCGCACCAAGTCGACCAACCTTTTGAGGTGGCGTAATCCATCCTTCTTCAACCCCCTTTGCCATTTGGTCTCCACCCGGAATTGCGACAATGAGAACCTTCGGAACACCTCTGTCGGTCACAACGACCATCTCGCCATTTGCAGCTTGATCCAGATATTTGGACAAATTTTGCTTGAGGTCACGCACGCCAATGTTCATGTGTCCACATTAACACGAATTGTGTCCACATATTCAATGATCCCTCAGAATTTACGAATACATAGACTTTTAGCATGGACTACAACAACATCGTGCACGAACGTCGCAGCATTCGCGGTTACCAGCAAAAGCCCGTACCTCGCGAACTGATTGAAGAGATTATTGACCTGGCCAAGCGTGCGCCATCCTCGATGAACACCCAGCCATGGCACTTTCACGTGATCACCGGCGAACCACTCGAGCGCATTCGCAAAGGCAACACCGAAAAGATGATGAGTGGGTCGGCTGTTGACCGCGAGATCAAGATGAACCACGGTTACGAAGGACCGCATCGCGAGCGCCAAATAGAGATCGCTG
>CAXNNK010000010.1:0-16067 GCA_964203725.1 Ilumatobacteraceae bacterium | reverse complement strand
GTTTCGTCCCCGTTTAGAGCCCCGTTGTTACCTCTCGATTGGCAGAGATAAGTGCGTGGACATTTTGACGGCAGAGGCATTTGAGGCAGTTGCCAAGGATGCGGTTGAAAAAGTGCGCTCGGGCGAGATGGACCGCAATCAGCAGCGTGCGCTGGCGAGCAACACATTTGAAGTTGTTGTGGATGCCCAAGGGCGAATCAACATCGACGAGATCTTGCGCGAATATGCCGGTCTCACACTCAATTCGCGAGTCGTTGTCAGCGGCTCATTTGATCGCGCAGAAATTTGGGATCCGACGCGCCATCAGCGCATTAGCGACGAAGGCCTGCAGCAAATTGCTGGCACTGGTCAATAGAGAAACTGCCGAAGGGAGACAAGTCACGAACCAACGCAACGTGTAACACGTTCGAGACCACTGCAAAAGGTTTCGCTCTTCAGCAGTCTTCCGGTGAGCAAGGTAGACAGCATCAACTCCGCCCGCTTTTATCTCGTACGCGCGGGGAGACATCCCGGCGGCAACGCAAGCCGGGGGACTGCTGAAGAGCGAAACACAGGTGTCCTGAAGTTACGCCAATACATTGCGATCGTGAACACGTAATTATGTCTCACTCGTTACACAGTCAAGTAAATAGCTCAATAAATAGCTCTGTTAATAGCCCTGTAAATATTGCAGCGACGTCAAATGGTTCGAATGCATTTGGTCATCAGCCAGTCATGGCTGCAGAGATCGTCGAAGTGTTTGCTGCAGTGCCGCACGGTGTTGTTGTGGATGCAACGTTGGGCGGAGCAGGTCACACAGTCAAGTTGCTTGATGCATACCCATGGATGAGTGTTTTGGGCATCGATCAAGATCCCGTTGCGATTGCGCACGGTCGCAAACTTGCAAGCGAAAATACAGAAGTCGGCAATCGCTTGGTGATTGAGCAGGGGCGCTTTGACGAGATGACTTCGATGCTCGAGCGCAACAGCATTACCGAAATATCTGGAGCACTTTTTGATCTCGGAGTTTCGTCGCCTCAGCTGGATATGGCTGATAGAGGTTTTTCATACCGCAATGCTGGGCCACTCGATATGCGAATGGATACCACTCAAGAACTTTGCGCATCAGACGTGGTCAATTCGTATGACGTAGAACAACTGACGCACGTATTGCGAAATAATGCCGACGAACGCTTTGCCTATCGAATCAGTAAGGCCATCATCGCGTCAAGGCCGATCACTGACACCGTGCATTTGGCCGAAATTATTGCTGGGGCGATTCCTGCACCAGCACGTCGCACCGGTGGGCATCCAGCAAAGCGAAGTTTCCAGGCAATACGGATTGAAGTCAATAAAGAACTTGATATTTTGCCTCGCGCATTACAAGAAGCGATTCGAGCCACGAGCCCTGGTGGTCGTATTGCAGTACTTTCGTACCACTCTGGTGAAGACCGCATTGTCAAGCAGGCATTTCGCGATGCAGAGTCAAACCCGTCGGCACGAATAGTTGCATCGCCGTTTCACCACCATGCATCGCCATTGCACAAGCTTGTTCGCAAGGTTCGAGTGAGTGAACGGCCTGGCGAGCATGAAATCGAACAAAACCCGCGTGCAGCGTCAGCGCGATTACGGGTTATAGAAAAAGTGAGTAGTTGAGATGGCACTAGCGATTGAAGTCGAGCCAAGGGCACAATCTCGTGCGCGTCGAGTTCAGTCCGCACCCCCCGAGCGCCATCTCGCAGTCGTTCCCGAGACAACTCGCCGAACACTGCAGTATTTCGCTTTTGGGGCAATAGGGCTGTTTTTGTTGATGGGAGCCGCCATTGGCTTTCAGGCAGTCATTGCCGAACAGCAATTGAAACTGGATCATGTTTCCGGAGAATTGCGTTTGGCGAAACTGTATGAAGACCAACTTCGTCAGCAACGAGCAGGACTCTTGGCACCAGAATATTTGCGAACACAGGCAGGTCTGCAGGGTATGTCGCAGGGGCTCGGATCACGGTTCATTGAGGTTCCACAAGATGTTGTTGCACAAGTGGTGATTGCGACCGGAGCGATGGATCCGCAACTGGCAAATCCTTCTCCAATGTCGAAATATAACCCGCTCGCTCCGCTTGCAACATTGCAACAAACACAGGTGACGCCATGAGTGTTGTTGCGGGCGGACGCCCTAAGCGGGTGTCGGCTGCTCGAGTGCAGCCGCGAAAGCAGTCACGACAGCAGCCGCGAAAGCAGTCACGACAACAGTCACGACAACAGTCACGACAACGACAAAATGCGGCTGATGTTGTGCGTGATCGTGCGCGAACTTCGGTCACGTCGTTCTACACCAATTTGCAAGGCGGCAAGATTCGCTTTCGACTGGTGGCAATGTATGTACTGATTTCGTTGTTGTTGCTTACGATGCTCGTTCGAGTTTCGTACCTACAAACGATTGGTGGTGGCAACTTCCGAGAAGCAAGTGTTAGTCAGCGAACTCGGATCACATCGGTTCGTGCTGAACGGGGTTCGATTTTGGATCGCAATGGTTTGGAGCTGGCCTTGCCAGTGCCAACACGTACAGTATTCGCTGATCCACGAATCATCGTTGATCCAGTTGCAACAGCACATGCGATCGCCGGCGTTATTGGGTTGTCGCCAGATGACGAATTGGTGTTGGCAGGAAAATTGCAAAACACTTCTTCAAGTTTTGTGTACATCGTTCGCCAGGGCTCAAAAGAAATAGCAGATGCATTGGCTGCCCTCAACTTGCCTGGGATTTCTGCATACGGAGAAGAGAGTCGTTCGCTGACGTCTGATGGGTTGCGTGCCCTGGTTGGACGCACAGATGTTGACGGCATTGGAATTTCGGGCTTAGAAGAACAATTCAATGAGTTGCTTGCAGGCACTGATGGACGAGTCGTGCGTGAAGTGAATAGCAAGGGACAATCAATCCCCACAGGAAACGAAGACAATGAAGCAGCAGTTCCTGGACAGGATCTGGTGACAACGATTGATCGCAATATTCAGTTTCAGGTGGACACGATTGTTACTCAGCAAATTTCGCGACTAAATGCTCGTAGTGGTGCTGCAATTGTGATGGATTCGTCAACTGGTGAGATCTACGCAATGTCAACAATTCGCAGAAATGAAGACGGTACATACACGGCCGAATCGGGCAACTTTGCAGCAGTTGATGCGTACGAACCAGGATCGGTCGCAAAAGTTTTCAGTATTTCGGCAGCATTGAATGAAGGGTCAGTGCAGACAAACTCGGTATTCAAAGTGCCAGGAACGTATATCTTCAACCAGGGAACTAAATGGGCACAGCCTGTATCTGATGCATTTCCCCACGAACTTGAAGACATGACTGTTCGCAAAATCATTGTTGATTCTTCGAATCTTGGAACTGTCCAAATAGCGCAGACGATGCTGGCCGAAACACTCCGTGACTATCTGGCACTCTTTGGATTTGGAAAAAAGACGGATGTTGATTTTCCTGGTGAGAGCGTTGGACTCTTGAAGCCAACCGACAAATTGCAAGGAACTGAAAAAATCACCACTGCTTATGGCTATGGCTATTCGTCAAGTGCACTGCAATTGATTGCAGGTGTCAATGTGGTTGCAAACAACGGTGTCTATGTGGCTCCACGTCTCGTGAATTCCGTCATTGACCTGAATGGGATCAACCAGCCAACAGCGCCCTCGGCGTCGCATGAAGTCATCAAACCAGAAACTGCAGCCACTATGCGCGCTCTCATGAGTGACGTCGTGTGTTTTGGAACAGCCAATCTTGCCAAAGTCTCCGGAATGATGGTTGGGGGTAAAACTGGTACTGGGTATAAGCGTCAAGACAATGGGACATACATCAAGGATGACGGTTCGAGAGCCTATTTTGCTTCGTTCGTCGGATTTCTGCCCGCTGAAAATCCTCGCTTCACCGTGTTGGTGTCGATTGACGAACCAGACCCAGCCTCAAGAGATCGTTTCGGTGGCACCGCTGCTGCGCCAGTGTTTGCAAACATCGCTCAAGTGTTAATCAATGGTCTTGACATTCGCCCTGCATCGACTGATATGGGATGTCCAAAACAACGTCCAGTCGAGCTAGGTCCAGCGCATTAGATATGGAGGCGACGAAGACTATGGTCGCGCCTCGAGCGCTAGGTGCGCTGATCGAATCTGTTTACGGTCATCAGTTGCCAGGCGTGCAGCAATTGGCATTTGGCGATTTGAGTGTGATGATCAGTGATGTCACTCACGACTCTCACAAGGTGATACCGGGGTCACTATTTTGTTGTTTGTTTGGTAACCAAAGCGACGGTCATGATTTTGCTCAGGATGCAATCAATGCTGGGGCAGTTGCACTTCTCGTAGAGCGCAAACTGAATCTTAATATTGCTCAGGTAGTAGTAGGCGATAGTCGTCGCGCTATGGGCGAGTTTGCTGCTGCACTGTATGAATATCCGAGTAGGAAGTTGCGTGTTGTCGGCGTTACTGGCACGAATGGAAAAACATCGACGGCACATCTTCTCGGCATAATCCTTCGACAACAGGGTCTGGATACGCGTGTCTTGGGCACATTGTCTGGTGCAAGAACTACACCAGAGTCTTGCGATCTGCAAAAGGAGTTGTGGCAGGCGCACATCGGCGGCGCGCAGGTGGTGGTGATGGAAGTAACTTCGCATGCGATGTCGCTACATCGCGTAGTTTGCACAGAGTTTGCTGCCGCAATTTTTCTCAATCTTTCGCCAGAACATTTAGATTTTCACAAGACGCAAGAGCAATATTTCGCAGCAAAGGCAAGTTTGTTCCAGTCTGAATTTACAAACCTCGGAATCATTAATCGAGACGACGTGCACGGACGCCTGTTACTTGATGCAACCGATGTTGAAACCGTGAGTTTTGGACTTGACGATGTAAGTGAAATTGAAGTCTCTCTATCTCGTCATGGATATCTCTGGCGAGGTCAAAAAGTGTGCGTCAATCTTGGCGGCAAATTCAATGTTCTCAATTCGCTTGCTGCTGCCACTGCTGCTGCCAGTCTCGGTGTCGGTGTCGCTGACATCGTTTCGGGACTGGCTGTTGCTACATCCGTAGCGGGCAGATTTGAATCAGTCGCAAGTGATGCACCATTCGATGTGATTGTGGATTATGCCCACACACCTGATGCGCTCGGTCGTGTGCTGGATACAGCACGGGAAATCATTGCACCAGGATCGCGAATAATCTTGGTGTTTGGCTGTGGCGGTGATCGAGACAGAATGAAACGGCCGATGATGGGACGGGTTGCTGCAGACTTGGCCGATTGTGTAATCGTGACGTCTGATAATCCGCGATCGGAAGAACCACTCGATATTGCCCAGCAAATCATTGCTGGTACTGCTGAGAATGAGCGCAAGGCATTGATAAGTGTCGAGTTGGATCGTCGTTCTGCAATAGCATTAGCAATGATGTCAGCCAGGAAAGGTGATCTGGTGATCATCGCTGGAAAAGGTCATGAAACAACTCAAACAATCGGTGATCGGATATTGCCGTTTAACGATGCTCGTGTAGCTCAAGAATTGATAGGTGAACTCTTGTGATTCCAATATTTATCGCAGGGTCAATTGGCATGTTCTTGTCGTTGATTGGAACCCGCGTGCTGATGGTTGTTTTCGCCAAACTTGGGAAAGGGCAGCCGATCCTGGGCGCCGAGGATCATGGTCCAGTGCATCAAATGGGCAAGCAGGGCACACCGACTATGGGCGGAATTGCAATTCTCATTTCTGGAGCAATTGGTTGGACTGTTGCGCATGTGAGGGCCGGACTGCCCTTTTCTGATCAGGCCGCAATCATTTGGCTAACCATATTCGTGCTTGGTGCAATTGGTTTTCTTGATGACTACCTAAAAGTGCATAGGCAACATAATCGGGGAATCTTTTGGAAGAAAAAGGGCTGGATCACTTTTGGCATCACACTGCTGTTGCTATGGCTCCTGTCGTCGACGACTGGCATTGTTGAAACCATTTCGTTTACGCGCGCTACGAGCCCAGGTTGGGATATCTCTGGTCCGATATTTATTGTGTGGACAGCAATCATGGTGTGGAGCACTACGAACGCAGTCAATGTGACTGATGGATTGGACGGTTTGGCTGCCGGTTCGGCACTATTCGGCTTTTTGGCGTTTACTGTTTTTGCATATTGGGCTTTTCGTAACCCACGTATTTATGACATTGTCAACCCTCTTGATTTGGCCGTGTTGTCTGCGTCGCTTGCGGGAGCCTGTGCAGGTTTCTTATGGTGGAATGCGGCGCCTGCGCGAATCTTTATGGGTGATGTTGGGGCATTGGGACTTGGCGCAGCGCTTGGAATGCTGGCAGTAACGACGAACACACATTTGTTATTGCCAATTGTCTGTGGCATCAATGTTTTTGAAGCAGGCTCTGTTGCAGTGCAAATGGGCGTATTCAAAGCCTCCGGTCGCAAGCGACGCTTACTCAAGATGTCGCCAATACATCATCACTTTGAGTTGAGTGGCTGGCCCGAAACGACTGTAATTATTCGTTTCTGGATTATTTCTGGTATTTGTGTAGCGACCGCTGTTGCATTGTTCATTGCAGATTTCACCAGACAAGCCGGTCTTCGTTGAGTTCTCAACAAACGACCTTGGTTTTTGGCCTCGGTATTGCGGGAATGTCTGTAGCTCGTGCGTTGCATGCGCGCGGAGAATTGATTGTTCTTGCTGACGATGAAGCTACAGATGAGCATCGTTCTTTTGCGCATGCAATGAAATGTGAACTGGTGGACATGTCAAGTGAAGTTGCACTGGTCGACGCTTTGAAGAGTGCCCATCGAATCGCACCGGCTCCAGGAATTCCAGAAAATCATTATGTGATAGTTAAGTCCCGTCAAATGGGTTTGAGTATTAGTTCAGAGTTGGAATTGGCCTACAACATAGAAGAGCAGCGCTCTGGTGGACCACGACCACTGCTCGGGATCACAGGGACGGATGGCAAGACAACTACGACATTGATGGCTTCGGCAATGTTGCAGGCTGCCGGGTACAAGAGCATGGCGGTTGGCAATACCGAAATTCCCTTGATTGCCGCGTTATCAACGGATGCACAAGCTTTTGTCGTTGAGTGTTCGAGTTTTCGATTGGCCAATTGCAAACAATTTCGGACCTGTGCTTCAGTGTGGCTCAATCTTGCGCCAGATCATTTGGACTGGCATGAGAACATGGAAAGTTACACAATGGCAAAAGCTCAATTATGGGCCCACACTCGGGCTGGTGATGTGGCTGTTGCGCCATCAGACGATTTGCGCATTTTTCAATTTGCACGAGAGAGTAGTGCGCGCACCGTTACCTTTGGTTCATCAAGTGGCGACTATCACGCACAAGGTGGAAATCTTAATTCGCCCTACGGGTCAATCATGAAGATTGCCGAGATGAAGCGCGCAATGCCTCATGACATCACCAATGCACTGGCTGCTGCCGCAATTGCGATCGAATCTGGATTAGTCGATCCGAGCCATGTTCAACGAGCGCTCGCCGAGTTTGATAATGCGCCACACCGAATTGAGTTTGTTGCATCACTAGACGGAGTGAGATTTTTTAACGACTCAAAAGCGACAAGCCCACATGCGTCCAAAGTAGCCATTCAATCATTTGACTCAATTGTCCTCATCGCGGGTGGTCGAAATAAGGGTCTTGATCTCACAAGTCTTGCAAGTGAGCCCCATCGAATGAAGGCTGTAGTGGCGATAGGGGACGATGCCCCTGACATCGAAAAATCTTTTGAGGGCGTGTGTCGTGTTGTGCAGGCTTCATCAATGAAGAGTGCTGTCGCATCTGCTCGAGAACTTGCATCAACTGGAGATGTTGTGCTGCTATCACCTGCGTGCACGAGCTACGACTGGTATAACAATTACATGGAGCGTGGAGATGATTTCATGAACTGTGTACGAGATTTGGTGAAGTTTGACCAACTCGTAGAGAGATAAAGGGAGGTCTTTATGGCAACGATTTCGACAGATAATCATCTCACAGCGGCCGAGAGGCGTCGGGCCGTTTTGAATAGAACGGGTAAGGCGCAGTCAAGCCGACTTGCGACTGATGCACCAAGCCATGTCTACTACGGAATTGTCGGTGTCATTACTGTGCTTGTTGTATTCGGTCTGATCATGGTGCTGTCGTCGTCTTCAATTGTGTCAATCAACAACGGTGGATCCGCGTGGTACATGTTTCGCAAACAGTTGGCGTGGTCGTTTTGCGGATTCTTTGCGCTGCTCTTGACGTATCGAATGCCGTATCACCTCTGGCACAACCTCGTGAAGTATGTGCTTGGAGTTGGAATATTTTTAATGCTGCTTCCGTTTTCTCCAATCGGCGTCACAATCAACGGAGCACGAGCATGGGCTGAGATCGGACCAGTTCGTTTTCAACCATCGGAAATGTTGAAGGTTGCAGTGTTGTTGTATTGCGCAAGCGTGCTTGGTCGTCGACGAGCCGAGATTGAAGATCTACGACGGACCTTCGCCCCCATAGTTGCTGTCTGGTTGATTTCGGTTGCGCTATGTATGGCGCAAATGGATTTCGGAGCAGCGATCGTGTTTACATGTGTGATTTTGTCAACAATGTTTATTGCTGGTACGCCATTGCGAATGATCGGCACTGCGGGTGCACTCACCGTACTGGGCTCGGTTGTCGCAATTTCCACAAGTTCGCGCATGCAACAACGCTTCCTTTCATTTATGGATCTTGAGGCCAACAAGGGTCATTCGGCATATCAAGTGTGGCAATCAATATTAAGCATTTCTAATGGTGGCATTACAGGTGTGGGCGCCGGTCAGGGAACAGGCAAGTGGGGTTATGTGCCCTTGGCACATAGCGATTTTATTTTTGCGATTGTTGCCGAGGAGTTTGGACTCATTGGATCTGCAATGGTGCTTGGTCTATTTTTGGCACTTGCGTTACTCGGCATTCAGGTTGCGCTGCGCGCACGAGATCCGTTTGGTGCAGTACTTGCTGGCGGCATCACTACTTGGTTATGCATTCAGGCAACCATCAACATCGGTGGAGTGATTGGCGCATTGCCCGTTACTGGTTTAACTTTGCCATTTATCTCGTACGGAGGCAGTTCATTGTTTATGGTGATGGCAGCTTCAGGGCTTTTGCTCAACGTTGCGCGTAATATGAAGTAGAGCCATGGTTGCCCCTGCCCCTACGACTTATGCCGTTATTACGGGGGGCGCTACGAGTGGGCATGTTGTTCCTGCTCTTGCGATCATTGAACTCTTGATTGAGGCTGGTCATGCAAAAGATTGCTTATTGTATGTGGGCTCGAATAGAGGCATTGAAACAACGTTGGTGCCGCCGATGGGTGTTGCCTGCATGTTTTTGAGTGTCGATGGATTTCAACGAGGTTTGTCCATTTCGAAACTCAAGCGCAATTTTAAGATGCTGTCATTGATGATGCGGGCGACACAAAAAGCAACACAGATTTTGGTGCAAACACGACCACGAGTGGTTGTGTCGGTTGGTGGGTATGTCAGTGCCCCAATCTGCAGGGCTGCAAGGCGACTCAAGATTCCTGTAGTGACCTGTTCATACGACAGTCAGCCGGGTCTGGCCACAAAAATGCAGGCTCGGTACTCGGCCGTAGTTGCAGTGGCTCAATTGCCAAGTTCGTTGCCACATGCGTGTCTCAGCGGTGCTCCTGTTCGCGCGGATCTTCGCATGCTTGATGTTGAGGCAACACGAACTGCAGCGCGTGAGCGATTGGCGTTTTCTGCTACCGACAAACTTGTTGTTGTGATGGGTGGTTCGCTTGGCTCAGTTGTGTTAAATAATGCAACCCAAACGTTCGTTACAGATATGGATCAACTGGTTTTCCTAAACAAGCCGATTTCGAATGTGTCCGTGCTGCATATTGCTGGTGAAAGATTCATGAATTCGTTCAGTCTTCCAAGTGTGATTAAGCGACCAGACGGCACTGTTGCATATCAACGCATCGCCTATAGCAACCAGATGCGCGATGTCTATGCTGCCGCGGATGTGGTGGTGTCGCGCTCGGGGGCTTCAACAGTTGCCGAGATCGCAACTGTCGGTGTTGCTGCAATTTTGATTCCATGGAAGGATGCAGCCGAGAATCATCAGTTGACCAATGCCAAATCCATGACTGACAGAGGTGGCGCTGTATTGCTCGAGGAGTCGCACCTTACCCCCGAGTCGTTTACGCAACGAGTTTGTGAATTGTTGGCTGACGAAACTCTGCGGTTGCAGTTGGCAAATTCAGCACGAGAAATCGGCTCAGCTCATCGCAATTGTTCAATAGCGGCTCTCGTTGATTCAGTTGCACGTGCAGACGTGAGATTGGAATTGAAGTGACGACGCAATCGTTGTTTGATCTGTCAACACCTTGCCGCATACATGTTGTGGGCGTGGGTGGTCCAGGCATGAGCGCAATCGCACAAGTGCTTTGCGAAATGGGCCATAGAGTTTCTGGAAGCGATATTCATGATTCGCACGTGCTGGATCGTTTGCGTGTAGTTGGTGTGCGCATCATCGTTGGTCACGATGCACAAGTCGTGCACGAATGTGATCTAGTCACTGCCTCTACTGCCATACCCGCAACAAATATTGAAATTGTTGAAGCGCTACGGCAGGAGATTGTGGTGCTCAATCGTGCTCAGATGCTGCGTGCGATTTGTGCCATGAAGAAATCTGTTGGTGTGGCCGGTACGCATGGAAAAACCACAACTTCAGCAATGTTGATGCACATTTTGTCGGCAGCAGATCAGCAACCAAGTTTTGTGATCGGCGGTGATGTGCACGGTCTGGAGTCTGGGGCAGGGTGGCGAAGCGGGGAGTATTTGGTTGTCGAGGCCGACGAAAGTGATTCGACTCATTTGGCATTGCCGCTCCACGGAACCATCTTGACCAATGTTGATGTTGATCATCTTGACCACTTTTTGACATTTGACAAGATCGTGGAGAGTTTTGATTTATATCTCACAAACATTAAGGGTCCAAAAGTATTGTGTTTAGATGATCAGGTGTGTAAGACCCTTGTTCGGTCTCATGTTTGCAGCACGTACGGCATAAATGCAGATTGTGATGTTCGTGCGGTCAATGTTGTATTCGCAGCTGGAGCAAGTCAATTTGACGTTGAGATGCGCCCGCCTGGTTTTTATGGCGGTCGCGAGAGGGTTGGGTCGGTTGATGTTCCATTGCGTGGATCACACAACGTGCTCAATGCTCTTGGCGCTTTGACGATGGCGATGCAACTTGGGGTTGATTTTGCGACGGCAAGTCGAGCAATCAGCAATTTCGGCGGTGTTGCGCGTCGGTTTGATTTCAAGGGTGTTGATGGGGGCGTGACATTTGTGGATGACTATGCGCATTTACCGAACGAAATTGTGGCAGTGCTGCGTGGTGCGCGAGACACAACTGATTCATGGAACCGAGTTGTGGCTGTATTTCAGCCAAACAGATTTAACAGAATGAGTGTGATGTCCGATGCTTATGCAAATGCCTTTGCTGATGCAGACTTAGTAGTGGTAACCGAGATCTATTCGTCTGGAACTGCGGCGATACCTGGTGTAACTGGCAAACTTGTCGTTGATGCGATCCAGCGCGAAAACCCTGCAATCCGAGTTGAGTGGGTTGCGCAGTGGGATGACCTCGTGAGTTTCCTCGCTTCCGAACTTGCAACTGGTGATCTATGTATCTCGATGGGCTGTGGAGATGTTGCGTTACTGCCTGGCGAAGTGATGTCATTGCGCCAAAATATTCGGGCTCAAAACACGCAGAGCATTTAACAAGATGAGTACCCCTCGATCTTTGCAACGACCAGCAACGCGAGCAGAGTTGGATCTTGCAACTCAATTATTCGAAAATCGTGCACAAGCAGATGTTGCTCTTGCACAGTTTACGACGTACAGGGTTGGTGGCAACGCCGCGCTGCACATGCATGTTCAATCGATTGAAGACTTAGAACGAGTGAGTGCAGTTTTGGCTCAAGTAGATCTACCACTTTTGGTGATCGGACGAGGCAGCAACATGTTGATAGCGGATACCGGTTTCGCCGGGTTAGCAATCACGTTTGGAAACTTTTTGGAATACATTGACTTACCTGACCGATCTGATGATGCAAATGACGGGCTAGATGTCGAACCGATTGCGCTTTTCGGAGGATCGGTTTTGCTACCGGTGGCTGCTCGGCAAAGTGTGCATCGTGGACTGACAGGATTTGAATGGGGTGTGGGTGTGCCAGGCACAATTGGCGGTGCCGTATGCATGAACGCAGGTGGTCATGGGTCGGATATGGCTGCTGCACTTGTATCGGCGCGCATTTTTCATCTTCGACGCGGTAGTGAGGCATATGTCGATGCTGTTGATCTTGGATTGCGATTCAGAGGCTCAGCTATTGCTGATCATCACGTGGTGTTGAGTGCAACACTCAATTTGGGGTGGGCTACCGATTCGGAAGCAGGTGAAGACAAACTCACAGAGATTGTGAAATGGCGCAGAGATAATCAACCCGGTGGTCAAAATGCAGGTTCAGTGTTCGTTAATCCTGTACCAGGAGAGGTCTCGGCTGGTGCCCTCATCGACCAGATCGGCATGCGTGGATTTCGAATAGGAAGTGCACATGTCTCAGAAAAGCACGCCAATTTTATTCAGGCCGACGAAGGTGGGTTGGCGGCCGACATTGTGCAAGTAATGGCCGAGATTCGTCGACGTGTCAAAGAGTCATCTGGTTATGACTTGCGCAGCGAAATCCGACTTGCTGGTTTTGATGCCGCCGTGGATCCAAGTCTTGCCGACGTATTGACAAGTGAGTCGGATACCAGCGTGGCGACCGTCAGGCTCGAACATATTTTTGATCGCAATGCGAGTAACTCACTTGTCGGAGACACCTCAATTCCATTGTCTGTCATCACTGCTACAGCTTTTCAAGATTCGATGGACGTACCGACACAAGTGTTTGACGAGTTGCGCGAAGTGTTTAGTGACGACACATCTGTGGGCGATGAATTGCCAGTTGTCGCATCAATCACCGACATCATGACCAGAGAAGTGACGGTTGCTATAACTTCGGCAACGAACTTGCCAATTACTTCGGCAACAGACTTGCCGGTTACTGACTCAACGCGAGTTGTCATTGTTGACGACGACTTTCGTCAGCCTTCTGAAACCGATTTCCCAGGTGACACCGCGTCGCAATCGGTGCATCAAGCACCAACATCGTTGCGGGTGCTGATCACTGATGAAGGTGTGGAGAGCGAGAATGACGCGCAAATCATTGTCGGAATTGAATGGAGCAATGCCAAGCGATCTCGCAAGTTGCTTCGTGCTGCAAAAAAGAAGGTTGCTGGTGGCAATGTACGAAAGCGTTTGGTGATTGCAGGCTTTAGTTTCGTGCTGTTGACTGGCATTGTTCTTGTTGTGCTGGCCTCACCAATTGTTGCAGTACGAACGGTCAATGTGGAAGGCGCAAAATACGCAGATGCAGCACTGGTACGAAGTGTCGCCGAGTCGTTGAAGGGTAAGTCTGTACTGACTGTTGATACGAAGACCGCTCAACAACGACTTGAAGGCGACCCATGGATCAAATCGGTGAGGATCTCAACGAGCCTGCCAAGTCGGGTGCTCATTCAAATCAATGAACGCACTCCGGTTGCATGGTTTCTTGGCGTTGACAATCGAGCGCGAGTGATTGATGAGAATGGATTGGTACTCAGTGTGGTGGAGGGGCGACCAACCAAATACACGTGGATTGAAGGTACTGGACCAAACTTGACCCCTGGTGCCAGTTCTGCTGAGGCATATAGGGCTGCAGGTCAATTGGCTATGTCGTTGCCACCTGAGCTTGCCCCAATGGTCAAACACCTTGGTGTGGCTGGGTCTGAACAGATCACAATGACCCTTAAAAACGGCACGATTATCTATTTTGGGGCGCCAGTAGACATGCGAAACAAGCTCGTGAATATCGTTGTTTTGCTGCGGCGCCAAGATGTCAACTCAATTATCAGCATTGACGTCTCGACTGGAACTCCGGTCGTTCAGTCGTAACAGTCTGATGTGAACATTCTGGCGTGAACAACGTGAGGGTTAACGATCAACTAGCCTATAGCCAACATAAAAACCTGCGTTTTTGACAGAGCAACTGAGGTTGTCACCAACGCTTCGTAGGAGGATTACTCAATGGCTGGTGCACCACAAAACTTTTTGGCGGTAATCAAAGTAATCGGAGTCGGTGGAGCGGGTGTTAACGCGATTAATCGAATGATTGACTCAAATTTGAGAGGCGTCGAGTTTGTGGCAGTAAATACCGATGCGCAGGCATTGTTGATGAGCGATGCAGATTTCAAGATTGACATCGGTCGAGAAATTACTCGTGGTCTTGGTGCTGGTAGCGATCCAGCGATTGGTCAAGACGCCGCCGAAGCAAGTCGAAGTGACATCGAAGAAATGGTGAGCGGTGCAGACATGGTATTTATCACCGCTGGAGAAGGAGGAGGTACTGGCACAGGTGCAGCACCGATCATCGCAGAGATTGCGCGCGCCGCTGGTGCACTTACGGTTGGCATCGTGACACGTCCATTTGGCTTCGAAGGTCGTCGTCGTGCGATGCAAGCCGAAGCTGGTATCGCAAAGTTGCGCGACAAAGTTGACACGTTGATCATTATCCCCAATGAGCGGTTGTTGTCGGTTGCCACTGAGAAGACGAGTTTGCTGGATGCATTCAAGCGCGCAGACGAAGTGCTTTTGCAGGGTGTTGCAGGTATTACCAATTTGATCACCACACCAGGTCTGATCAACACCGACTTTGCCGACGTCAAAATGATTCTGACAAATGCTGGCACGGCTTTGATGGGCACAGGCAAGGCCAAGGGCGACAATCGTGCGATTGCCGCAGCAACTGCTGCAATCAACTCGCCACTGCTCGAGTCGTCAATTGAAGGTGCAAGGGGCATTTTGCTGAACATCACCGGACCTTCCGACATGGGCTTGTTTGAACTGAATGCTGCTGCCGAAATTGTGCACGCCGTTGCGCATCAAGACGCCAACATTATTTTCGGAACAGTGATCAATGACGAACTCGAAGATGAGGTGCAAGTTACAGTCATTGCAGCCGGCTTTGATCGATCGGACTCAGGGACGAGAGGTCAAAATCGTGGAGACGGTCGCGCCGATACTCGCGGTGAACAACGTGGAAGTCGAATCAAAGAGTTGTTTGGTTCTGGCGAAGACCCGCTGCGTGATTCTTCTGATGGCTTTGACGTTCCAGACTTTCTTAAGTAGAAGCGTGGAAGCTTGGCGTTATCGCCAATAATTTATTGTGAACCAGATTATTGTTGCACAACGTGTTACCGAGTTGCGAGATCGCATTTTGCGAGCGGGTGGAACAGATGTTGACATCGTTGCCGTTACCAAGACGTTTGATGCACAAGCTTGGCATGACGCGAAGTTTGCTGGATGCGAAGCCGTCGGAGAAAACTATGCACAAGAGATCATTTCCAAATCGCATCTCATTCCACGTGCCGATCGATTGCCAGTGCACTTCATCGGACAATTGCAAACCAACAAGATCAAGTCTCTCTTTGACATTGTTGACGTGTGGCAGTCGGTAGATAGGTCATCCGTGGTGACCGAACTTGCGAAGCGGCATGTAGCGCGAACAAGTGAGGGTCGCTGCGAACTATTTTTGCAGGTCAACACAACGAATGAGCCCGACAAGGGTGGTTGTGACCCAAGCGAGGCCCAAACGCTGGTGGATCAAGCCCGAAATGGGGGGCTAGACGTGATTGGTCTCATGACCGTGGGGCCTACAGACATGGATCTCGGCACCACTCGGGCGTCCTTTCGGCTGCTCAAAGAGATGGCAAATGACCTCGGGGTGTTGCAGCTGTCGATGGGTATGTCGGGCGATGTGGAGATAGCGGTCGAAGAGGGCTCAACGTTGGTCAGGGTAGGTACAGCGCTGTTTGGAGAACGTCCACATTCTCGTTAGCAGAGTGTTGTAAAGTAAAGAAGATGTCAATGTTTAGACGAGCGATGGACTATTTAGGTCTTGGCCCCGATGATGCGTACGACGATTACGACGCCTCTGTGGCCGTTG
>CAXNNK010000009.1:0-16138 GCA_964203725.1 Ilumatobacteraceae bacterium | reverse complement strand
CGACAATCGAAATTTCGCCATCATCAATTGTCGTCACACACCCGATGAGCGATGATCTTGTGAATCGTCCGTTTATCAACAAAGAAGAATATTTGCGCGAATATCAGGCTGACTGGTCTGAATGGCTGCGTGATTACAAAGCAACATGGCCACAACAAAAAACCGATCTGTTGGCTCAGTTGCAGGATTGGTGGCAGCCATTGTTGGCAATGGCTCCAACACTGCGAACCGCAATTGGTGGTGGATGTTTATTGAAGACAGATGATGCAGAGATATACATCGATTTTGCAAACGGACTCGTTATTCCCTTCGCTGATCAGCAGTATCGCTATCGATTTGTGATTGCTCGGCCGCTACTAGAAAAGACAGTTGTTGAGAAGGCTGTGGATTGGTCTAATTCGCTGTTTCTCTCCTGTCGATTTACTGCATGGCGCGACGGCGCATACAACGAGTTTTTGTATAACTTTTTTAAGAGCCTGTCGGTTGAACGAATGCGGCGTGCAGAACAAGAAGCGGTGCGCCGAACAGCGCCGGAAAGTGCAACCACTCAACTCTCGGCTGAGATTGAAATTGACGGATATGTGATGCAGCGACTGTGCCCGCATCGTCAAGCAGATTTGTCGGAGTTTGGCCGCATAGATAACGGGTTCGTTGTGTGCGACCTACATGGGTGGAGGTTCAGTGTGGAGAATGGGCACTGCTCAAATGCGGATGACCGAAACCTCAAGATTCGTAAACGAACTAGTTAATTTCTCCATAAACAAGCACTTGCGTGCCACGCGGCAGGATGTCATTGTCCCAAATGAAATCCATTGCTTTCACAGTCACTCGCACGCAGCCGTGAGAGGCGGGATACGCGGGAACACTCATTGAGCCATGAATAGCAACTCCACCAATGAAATACTTCGGACGGTAGATCTGACCAAGGTCGCCAATCCACCAACCGTGAGGTCGTTCTCGGTCGATTTTGAACGACCCAACCGGCGTCACTGCGGTTCCCTTGATCATCACGCCAGGAGTGTTGCCGTCAGGTTCTTCATAACTTCGGTCATCGCCAGTTGATGTATTCATGACATGGATGGTGATGCCGTCTTGAACTAAGAACAGTAGCTGTCGCGACTTATCCACCTCAGCCAAAGTGCCTTCTTTTGTCAGTGCCGTAACTGGAATCACAATGCGCTCAAGTAAATACGCGGTGGCAACATTGATGTTGCCGGTCGGTCGAAGTTGAAAATATTTTTGGAACGCCATCACCGCTTGCGTAGTGGTGTCGTCAAACTTGCCATTTGGATTTGCGAGCCAAAAGCCAAGCTCAAGCAACTTCAACTGTGACGCCTGAGTGCTTGGTCCACTGCGTTGACCAGATGCACTAATCCCTGTCTCTACGAGTGTCGTGATAGTTGTCGATGGTGCGACCGTTGTTGGCGGAATGCTCTGAGCTTTAGTCGAGACCCCACAGGCTGTCAACGTGCTGAGCAGACTTATGAGCAAAAGTGCCCTGAGAGGGATGCTTTTTTTCATGAGAGTGAAATTGGTAATTCAAACCAAATCGTCAAGCTGTATTTAACTCCACGTATTATTGGTGTGCTGCCATGCGGGTGTGTGACCAAACTTGGCCAAGCCAGAAGTGAACCCACTGGCAACTGTGCGTTCGTAAAGTTCTGGCGAGGAAAATCCAACAAAGCACCGTCGTACGTGTCATTGAGTTTGACACTTGCTGAAACCTGCGCGACATCGTGATGTTGCCGTAATTCTTCCTGGCCACCTTGTTCGTACTTAATGATGAAGGCGTCGTTCATACCGTGGTAGTCAATGAGTGGCCAATGCTGTTGCAACTGCGGCCAGATACGCAATCCCATGTCGTCCTGCACAGCCTCGAATAATCGAGGACTAATCAAGGCGAGAGAGATTTCATGCCCTGGCACGGGATCTCCAGGTTGAGATGAAAATCCACCGGCTGCTTCAGCAGCGCGAATGAGTGCAGAACAAAATTGTGGCGTCCAACACGACATGGTAAACAACTCATTGGCGACATTGGTGATTGGCGCACTCTGATCAATCGCATCGACGTATCCGAGTATTCGTTCTAAATCATCCACCTCTCTATCGTGACATGCCTCGGCCTAAAAAACGATGTACCGTCTGAATCTTCACCGACACATGACATAGACCACAGTTGGTAGGCTTCAAATCCATGGGGCTATTGAGCAAAGAGATTCCTCAGATTGACATGAGGGCTATCTGGCAAGTTGTCAGATTGCGATGGTGGATTGTCCCCTTGTGTCTTTTTGTCAGTGCTGGATTGATGTTTGCCCAAGAAAGTGATCTTCAAAATAGTCCGGCTTCGATCACAGTTAATAAGATCTACGGAGCAAGGGATGAAACTGCTGGACTCGCTACATTCGGTGTTTATCTAGATGCAGTGAGTGAGTTTCCAAGTTTTCAGAACCAACTGGCTATTGTCCGCGTCGAGGGGCCTCAGCTGTTGCTGGCGATTTCACAAGACCTCCCGTCGGTTTTGGTGATACGTGAGGAACCCCAAGTCTCCATGCTGGCTGCAGCGGACGGTGATGGCAAACAAGTCTTTTCTGTTTCCAGCAATGGAGCTTCCAACTATTCATTTGAATGCTCGGCACCGAACCGAGAACTCTGTGACCAGGCCATTGATGTGTATGTGCAAAAAGTTGAAGACGAACGACGCAAGGCGATCACCACAGGATTGCTGCAACTTGAGATGCAAATCCGATCCGTTTTGGCAATAGCAACGTCGGATCAATCTGCGCTTCAACTTCAGGTTGACGCAATTCAGCAGTCGGGTGGCTTAATTACTGGCGAGTTAGCGTTTGTGAGTGAGACTATTGAAACATCCGGCGGCACTGTTTCCACCGTTAAGACTTCAACATATATATTTGGTTTAGCAGTTGGACTCGTAGTTGCGATTTTGATCATGTTGCAACTGACTGCCACTGATGACAAGATTCGGTCTGCTCGCAAACTACAAGACGCAATCCAGAAAGGTGCTTATCTAGGTGAAATTGACAGCGATTACTCACCAGTCATTTCTTCTCAAATTGCTGCTGCAATAATCACTCAAGCTCGTGCCTTGCAATCAAGCACTGTGACTCTGCTCCCCGTAGGAAAAAGCACTGTTATTGACAAAACCTTTACGTCTCTAGAGTCAACAACACTGACGAACCACCTTTCATTGTCTAAAAGATCCGATGCTCAATCAATGTCTGTTGAGGAACTAGTGGACAACACGAGTTCATATGTATTGGTTGCACATAAACACGTGAGTACTTGTCGTGACGTGCAGAATGCAATTGAAATCCTGCAACGCTCTGGAAATCAAATTCTCGGCGCACTTCTTGTAGCAGAATAGTCTCAGGCGAAAAACGTTATGACTAATTCACGACTCGGACAATTTTTGCTTCGAATTGCTCGGTCAAATTCTTTTTATCCATTAAGTTCGATCATTCAATTTGTATTGGACTCTGCAATTCTTGCGTTTACGGCGATTATCGCGTCGTATGCTCGTTTTGTATATCAGGGCCATTTTGACCCGATGGGTGCAACAAGCAACACAGTTTTTCGCCTGATACCCGTGGTATTTGCAATACAAGCAGTTGTTGGATACGTCGTAGGTATCTATAGACGCAAGTGGAGGTACGGGAGTTTTGATGAAATTGCAGGCCTGATCACGACGACCACCGTTTCTACCGGCCTCCTTTTGTTTCTGCGCTTTTTTGATAAATCTTTAAACCCTTATCCTCGCAGTGTCATCGTGTTCGGTGGCTTTGCTGGACTGTTTTTTATGGCCGCGAATCGATATGTTTGGCGCCTCACTCGCGAGCAGCTTCGCAGACCAAACGAGCAGACTGCAACCAAAATTTTGGTGTATGGCGCTGGTGAAGGTGGAATCCAAATGGTCAACACCTTGTTGCGCAATCCTTCATCACCATATTTGCCCGTTGGATTCCTGGACGACAACCCCACCACTCATCGCTTAAGTATCTCGGGAGTTCCAGTAATCGGTGGGCGGGAAAGCCTGGCAGAGGCTCGCGGAAAAACGGGCGCAACGACATTGCTCATTGCTATTCCATCTGCTGATTCGTCGCTCATCAGCGACATCAGCACGCGTGCCCAAAAATTGGGTATGGATGTAAAAATTGTGCCTCCAGTGCAAAATCTCAATGCACGTCCACTCAACCCAAGTGATATTCGCGATCTTACTGACGAGGATTTGCTTGGTCGTCGCAAGATCAACACCGATTTGCAACAAATTTCCGATTACATCGTCAATCGTCGCGTATTGGTGACGGGTGCTGGTGGCAGCATCGGTAGCGAACTTTGCCGACAACTTGCCAGATTTAATCCTGTCGAACTCATCATGCTCGACCGTGACGAAAGCGCTCTTCATGAGGTGCAATTGTCGATACATGGTCGTGCACTACTCGACACTCCGCAAACTGTGTTGGCTGACTTGCGTGATGCAGCCACAATCCATCATATTTTTGAAACGCGTCGACCAGAGGTTGTCTTTCACGCTGCAGCTCTCAAGCACTTACCACTTCTCGAGAGATACCCACTTGAGGCGTATCAAACAAACGTCCTTGGTACCTCGACATTGCTTAGCGCAGCAAAGAATGTCGGTGTTCAAGTGTTTGTGAATATTTCCACCGACAAAGCTGCAAATCCGATCAGCATCTTGGGATATTCAAAGCGAATCGCTGAGCGAGTGACCGCACACTTTGGTGTCAACTCAACCACCGGAAAATATATCTCTGTACGGTTTGGAAACGTGCTCGGCTCTCGAGGTAGCGTGCTGATGTCTTTCAGGGACCAGATCGAAAAGGGTGGGCCGGTGACTGTTACCCATCGTGGAGTCACTCGTTATTTCATGACTATTTCAGAGGCTGTCCAATTGGTGATTCAGGCTGGTGCAATTGGAAGTAGCGGTGAAGTATTGGTGCTCGATATGGGAGAGCCTGTCAGTATTTTTGATGTGGCAACACAACTCGTGCGCAACTCACAAAAGTCTGTAGATATTGAAATCGTTGGTTTGCGCTCGGGCGAAAAAGTGCACGAGGAACTCTTCGGTGATGGCGAAATAGACACTCGACCAGAACACCCACTCATTTCGCATGTTCCTGTCAGCCCAGTAAATGCGGATGTTCTTGAAGCAATGCCTCAAGATGCTCGTTCATTTATGATTCGGGTTGTGCAGAGTTAATTGTCGATAGGTTGCCCGCAACTGCAGCAACAAATAAGAGCCAGAGAAAGTGATTGCCAACAAGAAAACTTTCTTGCGTTGCGGTTGCTAAAACAAAACACATGATTGCTGGAGTCCATTGAGTAGCAGTTTGTTTACTGACATCACCTAAATGTCGCAATCCACCCCACAGCAATGCACTAACGAATAACACTGCTGCGATAGATCCACCCCCGAGCAAAATATCCATATATCCACTGTGAGACCATCCAGTGTTTATAAATGTCCACCATAAATCGCGTTGCAAAAATGGTGGAGTGCGCCATGCCGACATCCAACCCCAGCCGACCAAGGGTCGATCAAGGAATCCTGTCCAGCTATAGCTCCAGATTGCAGATCGACCGTTGAAGTCAATCGTCTCCCCAAAAAAACTCAAGACAACACTTTGGAGTCGCACAGTTGCCCATGTCAGTAAGGCTGCGCCGAGAATAAATCCGGGATAAACAAAGCGTTGTAGTGAATCAATAGTGATTCGCTTTCGTCGAATAAGTGAGCGAACAACTGTCCAAAATGCCCACACTGCAGCAAACACAACAGCTCCACCGACCGATGTATTGGACCGTGAGTGAAACAACATCACCGCACCAAACAAAATGACATCAATTAACACAGCAATCAAGGTGATGGGCCACACTTTTCCGCGACGCAAGACCACAATCCACAACAATGCACTGGCCGCTAAACAACTGACCATTGCGACCGGTGCAAGTGAGTTCCTATTGAAGTAGATGCCGACCCAATTACCACTTTGATCAACCGAGTTGCTCCAGTCGCTTGCTATTGCATAGCGCGACAACAGCAATCCTGGTTGCATCGCTACTACAACAAGAATAAGTTGCTCAACCAACGAAAAGCTTCGTGCGAGATACACACCCGTCAAAAAAGTGACACACAATGTCGTTGATTCCACCATTGTGTGCTGTCCAAAGGTTGCCCACAGTGTTGACAGCCACATCCAGCCACAAAATAATCCGAGCAAACCTACGGGCCCAAATACTGATGATCGCGGCACCCGTCGATATCCGAGCAGAAATAACGCCGGAATCTGGACTGCCATAAAAGTCAACAGTTGCGCGGATGCTGCTCCATCTGGGACCACCAATGAACTTGCAAACCAGATGCTTAGTACCGGACCCTGTGTGAGAGCAAACAGCAGCACCACAACGTACCCGTATTCGCACCATCGCAAGAGCATGTGGATACGACTGCTTTCGATATGCATCGCCTACAAATCTACACAAGCCCCACTTGCCACCGAACGGTTGAAACTATGCTCTAAGTGATGTCTAATGATCATGACAAACGCGATGGTGTCGATCGGGACCAACTCATAAAAGAGCTTCTGGCAGAATCGTTTGCGCTGCGCACCAAATCAGAGCAGCTCAGCCAGTACGTAGAGACCAAGATTGCAGAGTTGGTGAAAACTCAACGCCAATTGGAAGGCATCAAAAATGAGGATGAAATTGGGCGTTTACGCTCGGGTATCGAGACCGCCAATCAACAGCGCAACGAACTCCAAGCCAAACTTGATGCCCTGATTGGTGAGCACGAGCAACTTGAAGAAGTGCATGTGCAAATGATTGGGCAACGTGACCGGTTGCGCGAGAGAATGGCCAAAGTCGAGGCTTCATCCGAATACCGTCTTGCCAAACGACTGAGGCGAATCTTTGGCGCAATTCTCAAAGACACACCGCCTCAATGACTCGCCAATTCCCGGTCATCATCAATGTGCGCGACCGTCTTGCACCATTGCGTGATTTGATTACCTGGCTCGAGGGCATTGGGCAGGAAAACATCTGGTTGTGCGATAACGACAGTACATACCCACCAATGGTTGAATTTCTGCGATCAACACAACATCATGTGCGTCTCAATGGTCTCAATCTTGGGCACCGAGCACCTTGGTTGAGTGGTCTCGTGACCGAACTTGGTCTCGACACACACTTCATTGTCACTGATCCCGACGTGGTGCCCTCACAAGAATGCCCAACTGATGTGCTGGATCTTTTCTACAACACGCTCAATCAGTATCCAGCGATTGACAAAGTTGGCTTTAGTCTGCGCTTAGACGACCTGCCTGAGCATTATGCCCACCGCGACGACGTCATTTTGTGGGAGTCGCAATTTTGGAAAAATGTACATCCGTCTGGATTCTTCGTTGCCGAGATCGATACGACTTTTGCAATGTACAGACCGGGTGAGCATCACCAAAATAATCACGCTCTTCGTTCAGCACCTCCCTACACCGCCCATCACATGCCGTGGTACCAAAACTCCAGTCATCCGACAGACGAGCAGACGTATTACTTGGAACACGCTGACTCATTAATTATCAATTGGGACAAAAAAGTGCTGTCAGCATCGCTTCGCGCGCACCTGATGCAACTTCGAAACCAGCACTAGGCTCGTTACCGCATGTCTCAACCAGCAATTGTCGTCGACTCGGTTTCCAAAAACTTTCGGCTCTATCACGAACGCAACCGCTACATCAAGGCCGCCATTTTGCGTGGTCGACGCGCAAAGTACGAAGAATTCTGGGCACTCGACGACGTTTCGTTTGAAGTAGACCACGGCTCAACCCTTGGCATCATCGGTTCGAATGGCTCTGGCAAAAGCACAATGCTCAAATGCCTGACGGGCATTTATCGCCCAGACAAAGGCAAGGTTTCAATCAATGGCAACATTGCTGCCCTACTCGAACTCGGGGCTGGCTTTCACCCTGAGTTGTCTGGTCGCGAAAATGTCTATCTCAACGCAGCAATTTTGGGATTATCGAAAAAAGATGCAGAACGTCAATTCGACAGCATCGTTGAGTTTGCAGGACTTGAAAGATTTATTGATACTGCGGTCAAAAACTATTCATCCGGCATGGTCATTCGCCTCGGTTTTTCAGTTGCCGCGCACGTTGAGCCAGAAATTTTATTGATTGATGAAGTGCTCACCGTTGGAGACCAATCATTCCAGCGCAAGAGCAGCGAAAAAATTGAGCAGTTTCGCCGCGAAGGACGAACAATCGTTGTTGTGAGTCACGGCCTTGGCGCAGTGCAGCAACTCTGTAAAGAGGTCGTGTGGCTAGAAAAAGGTCACATGAAGATGCGTGGTCCCGCAGCCGAAGTCATCGCTGCATACACAGGTGAAAGCTATGTGCAGCACACCGCTAAAGACGCCGACCTTCGCGAGCGCTGGGGCACCGAAGAAGCACATATTGACAGTGTGTTGCTCAGCGACATGTCTGGTCAAGCAGTTGAACGTGTTGAGACCAATGCGGCGATGCGAGTGACCACTCGTGTTACTGCGCAAATGCCTCTTCGCGCACCTGTAATCAAGATCTCCATCAGCAAACTCGATGGCACGATTGTGTGGTCAACGACATCTCAACGCGCCAATTCGTCGCTTGGAAACATTCCGGAATCGGTCACCGCAACGATCGACATTCCCCATCTGCCGTTATTGGAAGGTACGTATTACATTTCAGTTGCGTGCACCGACGCGACAGGAACCACTGAATACGACCACTGCCAAAATTGGGTGAGGTTTGACGTGCACCAAAACGAGCTGTTTGAAGAAGGTCTTGTTGCAGTTCCCTCATCGTGGAACATCGAGCGCCACGCTAAATAGCGAATTACACCTCTTCGGCTAAACGCCGAGAGAGTTTGGTGAAAATTGCCCACCCGCCAACAAACGAGACAACAGCGGCGCAGACCAGATATAAAACATTACCCATTTCTGGCGCTCGGCCGTCATACAGCAGATGACGGAAGGACAAAATAAATACAGCCATCGGGTTCCAGTGAAAAATGAATTCTAAAAATGGATGCAGTTTTCCGTCTAATTTGTCTGGCGAATAAATGATTGGTGTTGCAAAAAACATCACCTGAATAAGAATCGTCCAGAGGTAGCGCAAGTCGCGAAAGAATACCGCGCCAACTGATACCGCTAAAGCAAACCCTGACGCATATACCGCCAACAGCAACATCATCAAAAATGCAATGGGAATCCATGGCAAAATTGGACTACCGACCACAATCAATGCAACACACAACAGTGACATTTCAATGCAGAACTGAACAAAAGAAAAAATTACTTGAGCAAAGACCAGTGTTTCCCATGCAAAAAAAACTTTGCGCACAAGGCCGGCGTTGCCAATGAGCGAGCCGAGACCGAGGTTGGTGACAAGTGAGAAAAATCCCCATGGCAAAAGACCCGAGAGTAAATACAACGCATAATTGTCTAGCCCTGATGGATCTCCTTTTAGGGCAACGGCTCCAAACACAACGCCAAAAACAAACCAGTAAATGACCATGCTGGAAAGCGGATTGAGCATTGACCATGCCCACCCCAAAAAGGATCTGCGATACTTGGATCTCAGTTCGCGCAGCGTCAGATTCCAGAGCAGGTTCTTGGAGCGACGGAGTTCTGATAATTGATTCACGATTGTCAAAAACCTTACCAACATCAATTGTGAGCGAGGGGGGACTTGAACCCCCACGTCCTTTCGAACACTGGCACCTGAAGCCAGCGCGTCTGCCATTTCGCCACTCGCCCGAGGGACGATATGACGCTAGCGATTCAGATCAATGTATACACCGCTCTTTCGCCGCCCGTCTGGGCAGAGGAGCCTGCAGTAAGATCATCAGTATGAGTGATAGTGGTTCACAGGTAGCGGACCCAGCAGACTTGCGTAATGCATCACGCGAGCGACTGCTTGCAGAGATTGGCCTACTCCAACACCAATACAACATCGGGTCAGGTAACTTACAAGCACAAATTACTCAACTCAAGCAAGAGTTGGCTGACTCTGAAATGCGCGTTTTGCAAGCTCGTGACTATGCCCGTGGTTGCGCCGCCGAATTAGGCGAAGCCCAGGCCAACTTTGCCATTCATCAGCAATTGGCCGATCGCCAAGTGATCCAAGCACGCAAAAAAAATCAAGCCATCTATGCCACACGCACATGGAAAATGGGTCACTTGGTCATGCTCCCCTATCGGATTGTGCGCCGCATACTCAAAGCCGGCTGACAACGTCGTGCCACTATTTAGCGTTATCACTCCCGTCTACAACCCACCAATAGACGCGTTTGAGTCTTGCATTGCTTCGATGCTCGCCCAAACCTATGACGACTGGGAGTGGTGTCTTGTCGATGATGCATCGCCAAATCCAAAGGTGCGCGAAGTCATGGAGCGATTGGCGCGCAAAGACAAACGAGTCCGAATTGCGTTTCGTCAATCAAACGGTGGCATTGTTGCTGCATCTCAAGACGCGCTCGATGTTGCAACGGGTGAATTCATCGCACTGCTCGACCACGATGACACATTGCACCACAAAGCACTCGAAATGATGGCCTTCAAAATTGCGAGCGACGAGCAGATTGATTACGTCTATAGCGATGAAAATAAACTTGACGAGCAGAGTCGACCCTACGATCTCTTTCGTAAACCTGCATTTGATCCGATTCGATTGTTAGGTCAAAACTATTGCAGTCATTTTTCGGTTATTCGGTCAACACTTATTGATGATGTCGGTGGTTTTCGTACTGGGTACGAAGGCTCCCAGGACTACGACTTAATCTTGCGCATCACTGAGCGCGCACGCACCATCGCCCATATCCCGGAGGTGTTATATCACTGGCGGGCCATACCTGGTTCGGCGGCAAACCAACTAGAGGCCAAGCCATACGCATTAGTTTCAGCCGAGCAAGCAGTGCGAGACCATCTGAAGCGCGTCAACATTGATGCGACTATTTCTCTATCGGACGGTGGTTTTATTCAGGTACGACCTACCTTGAGTTTTCCTCCGCCAAAGGTATCGATCATAATTCCTACTCGAGGTGATGGTCAGCGAATTTGGGGAGTACATGCCTGCTTGGTCGAAAATGCTGTAGCGAGCATTCTTAACAAGTCCACTTATCCAAACTATGAAATCGTTGTTGTACTCGATGTAAAAGAAAGTAAGCCATTGCATCCAGTTTCGCTACCTATTGATCCTCGTGTTTCTGTTGTTCACTACGACTCTCCATTTAATTTTTCTGACAAATGCAATGTTGGTGTGAAAAACTCAAACGGTGAGATCGTGATCTTGCTCAATGATGACACAGAGGTCATTGATTCAGACTGGATTGAGACTTTGGTTTCGATGTTGCAATTTCCTGATGTTGCAATGGTTGGTCCAATGCTGCTGCTCGAAGACTCACGTATTCAGAGTGCAGGACACACAAATATTCCTTCGCCACACAACATTGGCAATGGATTGTCGTCCAATCAAACTGGCAAATTTGGAATGTTTGGAGTCACGCGGCGCGTCAGTGGAGTGACTGCGGCGTGCGCAGCAATTCACCGTCCGATCTATGAAGAACTCGGCGGATTTTCAATCGACTTTCCAGCATGTTTTAATGATGTAGATTTTGGCAACAAAATACTTGAGGCGGGCTATCACATTGTCTGGACACCGCTGGCTCAGATGTACCACTTTGAATCGCTCACTCGAGACCCAACGGTTGCTCCACACGAAATGGTGCAGCTTGAAAAACGGTGGAAGCGCTATTTCGGCAGAGAAGACTATTCTCGCCAACCTGCATAGATCACTTGCCAGCCATTACAGGCGTAGAATGGTGGGGTGTTGATACGCACGCGCCGCAATGGAATACGACCAATTGAGATCGGTCGACAAGTAGTTGCAAAAATGGATGATCAGGCTGAAGCAAATGGTGGCCGAATTGCCCATCGTTACGTTGTGGGAGTCCACAAATCAGATCTCGCTGCGCTCAGTGACTCAATGAAGCCACTGATGAGTGAGTTGCGCCAAGCAGTTACGAATCACGCACAATTCGAGGGCTACTCACTTTCCGGTAACGCCGAAGTTGTGTTTGAAGAGGATGTGGCGATGCGCAGTGGGT
This sequence comes from Ilumatobacteraceae bacterium, assembly GCA_964203725.1. Classification (GTDB taxonomy): domain Bacteria; phylum Actinomycetota; class Acidimicrobiia; order Acidimicrobiales; family Ilumatobacteraceae; genus UBA3006. The sequence continues at coordinate 3,973 of CAXNNK010000009.1, read as the reverse complement.
CATGTGTTGTCACCATTGCCAAAACGATCACAGCCGAACTTCCTGTCAAACACAGCACACCCTCTGCACACAAGTATGTAGTTGTGTTGCCAGATGGCTCAAACCACATACTCGACGGAGACCTCGTCACTATTGGTCGTCAAGACTCGTGCACGATAGTTATTCATGACCACAACATCAGTCGTGTTCATGCGCGATTACGTCCAGCCAGCGATGGTTGGACAATTGAAGATCTTGGAAGCACAAATGGTACGCGCGTGGCTGGACTGCTGATCGCCGAGCCGACTGTCCTCGTTGAGGGTCAAATGATTGCTCTTGGCTCGCTGCAATTACATTTTGAGCGGGCTTAGTTGCCCCTGGGTGATGTGTTAACTCTCGATCTTGGTGCAGCAACCGACACTGGTATTATTCGCGGCCAGAATGAGGACGCTCACATTGCCCAACAGGTGCTGTTTGCGGTTGCCGACGGAATGGGTGGGCACAACGCGGGTGAAGTTGCTAGCGCAATGGCCATCGAACATTTGCGAGGTGCGGCTCTTGGTGGCGTAGCATCCGCTGAGGCGTTTGCCCAGATAATACGAGATATCAACAGCGCTATTTTCTCTGCAGCGACTTCAACCACCAATCAACGCGGAATGGGAACCACGCTGGCGGCTGCAGTATTGCTCGCTCCGACTACCGGTAACGAATCTTTTTCACAGATCGTTGTCGCCAATGTGGGTGATTCGCGAACGTACCTCTTGCGCTCTGGTGAATTTCGCCAACTCAGTGTTGATCACTCATACGTACAAGAACTCGTCACCGAAGGCCTGTTGACAGTTGATGAAGCGCGAGTACACCCACGTCGCAATATTGTTACCCGCGCACTTGGTATTGATGAAAATGTTTCAGTCGATACGTGGACTCTTCCATTGTTTGATGGAGATCGTTTTATGCTTTGTAGTGATGGCCTTGTAGATGAAGTGCCGACCAACGAGATTGGAGACACAATGCGCGAACACATCGCCCCGCAAGCCGTAGCTGAAAGATTGGTCTCAACTGCAAAGCGACACGGCGGCAGAGACAACATCACCGTCATCGTCATCGATGTCAAGTCTGTATCTTCAGAACACATTGCACCAACACCAGAGCTCGTCACTCATTCCAAAGAGTCACCGTCGATTCGACTACGAGTTCTTTCGCTCGCTCTGGTTACGGCACTCTTCATCGGAGGATTTCTTGCAGTGCGCCACCAACGCAGTGGCTACTTTGTAGCGTTCACCAATACATCGTCATCAGCAACAATCGCGATTTATAAAGGTCAGCCAGGCGGGTTGTTGTGGATTACTCCTACAATTGTTGAGGTTTCAACTACTCGGCGTTTGTCGATGCAGTCTGTGTTTCAGCGAGAAATTGACAGAGTGCAACAATTTGAAACGATCGAGGAAGCTCGTTCCTATGTGAAGACATTTGGCTCAGTAGTGAAAGCAAATGGTTAATGAACATGGTGGCAATATGCCGATAGTCAATGATCGATACCGTGTTGAGCGCAGCATTGGGCGAGGCGGAATGGCCGAGGTTTTTTTAGCCCATGATATTTTGCTTGATCGGCCCGTTGCATTAAAGGTTCTCTTTCCTGAATACGCCAATGACCCCAATTTTGTTGAGCGATTTCGTCGTGAAGCACAGTCTGCCGCTGGGCTCACGCACCCAAACATCGTTGCTGTGTACGACTGGGGAAAGGTCAACAACACATACTTCATCGCAATGGAGTTTGTGCAGGGACGGACTCTTGCGAGCATCTTGAAGGAAAAATTGCGTCTGACGGCCAGGCAGGCGTGTGATGTTGCTGTTGATGTTGCAAGTGCTTTAGGTTTTGCTCACGAAAACGGTGTGGTGCATCGCGACATCAAGCCAGGAAATATTTTGATCGGTACTACTGGTCAAGTGAAAGTGGCTGACTTTGGTATTGCTCGCGCTCTTGGCTCTGCAGTTGAAGATGGCTTGACACAAACCGGTTCGGTGATGGGCACCGCCACATATCTCTCTCCAGAACAAGCGCAGGGCTCACAGCCGGATCCTCGAAGCGATATTTACTCGCTCGGTGTGATGATGTACGAAATGGTTGCTGGACGTGCTCCGTTCATTGGTGACAATGCCGTTGGAATTGCATACCAACAAGTGCATGGCGTGCCGCCTGCAATCAGCGAATTTGCTACTGATGTGCCGCGAGAAATTGAGGCAGTTATTGCCAAATGTATGGCAAAGTCTGCAGAGCGTCGGTACAAAAATGCTGGTGCCTTGCGAGATGACCTTCGCAGGTTTAGTGCCGGTGAAGAGGTCGTAGCACTCACCGACGTTCGTGGACGAAAACCACAATCTCAATCAGCCGACACCATCGCAATATCAGTGATTGAAAAAACTGTCCCCAAAGAAAACCCTGTGCGCAACACTTCATCAAATGTCGAATATGAAGACTCGTATGACGACCTTGCACCTCGTAGAGCAGCCTCATATGTATTTGGTGCAGTCTTTACCGCCATTATTTTGCTCGCTGCAGGCGTATTTATCTACAGAACAATTGATCGCGGATCAGCGACATCGCTGACCATCCCCAACGTCGTTAATCTCACTCAAGCAGAAGCAAGTCAACTGCTGTTGGATATGGGTCTCACACCGATACCCAATGCCGTCATTAACGATGCCGTCGGCGATGACATTGTGTATGGTCAAGACCCTCCCGCCACTGCAGCCGGCCATCAAGGCGATGTTGTCACCATCACCTACAACCCCGCCCGACAGATGCAAACAGTCCCGCCCGTTCAAGGGCTCTCTGTGGAAAACGCAACCCAGTTGCTCGCACCTCTTGGATTGCAGTTGATTATTCTCGAAGTTCGCAATGACCCGCTTGTACCGCTCAATCAGATTATTTCTCAGGACCCGCTTGCGAACGAACAAGTCCGCTCTGGTTCTCCAGTCTCTGTTGTTGTGTCTGGTGGTACGGGTGGCAGCAATATTCCAAATATTGAAGGCCAGGTTTCATCTGCTGCCGAACAGTTACTGAAAAGTTCGCCATATAACTTTGTAGTGACCATTACTTCAGAACCAAGTGCCGATGTAGAGAAGGGTCGTGCAATTCGTACCGACCCAGCAATTGGCACTCCACTTCCTGCTGGTTCACCGATTGCAATGTTTGTTTCAAGTGGATCACCAACGGTTGTGGTTCCTGAAGTGACTGGCAGTGCAGAGGGTGAAGCCCAAACCGCCATCAATGCAGCGGGTTTGATCACGGAAATCAAATATCAAAATGTGCCGGTTGGCGATGCAAACGACGGCCGAGTTATTTCACAAAGCCGTGAAGCACAATCGGCTGTTGCTCCCGGAACCAAGATCACACTCGTCATCGGAAAGTCAACCACTCCGTAACTTCAACTCAACTTCGCCTAATTTTTAGCGCGTTTTGCCTTCTCGACAAATACTTTGAGCAAGTCGTGTCCAAGTGTTGTCAAAATACTTTCGGGGTGAAATTGTACGCCCTCCACATCGAGTATGCGATGCCGCACGCCCATAATCATTCCGTCATTGGTATGAGCCGTTACGACGAGTTCGCTTGGAATTGATTCTCGTTCAATAATCAGCGAGTGATACCGAGTTGCAGTAATCGGTGATGGTGAACCAGCAAATATTCCTTCGCCAGTGTGATGCACTTCAGAAGTTTTTCCGTGCACTAACTCCGGTGCACTGACTACCTTGGCACCATAGACATGACCAATGGCTTGATGACCTAAACACACACCCAACACGGGAGCGGTGCCAGCGAAAGCGATAATCGCATCGCACAAAATTCCAGAACTTTCGGGACGACCGGGACCAGGTGACAACAACAGAGCATCTGGCTTGAGTGCAATAAGTTCTGCAACACTCGATGCGTCATTGCGCACCACGATTGGCTCGGCGCCAAGCTCACCAAGATATTGCACCAGGTTGTAGGTGA
>CAXNNK010000008.1:0-18608 GCA_964203725.1 Ilumatobacteraceae bacterium | reverse complement strand
CAATGAGCATTAATTCGTAAGCACGCATGAACGTGGTAACTCCCTTCGGTTCCAACCGGGGCTGGAGCCCCCGAGGGGGCAGGGTGGATATGTGGACTTGGGATCGTATCGGCACGAACGGAGCGTGCCACACCCGTGTTACAGAGATTGGCTGAACTAGCGCCGAGACCTACGCCTGGTTGACTTGGCGCCCTCGTTTGGAACTGTTGCCATTGGTAACGAACGCAGTAAATGGTGCCAGCGACAAGACCTACAACACTCCACCACGTAGGCCGTGTAGGTAATTGGTGCAGTCTGATCGGCACCTGCTCGTTGCTGCTCAGTGAGTTGCGCAAGTTGTCGAAACTCTTCAAGTTCGTGTGGCTTGGTAATACAGCGCCCATGACTCGGGAGACGTGGTCCAAACACATACGTCACCAGTGCAACATTGTCCTGCACACAGATTGGGCACTTGACACTTGTGGCATCACCAAAGTTCTTTGCTGCGCGCACCAGATCGGGATGTGCGTCGCACAGTTGTTCTCGGCGCATGCGACCGCGGCGAAATTCATTGATCAATGCGCGGCGTGTCAGGCGATGATCAATCATGCCACCAACCGTTTCGCCGTTGTCATCAGTCAATGACAATTGACTCAACCAACCTGTTGAACGCCGCACAATATCCATTGATGCGAACGCTAGTCAGTTTGCGGCTGTTCGGCTACTCACCGAATCACACTGAGTTTTTACTGGGCTATTTACTTGGCTATAGATGCCCACCATTGCTCAAGCCTGCTGCGAACTTCTGCATCACCCAATAATCCTTCTTCTAGACGAATTTCCATCAAGAACGAAAGTGCATCGCCAACTTGGCGACCAGCGCCGATGCCCAAGAGTTCCATCACTTGCGCACCATCCAACTCTGGTCGTAGCGCAGCGATCTCTTCATGCTTGGCCAGTTCTGCAATACGTGCTTCAAGTTCGTCCATCCGTTGAGACAACATCAATGCTTTTCGTTCATTGCGTGTTGTGCAGTCGCAGCGTGTCAACACATTGAGTTCGTTCAATAGTGGGCCGGCATCGCGAACATATCGACGCACTGCAGAATCAGTCCAACCCATTTGATATGTATGAAAACGCAAGTGCAGTGCAACCAACTCAGTAATGGCATCGGTGTCATGCGTTGAATAGCGCATTGCTTTGAGCCTTGCCCGCGACATTCGCGCACCAACTACCTCATGATGATGGAAAGTAACACCTTTACCGTCCTTGATGCCGCGTGTTTTTGGTTTGCCAATGTCGTGAAACAAAGCAGCGAGTCGTGTAATGCGAAAATCAAATTCGGAGTGCGCGTCCTGCCGAACATTTTCCACAACTGCAAATGTGTGAGTCAATACATCTTTGTGTCGGTGAATCGGGTCTTGCTCGAGTTTCATTGCTGGCAACTCTGGGAAAAAGTGCTCAGCCAATCCGGTGTCTACCAAAAACCACAAACCGCTCGTTGGATGATCACAAATCATTAACCGATCGAGCTCATTTCGTACACGTTCGGCAGAAACAATCTTGAGTCGGTCGTGGAGTGCGTTCACCGCTGCAACCAATTCGGGAACTGGTTGTAGTTGCAGTGTTGCAATAAACCGTGCAGCACGCATCATGCGCAATGGATCGTCAGTAAAACTGATCTCTGGTGAAAGCGGGGTTCGCAGTGTGCGACTGATCAAATCGGCAGCACCACCATATGGGTCGACAAGTTCTGGAACTGTACTCGTGACTTCAAGCGCCATTGCATTGATCGTGAAGTCGCGCCGAGACAAATCGGTGGCAATGTCGTTTGAAAACTCAACATCCGGTTTGCGAGAATCAGGCGAATACGCCTCGGCGCGGTGCGTTGTTATCTCGTATGTCCGACCATTTTTCTGGGCCGAAATCGTGCCAAACCGCTCCCCTGTTGTCCACACAGCATCTGCCCAACCTGTTAAGAAGCGTTTGGTTTCATCTGGCCGCGCATCGGTGGTGAAGTCAAAATCCACTTCCCCCATCGCCCGATCGAGGAGTAAATCGCGCACAGTCCCACCCACTACATAGAGGCGACGGTTGGCTTTGCGAAAAATATCTCCAAGGGGTGCGAGCTCTGCCAATACGGGAGCAAATCGCTGTGGAACCACACTGTTGAGGTTAGGCGTTCGCAATTGCTCTTGGGCGACTACCGTCAAGATGTGCGTAGTAGTGATGAATTAAGAAATTCAACGACTCATTCGTTGCGCGAAATTGTCCAAAAAAAATCTCATCAACTTCACCGTGGTTTGTTGATTGCCATCGTGTTTGGTGCAATCAGTGTGCTCATTGGTCCACTTGCGCAACCATCGCTTGCACTCAGCAACAGCACTGTCAAATCATTTGATGTTCGATTAATTGCCCAAAATTTTAATGTTTTGGTAAGCGGTCAATTGAGGTTCACCATAGATGTACCCGATCAAGCAACACGCAATCGACTTGAACAGGATGCATCCACAGCTCTGCGTGTTACCGCTTTTGCACCTGTAACCACCCGCAACCAGGTGCGCTCTATTGCTGAGGGTGGTGAGCCGATAAATCAGCAAGCAGTAGTCGACTTGCAACTCGCCACATTGTCACGCACCGACAGTGGAAGTTTTACCGCTTATCTCTCTACAACCGCTCGTACTAATTCTCTGCGCCTCACAAAAGAAGGCGTGTACCCAATTCAGATTGCATTTATTCAAGATGGTCAAGTGGTTTCTCGGCTGAACACATTTGTCAACCTTTTTGACTCGGTGATACAAACAGCACGGTTGCCAATTGCAATTGCGCAAACAGTGACTACACCACTCGCAGTTCAACCAAACGGATCCATCGTCATCAATGATGGGACCAGAAAGCAATTAACCGACCTTGCACAATCGTTGGAAGGTGGGGGATCCCCATTGTCGATCCAGATCTCACCCGAAGTATTGGATGGTCTTGCTCGCTCCACCCAACCAGCCGATGTTGATATTTTGGCTCGGTTACAAAATGGATTCAGTAATCATGATTTACTGCGCACAACATTTGTTCCACTCGACCCATCCAGTGCGCAGCGCACAGGACGAACGAAAGATTTCTCGCAGCAACGGGCTCTTGCAGATAAAATTATTGAATTGCGAAATGGTGAGAAGAACCTGTTGCCTAATGTGTGGCTGTCAAATGTTTCCATCGACAAAGACGGTGCCACATTGTTGAGCAGGCATGGTGTGCGCACCATTGTTCTTACGCCTAAGGCAGCCTCAAAAATTGGCACACTTGACAACTACGCCAAGCCTTATCGCCTCTCGAGCACTATGGCCCTGAGAACCACAGACCCTGTGTACGCCGACGCTCTAACGACCACACGAACAAATCCCGTTCTTGCCGCTTACCAAATTGCTGCCGAGTTATTAACACAACGACAAGAAATAATCGACGGTGGTGGCGTGTTGTCGTCGAACTTTGTTGTTCTTTCAACTACAACGGGTGCCCCAATAAATAACTTGCTGCTCACGCCACTCGCAGTGGCCATTGATCGTGCTCCACAACTACGGCTGCGCGCATTGAGTTCTCTTCCCATCGCCAACAGCGAAGCAACACTTGTCGATGCACCCCGCTCATCCAGCAACGATGTATCGGTTGCAGGGCTTGCAATTGATGCTCTAGATGACGAGATTGCTTCAACAACAATGATGCTTCCAATTAATGCCCCGCAGTTATCGGCCTGGGATACGTCACTCATGGTGATGCATGACGACAGGTTGAGTAGCACTGACTTTGCGTTGTATCTCAAGGGCTTCCGTAATCAACTTCGAGTGCTACGTGCCTCGGTCAAAGTTCCGTCATCGCTGAGTTTTACTCTCGGTGGGCGAAAGAGTGATCTTCGACTGCAACTACGCAATGAAGCCCTAGTTGATCTCACCGTTTCCGTAGAAATCTCAAGTGTCAAGTTGCAGTTTCCCGACGAAGAGCGCATCGTTACCGTGCCAGCGAATGGTGCGGTCGACTTGGTAATTCCTGTTGTTGCTCGCGCAAGCGGTCGCTTCCCTATTGAAGTTGTGCTCTACACACCAGATGGCAAAGTACAGGCTGGCCAGCGTGTGCAATTGACCGCGCGAGTTGCCGCAATAGCTGGATTGGGACTTGTTGTCAGTGGCGCAGCCGCACTTGTGTTGCTCGCCTGGTGGTTAAGTCACTGGCGCGCTTCACGGCGTAAGTCATCGGCCAAAAAACACCCTGCGATAGGCTAAAAGCATGACCGAACTCTCAACCATTCGTATCGTTACCGACAGCGCATCAGATCTTCCACAGGATTTGGCTGATGCAAACAACATTTCAATCGTGCCATTGTCTTTTCGATTTGGTGATGAAGAATTCATTGATCGCCAACAGCTCAGCGTCGCTGAGTTTTGGGAACGATGCAATTCTTCTGCGGTGTTGCCAGAAACCGCAGCGCCTTCCCCTGGGCAATTCGAGGCCGAATTTCGTCGCCTGGTTGCGCAAGGCGCAACTGGCATAATCGTGATTACGTTGTCGTCCGAGCTATCAGCAACTATGCAAAGTGCCGAGTTGGCTGCGCGCGCAGTTGCCGGGGACATTCCAGTACGAGTAGTAGACAGTAGGTTGGCATCGATGGGCCAAGGCATTGTTGCCGTTGCTTGTGCCCAAAAGGCTCTTACGGGATCAAGTTTGGACGAAGTTGCTGCCTATGGCAAAGAGTTGGTGGGCCGCACGCAAGTATGGGCCGCACTCGACACCCTTGAAAACCTGAAAAAAGGTGGTCGAATTAGTAGCGCAAAAGCATTGTTTGCGTCGGCACTCGCGATCAAACCTATCTTGCAAATCAAAGATGGCTTGATTCAAGAAGGTGGCAAACAACGTACGCGCAGCAAAGCAATTGCACTGTTGATTGAGAAGGTCAAAGAGGCAGGGCCGATTGAAAATCTTTCAGTATTGCAAGCGGAGTGCGATGACGTTCAAGACTTCGTTACGGCATTGAGTGAGTTTTATACAGGCGAGATTATGGTCAGCGATATTGGTGCAATCATCGGTTCGCACACTGGTCCTCGCGCTATGGGTGTGACGTTCCACTGTAAGTAGGTAGCTCACTCACGGGATATCCCCGTTTCATATGGGGTTTTGGCAGTATTGTCGCATCACAGCGATGACTCAAGACAGCCCACTTTTACGCCTCATTGGAGGTCGCTACCAACTCGAGCATCGCATTGCCCGTGGTGGCATGGCCGAAGTGTGGTTGGCGAGCGACACGTTTCTGAAACGCCAAGTTGCTGTCAAGTTGCTCAAGCCACATTTGGCAAACGACACGAATGTGGCTGAGCGCTTTCGTCGCGAGGCCGTTGCCTGTGCTGGCATTAGCCATCCAAACATTGTTGCGGTGTATGACTGCATTGAGCATGGTGGTCGCCAAGCGGTCATCATGCAGTACGTCAAAGGGAAAAGTTTGCGCGAAGTGCTCGATAAACAAAAGAAATTGCAGCCACAACTCACAATCCACATCGGGTTAGCAGTTGCCGCAGCACTCGAGGAAGCACATAAACAGAATTTCGTGCATCGCGATGTCAAGCCTGGGAATATTTTGATGACAAAAGACGCACACTGTTTGCTCGCCGATTTTGGGATTGCAAAAGCACTTGTTTCGAGTGGCGACGATCTCACCAGCGACAACATCATGATGGGTACTGCAAAATATCTCTCACCAGAACAGGTGCGAGGCAAAACGCTTGATGGTCGGGCTGATCTCTATGGTCTAGGGCTTGTCTTATACGAATGCCTGGCCGGTCGGGTTCCGTTTATTGGCGAATCAGATGCCGATACAGCACTTGCGCGATTGCAGCGAGAGCCAACCGATCTTGCCCGTCTGCGCCCCTCGGTGTCACCAAACCTAGTCAAGGTCATTCACAAATTGCTCGCGCGCAACCCAGATCATCGATATGCAAATGCTGCCGAGACAATTGTTGCATTGCGGGCAGCACGAAGTGGTGAACTAGATCGCACCACCGAGATCACACCTCCATCTGGACTCATGGTGGTTGGTGGTGAAATGTTGGACGAAAAACACGAACGAGAACGCTCGCGAGATCGCAGTATTCGATCGGTACAGCCAGTGCTTTCTCGAAATATCATCGTTGGTCAACCGCTACTCGAAACACCTGTTCGTGAAACTCAATCAGTAGGTTCACCGGCAGATGAAACAGCACATCTTTTGACGCGTCCGTCGTATGCCTTGCGGCAAATCATTGCTGGCCTCGCCGTTGTAGGTCTCATCGGTGTTGCTGCGTTGTGGTTTACTGGCAACGATTCGCCTACTGCAGAATCTATTGTTGAGCCGGTTGTTCCAGCGGTGACAGCACCAGCCTCAATCGTTTCGATTCTGAGCTACGACCCAAATGGTGATGATGGTGAAGAAAACGAGGCTCTTGTGCCACTACTTCTCGACAGCAACCCACAAACCAGTTGGGCTACCACCTGTTATTTCAATCAATACTTTGGGAGCAAAGAGTTTGTTGGCATCATCGTCCAACTTTCCGCGCCAACTACTGGAACACTCAATGTCTATTTAGGTAATGCGCCGTGGAAGATGGATGTGTACACCGCACTTGACTTTGCACCTCCTCAACTTGCTGGTTGGGGCCAACGAATTGCCACCGATAACAATGTCAAGCGACGTAAAGCCAACTTTGTGATTGCTCAGCCAGCACAATTCGTCCTCATTGCATTGCGTGAAATTGGAAAAAGTGGAATGTGTAGTGGTTCCAATCCTTACCAAGGATTGCTCTCAGGAGTGACGTTCCAGGCAAGTTAGCCTGCTGGTATGCCTTCCAATCCGTTTACCGATCCCCAGTGGGCATCGCGCACGGTCGACGCAATTGATCGAATCGTTGGTTTGGTGCGCGACCGAACAACGCGTCCTGCTGTTGCAATTATTCGAGCGTTGATCTTCGGAAGCATGGCAATCGTTGGCACCGTGTTTGTGGTAATCATTGTGGTGATTGGCTGCATTCGAGGTTTGCACGTACTCTTAGATATCTGGTGGTCGCGCGATACCGCTGTATGGGTGTCATATTTGTTCATTGGTGTCTTCTTTTGCTCCATTGGCATGTTGTTGATGCGCCGCCGTCATCCGCAAGACTAAATTTCACTCACAGAAAGATCACCCCCCATGACAACACTTCCGATTCACAATAAAGTTCTAATTATTGGTTCTGGCCCAGCGGGACTCACAGCGGCCATTTACACTGCCCGCGGTAACCTGCAGCCTCTCATCATTGAAGGCGAACCATCCTCTACGTCCGATCAACCTGGCGGCCAATTGATGTTGACCACCGAGGTTGAAAACTTTCCAGGATTTCCAGAAGGAATCATGGGCCCCGATTTGATGATGCGTTGCCGCGATCAGGCGCTTCGTTTTGGATCTCAATTCATCACCGAGAAGGTCACCAAAGTCGATTTCTCGGCTCGTCCGTTTCGTGCGTGGGTTCGTGACACCGAATACACAGCCGACGCAGTCATTGTGAGCACTGGCGCGCAATCGCTGATGCTCGGGCTTGAAGAAGAACAGCGACTTATTGGGCACGGTCTTTCTACGTGTGCAACATGTGATGGATTTTTCTTTCGCGACCAGGAAATCGTTGTTGTTGGAGGAGGTGACTCCGCACTTGAAGAGGCTCAGTTCCTCACCAAATTTGCGTCAAAGGTCACGATTGTTCACCGTCGAGAATCGCTGCGCGCGTCAAAAATCATGCAAGATCGTGCATTTAAAAACGAAAAGATTTCGTTTATTTGGAACAAGCAAGTAACGCGCGTGCTCGGTGCATCAAAAGTGAGTGGAATTGAAATGACCGATACTGTCACTGGTGAAGTGTCAACAATGGATGTCACCGGAATATTTGTTGCAATAGGTCATCGTCCCAACACTGATTTGTTTAAGGGCATTCTGCAGATGGAAGACACCGGATACTTGACTACGAAATCTGGCTCAACATATACAAACATTGAAGGTGTTTTTGCTTGTGGAGACGTACAAGATCACATCTATCGTCAGGCCATCACTGCTGCTGGTTCTGGTTGTATGGCGGCTATCGATTGTGAGCGGTGGCTAGAGGCACAGCATTCATAAACAACAGTTGAATGTGCACGTGAGTATTATGTCAATCGTATATTTTTTTCGTCGTTACCAACAGACTGGATTCCGCTATGGCAGATGAAATTGTCACCCTCACGAGCAGCAGTTTTGATGAAGTTGTAAAAAGTGCAAACAACCCAATCCTCGTTGATTTTTGGGCGGAGTGGTGCGGACCTTGCAAAGCAATTGCGCCGGTACTCAAAGAGTTGTCAACCGAACTGGCGGGCAAGGTGACTATTGCAAAACTTGATGTTGACGCACATGGTGACATTGCACAACGATTCAATGTGATGAGTATTCCAACTCTGCTTATTTTTAAAGATGGTGAAGTGCAAAAACGTTTGGTCGGAGCAAAAGGTAAGGGCCAACTGCTACAGGAGCTTGCAGAATTTCTCCCAACTTCCCTGTAGTCCTGCACGAGCGCAATGACGTTGTGGTCGAAATCCAGCGTCGTTTAGGTGCTGTTGGATTTCTTGGCACTTCTTTTATTGAGCCTGGTTATTTCTGTGAATTCACTCAACAAGCGTTGCGTGATTTTCAAACACATCGAGGTTTGTTGGCCGATGGGATTTGTGATCGCAACACATGGGATTCGTTGATCGAGTCTTCATGGTATTTGGGTGCAAGATTGTTGTATCTCACTGCGCCTCACCAACGAGGTGATGACGTCATTGCTTTGCAGACAAAGTTGGCAACTCTCGGTTTTGACTGTGGACGAATTGATGGTGTTCTTGGGCCTGAGTCAATTCATTCACTCACCGATTTTCAACACAACTATGGGCTCATCGCAGACGGAATTTGTGGTGCTGAAACTTTGCAAGCACTCGACCGTATGAGTACTCAGACTGGCTCCGGTCCTGGAATTGTTTCGGTTCGAGAATTTGAGAAACTTCATCAGTCTGCAATGTCTGCAGATTCCCCCAAAATTGTTGTTGGATGTTTTGGCAGTTTGCAGGAAGTATCTCGAGCTTTGACGCGGAAATTGCGCGAACGGTACGACGATGTGCTGACGGTTGAAGAATCAGACACAACACTCCATGCACATGCTGCCAATAGTTTTCAAGCCGATGTGTATATCGGTGTGGCGAATTCTTGCGAGCAGCACCACGAAATTGCATTTTATGAAACAGAGGGGTTTAGTTCGCCGGGCGGTCGTCGTCTCGCCCATTCCATGGCTGAGGAGATTTCAGGTCTGGGTTTGTTGCCGTGCTTTGCGAAAGGAATGCGGCTTCCGATCTTGCGTGCAACTCGGATGTCAGCTGTTGTCTGTACTATCGGGAGTTCTTCCCCACCGACCCCTTATGCGACAATCCCTGCCATCTGTGTGGCAATCGAGGCATGGTTTGAGCAAGATACCAACTGATGCAAACTTATCCCCAGGTTTGTGCACAGACTGTGAGGACTCTCACTCTGAGGTTGATACTGATGTTGCACAAGAGACTCAGGGTTTTCTGCGACTCCCTTTCCTCTCTTTATTCTTCGTTTGATGGCCCTTCGGTCATCAAACGATAAATTCGCTCTAAATCTTCAAGGTCGGCAAAGTCAATAGAAACCTTACCGTGCTTAGCGCTCATGGTTACCCCAACCGAGGTATGCAGATGCTCTGCAAGAAGGCCTTCAAGTTCAAGCAGTCCGGGTGCTCGCAGTGCTGTCGTTTTACCACCAGTGGGTGTAGTTGATTTTCCGACTGGCTTACTGCCTGATTTTTCGTCAGTCGTTGACTTACCACCTGTATTTTGACTTTCTCGAACAGCTTCTTCAATTCCGCGAACCGTCCAGCCCATCTCGCTTGCTCGCTTGGCAAGGAGTTCTTGCAGCGACCGATCTGGAGTACCCAAGAGGGCTTTTGCGTGTCCAGCCGAGAGCCGACCATCTGCCAATAACGACTGAATCGATGGCGGAAGCCCCAAGAGACGCAAAGCATTGGTGATTGCCGAGCGACTTTTGCCAACTTTACTGGCAACTTGCTCATGCGTCATGTTGAAATCTTCAAGCAATTGTTGGTAGGCAGCTGCTTCTTCGAGTGGCGTAAGGTCTTGACGATGGAGGTTTTCGACAAGTGCTTGTTCTACAGATGACACATCGTCGGTCACTCGCACAATTGCTGGAATCATCTGGAGGCCAGCACGTGAAGCAGCCCGCCAACGGCGTTCGCCTGCAATCAACTGATAACGATCTGTCCCGTCTGGTCGAACGAGAATTGGTTGCAAAACACCAATAGCAGAGATCGATGCCGTCAATTCGGCAAGCGATGCTTCGTCAAAGTGAACCCGTGGCTGGTTTGGGTTTGGATCAATAGATTTGACCGCAATGTCTTTCAGTCCTGTAATCGAATTGCGATCAGTCCCGCTTACAGTAGTTGCACTATCGGTACCTCTGTTGGTAGGGATGAGCGCGTCTAAGCCCTTACCCAATCCGCTGCGGCGCACCACCACTCACCTCCAATGCAACTGCGCGGTAGGCCTTGGCACCTGCCGAAGTTGAGTCAAATGTTGTGATTGGTTTGCCATGCGAAGGAGCTTCTGCAAGCCGAACAGTATGTGGAATGACTGCCTGACACACTTTGTCTCCAAAGTGTTCTCGGACCTCATTTACTACGTCGATGGAGAGTTTGGTTCGAGTGTCAAACATGGTGCAGATAATGGTGCTTACTGCCAAGCCAGGGTTGAGGTTTTGGCTCACCAAGTCGACGTTACGCAACAGCTGTCCCAGTCCTTCAAGCGCGTAATACTGGCACTGAATTGGCACAATTACTTCTCGCGCTGCTGTGAGCCCATTCACTGTGAGGAGTCCGAGAGACGGCGGGCAGTCAATGAGCACATAGTCAAATTGGTCAAGCACCGACTCAATAGCCTTTTTTAGTCTGGTCTCGCGACCCATTGCCGGAACAAGTTCGATTTCGGCACCTGCTAAATCAAGATTGGACGGAGCAACAAACAGGTTTCGAACTGCTGTCGGTTCAAGACAATCTTCCATTGGTGTGTCATGTAATAAGACGTCATAAATGCTGGTGTCCATCTCTCGGGTGTTTAAACCCAAACCAGTTGAAGCATTGCCCTGTGGATCAAGGTCAACAATAAGCACCCTGTATCCCTGCTCGGCCAGACACGCCCCCATGTTGATAGTTGTGGTGGTCTTGCCTACCCCACCCTTTTGATTGGCCATTGCGATCACTCGCGGAACCGGGTGTGGCACAGTGGGCGCTGATGTTGCCGAGTTCATAGTTCCCCCATGCTAATGAGGTACTCTCTCTCAACGGGGGATGCGGTGAGTCCAATGTTCCACGTGGAACATCTTGGATTGCGACAGCGACTGCCGTTGTGGGATTTTGGAAATTATGAATGTTCCACGTGGAACAATGCAACTGCTCCGATTCGGGTTGGGGAGGACACGCCTAGTTCCTGGAGGTTGATACCCGCCCATCGATCAGGGCTTCCCAGTGGGGGCTCACTGACAACAACGACTCCCCCTGATTTCACTAGGTCAACCGCCCACCGAAGGGTTTGTGCTGGAGGCCCAAAGCCTCGGCTGCATACCGCATCAAAATTGTGGGAATATTGGTCTTGATAGCGGAGGACCTCGACATCGCCACAGACCACTTGAACATGATCTTGAACTCCCAGCGAATACACTGACCGTGCCAGAGTGTCTGTGCGCTTGGCTCGGCGATCGATCAACGTCATCTGAATCTCCGGCCTCAGCACTGCGATCACCAAACCGGGCACCCCTGCTCCACTGCCCAAATCAATACAGGATGTCACCCCAGTGGGAATGGCATCCGCAAATGAGGTGGCGTGATCAATAATCTCGGAGAGGGGAGCAGAGCCCAGTGCACCAATTTTTTGAGCCTCACCGAAGATCCGGAGAAGACCTGGATGTTCTGCTGGCTTCATAAAACGAACCTCATGCACATGGGCTTTATTGAATGAGCCCCATACCTGCAGGATTACTCGGCGGCTTCAGCCAACGCAACAACCACTCGGCGATGCGGATCTTGGCCCTGAGAGTGTGTACTCACACCCACTGCATCAACAAGTGCATCGTGCACAATCTTGCGGTCAGCCGAGTTCATGGGCTCAAGCACCCGCGGTTGGCCTGTAGCAAGGACATCGTCAGCCACTTTGAGGGCAAAACGGCTCAATGCCTCGCGACGGCGTTCGCGGTAACTCCCAATGTCGACTCGCATGTGGGTGTCATGATCGCCGAGTCGGCGTTGACTGACAACTCGTGTCAGATCTTGCACTGCCATCAATGTGGCGCCACGCTGACCAACAAAAACCGAAACATCGTCGCCAATCACGTTGATATCAATGTCTTCACCGTTCAATGTTGCTGTCACCTGGCCAACAAGACCGGCAGCCGTCAACATTCCCTCAAGAAATGTGGTCGCAGCAGCACTCACGGTGGCTGGATCTACTGGTGGGCCTTCTGGACGTGGCGTGCGCTCAGCATCCGATGTTTTTCGAGGCTCTCGGCGTGGTCGGTCCGACCCAGCAGTCGATTTTGGTCCACGACGACTCTGTGGTGCGTCACCTTCGGTGCGAGTCGTGCGCTTGGGGCCACGATCACGTCGTTCTGGTTTTGATCTTGGTGCTGTTGGCCGCACTCGAGCGCGCACTCGAGCCTCACCACGTGTGCGCCCAAACAAACCTGGTTTTGGTTCTTCCAGCACATCAAATTCGGCATCTTCTTCAGACACACCTAATTGATCGAGTGCCAAATTTTTTGCTGCCTCAAGTGTGTCAGCGGTTGTCTCTACCCATTCCATACATATCCTCGTTGCTTATTTGATGTGGCGAATAAAATGTTTACGGTTTTGGTCGGCGAGCGACCGAACCACTTCGATTTTTTCCTGGAGCCTGCGGACGTCGCGAAGTGCCAGAGGATTTTCCCTTTGGAGGAGTGACGCGCTTGCTCTCAAAAGGTGCATCAGGTTTTGTGGTTGGTTTTGAATTCTTTTTCTCTGCTGCTTTATCATTTTTGCTCATATCACGTGCTTGTTCGCTCGCCGCCTGCGCTTGGCGTCCCAACGATGAATCGTGTCCATAAAAACGTTTGGTGATATAGAACTGTTGGATGATGCGAATGATTGCTTGCACCATGTAATAAAAGATCAAACCGGTTGGTAAGAAAAGCTGAAAAACAGCAAAAACTACTGGTAAATACTGCATTATTTTGGCTTGGCTCGCCGACATGGTTGGGCTCACTGTGCGTGATGCAACCATTTTTTGTTGCACAAAATACAAGCCAGCAAGCAACGCGACGAGACCGACATAAATCATGCCCTTACCAAAACTTTGGTTTACTGCATCAATCGGTGTTTGCGACAGATCCAAACCGAACGAAACCATTTCTTTCTTACCAACTAACGATTTGTATAACTCCGATGTGTGGTTGAGAAACTTCGGATCAAACCCGGTGCCCTCACCTTCAGGACGATAAATCAAACCTTGCAACGCCTGGAACATGATGATGAACACCGGCATCTGCGCGAGAATCGGCAAACACGAAGCCAAGGGGTTGACTTTGTGTCCCTGATACAGCTTCATCATTGCTTCATTTAACTTTTGGCGATCGCCCTTGAACTCGGCTTGTAAGCGACGCATCTCTGGCTGCAGTTTTTGCATCTCGAGCATGCCCTTGGTGCTCTTCAGAGTAAGTGGTGTAATCAACAACATCACTACGACTGCGACCAAGCCAATGGCCAGTGCATAACTGTTGGTGAGCGAATAAAATTCTGCGATTAATCGGGAAGCAATTTCAAAAATCTTCATGTAACAACTTTCGTGGGGGCCGTTTTAGCCAGTAGAGACGGTAGGCGAAGAAACATCCGAATTGACGTTTGAAGCGGGGATATTCAGTGGAACTGGGTCAAACCCTGATGGGCCAAAGGGCCGACAACGCGATAATCGCTTGATCATCAGCCAACCACCCCGATGAGGGCCATGGACTTGGATTGCCTCATGGGCATATTCGGAGCAAGAAGGGAAAAATCGGCAAGGGGAGGGTGCATTGGGACGAAGGGACTGGTACCAACGAATACTTCGCAACATGGCCGATTGCAGGCGAATTTGCTGACTTTGATTGAAAATCATGTTGATATCGAGTTGATTTGGCTGATTTGAGCCGACTGAGAGATTTTTAGGTGTATTTGCCCAATAAGACGATCGACCAGGGCACTGATTTGATTCCACGAAGACCCTGCGGTCTGAGGGGTAACACCCACGAGGTACCATCCAGGGCGCAATTGGCTGCTTTTAGCCCCAAAAAGTGCCCGCAACTGGCGTTTGATGCGATTTCGCTCCACTGCACCACCAACCTGGCGGCCAATGGCGTAGCCAATATGGGCAATTTCTAGCGAATCATCAAGTAACAGCGAACACCACAGCCCATGGGAGCGAACATATGTTCCCTCTTTGGACAATCGGGAAAAAACTTCCCGGTGACGGATTCGACCGATCAAGCGGAAAGCCGGTGACGACCCTTTGCCCGGCGAGACTTCAAGATCGCGCGACCAGCACGGGTGCTCATACGATGGCGAAAACCATGCTTCTTGGAGCGGCGACGGTTGTTTGGTTGGAAAGTACGTTTCATGCACCCCTCCTGAGTAGCGCCTTGGGTTGACCCCAAAACGACGATGGCTAAGGGGACTTACCCTACAGGGATTCGTCAGTTTTTTCACCTGTGGAAAACCTGCTACCTTCTTTCTCCCACCTTGTTGTTGGACTGATTATCCACAACCTGTGGACAGTGTTGTGGATCATCGAATGTGGTTATTGAGTAACGGTTTTAAGCAATCAGAATGGAACAAAAACTACATGGAACAGAATATTGAAAACCAACTCGGGGTCGACAACCATGATGATGTCTGGCGCGCAACTGCCGAAGTTTTGCGGGCTCAGGTTTCCGAAGCTGTTTGGTTCTCAACATTCAACGACGCTGTAGCCGTAGCTGATGACAAAATGAGTCTGCGCCTCCAGGTTCCCAACACCTATGTCAAAGAACGAATCCTGACCCGTTACATGTCGTTGGTGCGCGATGCGCTCAACGAAGTTGGGGCAAGCGACCGCCAACTTCTCATCGATGTGCAAACCAATACCGCAATCGATGTACACGATCGCCTCAACACGTTCCCAACCTCGCTCGACAGTCCTGTCCAGCTCAACGAGTCGCTGAACGAGTCGGGTTCAAACAGCGAACACAATTCCAACAACGAAGCCGGAATGTCAATTGGGCAAACCGTCAAAAACCGCTCTGGCAAGGGCATCGCGGTTGGTCTCAATCCGCGATACACCTTTGAGACTTTTGTGAAAGGAGCATCCAACCAATTTGCATTGGCTGCAGCGCAACGAGTTGCCGAAACACCTGGTCGCTCCTACAACCCGTTGTTTATCTACGGTTCTGCTGGTTTGGGGAAAACACACCTCTTGCACGCCATTGGTTATTACGTTCACCAGCACTACGCACACTACGAAGTTCATTACGTCACGACCGAAACTTTCTTGAATGAATATGTTGACGGCATTCGCTCCAACACCATCGCTGCATTTAAGCGCCGTTACCGAGAAGTTGATGTGTTGTTGATCGACGACATTCAGTTCATGGAAGGCAAAGAAGGTCTGCAAGAAGAGTTTTTTCACACCTTCAACTCGCTTCATGGTGCAAATAAGCAGATTGTGATTTCATCAGACCGTGTCCCAGATGCAATTCCAACTCTGGAAGACCGTTTGCGTGGCCGTTTTCGTTGGGGTCTCATCACGGACATTCAGCCTCCAGATATGGAAACCCGCTTGGCTATTTTGCGCAATAAGGCCGAGCGAGAAAACACGTCGGTATCCAACGACGTGTTGGAGTTTATTGCCAGCAATGTCACTACCAATATTCGCGAACTTGAAGGTGCTCTGATTCGGGTTGGTGCTTACGCAAGTCTGAACAAAACGGTTGTTGACATCTCCATGGCACAAAAATTGTTGGTCGACCTTCTCACTCGTACGGCTCCTAAAGCCCGCACCGGTGAACAGCTCCTCATCGAAATCTCTGACCACCTAGGTTTTGATGTTGAGGCAATGAAGGGCAAAAGCCGCCAACGACCATTGGTTTCGGCACGTCAAACAGCAATGTATGTTTTTCGTGAACTCACCGATTTGAGCTACCCGGCAATTGCCAGGTTGTTTGGCGGTCGTGATCACACAACGGTGATTCATGCGGTGGACAAAACGCAACGCATGATGAGCGAACGCAAACAGGTTTTTGATCAAGTAACCGAACTTGTACAGAAATTTAAGACGTCGTAACGAGTCGCAATATCAACGAAACTATCAACCAAACTATGAACCACACTATGAACGCCGCAACAACAGTTTCGCCACACCGCCGCAACATGTGGACAACTCTGTGTTTCAACGGTGAGGTTGCGGTGGATAACAGGTGGTTACCCCCGTCACACCTAACTACACGTTTGCAAGATGTGTCGCGTGAGGTTGTTGCTTGTGAGGTAGGAACTGTTGGTGCACATACAAAACAGACCCTTTGTCCACAATCCACAGGACTTATTACCGTTATTAAGTCTTCTTACAAACATCCACATTTAACGATAAATCACATGACGCAAGGAGCAAGCTATGAAATTTAGAGTTGAAAGAGAAGTTCTTGCAGAGGCACTTGGAGCTGCATCACGAGTTGCATCAACGCGCAACAACGCAATGCCAGCACTTTCTGGTGTGCGCATTGAAGTGACCGGCGACAAATTGTTGCTGTCGTGTACCGACAACGATTTATCAGTTCAATTTGTTCTTGCAGTAGGGGGTCAAGAAGATGGTGTGGTTGTTGCCAGTGCCAAATTAATGAGTGACATCGTGCGATCTATGTCGGAAGGCAAAGTCACTGTCGAAACAGCGGGCGAGACGGTCAGTGTAAGTTCAGGGCGCGCACAGTTCACGGTTCCAACATTTGCAGCAGCCGATTTTCCAAACATTATTCAAGCAAGTGCTCCACCTGTCACTTTGTCGGCAAGTGTGTTTGCTGATGCGTTAAGACAAGTAGTTCGTGCGGCATCTTCGGATATGCAACGGTTAGCACTCACCGGAGTGTTGATGTCCGCCGAGCCAGAAGGTTTGCGACTGGTAGCAACAGACTCCTATCGACTCGCAGTTCGCGACTTGCCAGGAAACAACATTTTGGGTCACGGCGAAAAAGTTGTTATTCCAAGCAGGGCCTTAAATGAATTGCAACGTTTACTTGCTGGTGGCGAACAGGCGTCGTTGTGTCTGGCTGGAGACAAAGCAACATTTACGGTTGGTCAAGCAACGCTCAGCACAAGTTTGTTGCAAATCGAATTTCCTAACTATCGACAACTCATTCAGCCGAGTTATCCAAATACCCTGACCACTGCACGCGAACCACTCCTTGAAGCAATTCGTCGCTGCCGCATTTTGGCACGGGAAACAACACCAGTGCGCCTTGAAATGACGGCAACATCGCTCAAACTTATTGTTGTTACTCAAGATGTTGGCAACACTGTTGAAGAACTCGATGCAACAATGGTCGGATCAGACATCACGGTTGGTTTCAACCCAGAATATCTTGCTAATGGCATCGAAGCGGTAAACGGTGATGAAATCACCATTCAAACAACTGATCCGATTAAACCTGCAGTGCTCCGCGGTGTTGGCGCCCCAGACTATTTGTATTTGGTGATGCCACAACGACTCACCAACTAGTTGCCTCGCCGCGTTACCAACTCGTGATAATTCGACACTTGGAGTTGACCAACTTTCGTAATTATTCATCAGCATCAATCGCGCTGACTGAGGGTGTAACTGCAATTATTGGCGATAACGGTCAAGGGAAGACAAATCTTGTTGAGGCATTGTCGTATTTGGCAACACTCAAAAGTTTTAGGAGTGTGCCCACCGACGTGATGATAAAAACTGGCGAAGACACGGCGATTCTTCGCGCAACAATCACTCATTCAGACGGTCGCGAGATTTTGATAGAAGCGGAACTCAGTCGAACCGGTCGAAGCAAAGTTTTGGTGAACAAACAAAAACTCGCCAAAATACGCGATTTGCTCGGTGTTGTGCGCACCACTGTGTTTTCACCCCAAGACTTAGACCTGGTACAAGATGCCCCGTCGGTGCGCCGAGAGTTTATTGATGATGCATTGATTGCCGTATGGCCCAAAACTGATGCGTTATGCAGCGAAGTCGAGCGAGTGTTGAAACAACGCAACGCCTTACTCAAACAATCGGGTGGACGTTTGACCCCTGACATCATTACGACACTTGATGTGTGGGACGAAAAGTTGGTGGTGCATGGAACCAAACTGGGCGACATGCGAGCACGCTTACTTGAACTGATGTTGCCTCAGGCACAAGAGGCCTACATCGAACTCGCCGAGCTTTCACAAATGCAAACCCCAATACACATGTTGTATGCGCCACAGTGGCGAACTCATGGGCTTGCA
>CAXNNK010000007.1:0-23541 GCA_964203725.1 Ilumatobacteraceae bacterium | reverse complement strand
ATGCAGAGATGGCTGCGCTTGCACGTGCGCAGGCTGCTGGATTGGACGCTCTTGGTGTCCCACAAGGTGCTCGCGTAGCAATTGTGAGCCATAACAGTGCTCGCTTGCTGACGAGTTTTTTTGGTGTGAGTGCTTATGGTCGCGTGTTGACTCCAATTAATTTTCGGCTTGTTGCCGACGAAGTTGCATACATCGTTGAGCATTGTGGCGCCGAAGTATTGCTGGTTGATCCAGAACTCGATGAAGCACTTGCTGGCGTAACTGCGAAGCATCGCTTTGTGATTGGGACCGAGTCAGACAAGGTTCTCTACAAATTTGATACTGAGCCACAGTCGTGGGCGCCGAATGAAGATGCAACGGCAACAATCAATTACACAAGTGGAACGACTGCTCGGCCAAAGGGTGTTCAACTCACACATCGCAACTTGTGGCTCAACGCTGCAACGTTTGGTTGGCACATGGGTGTAGACGACCGAGAGACGTACTTGCACACATTGCCGCAATTTCATTGCAATGGTTGGGGCATGGTGTACGCGATAACCGCAATGGGTGGCAAGCACATTGTGTTGCGCAAAGTAGACGGTGGCGAGATTCTGAAGCGAGTCGACGAACATGAAGTCACCTTGATGTGTGGAGCGCCCGCAGTTGCCAATGCGATTTTGGATGCAGCATCTTCGTGGAAGGGTGCGATTCCAGGGCGTGACGCGACGCGCATCGTTGTTGCTGGTGCACCACCACCAGCTCGAACCATCGAACGCATTGAAACCGAATTGGGTTGGACGTTTAATCAGTTGTATGGGCTCACGGAGACAAGTCCATTCCTCACTGTCAATAGTCCATCACCCGAAACCGATGAGTTGTCGGCTGCAGACAGGTCGGTTGCACTGAGTGCAGCGGGTGTGCCGGCTTTGGGAGTAGAAACCAAGATTGATGAGACGGGTGAGGTGCTCGCGCACAGCAATGTGGTGATGGAGGGATACTGGGCGCAACCAGAGGAAACCGCAAAGGCAATTGTTGACGGATGGTTTCGCACTGGTGACGGTGGCTCGATTGGCGAGTCACATGTGTTGACAATTGCTGACCGCAAGAAGGACGTGATTATCTCTGGCGGAGAGAATGTGAGTTCAATTGAAGTTGAAGGCGCAATCTTTTCGCATCCTGATGTCACCGAAGTTGCCGTAATTGGAGGGCCCGATGAGAAGTGGGGTGAACTCGTGATGGCGCTTGTTGTGAAGAAGCCTGAATCGACGCTGAGCGAGGCCGACTTGATTGCCTATTCGAAAACGAAATTGGCAGGGTATAAATGCCCAAAACGCATTGAGTTTCGAACAGAGTTGGCGCGTACCGCTACTGGCAAATTGCAGAAATTTAAACTGCGCGCACCATATTGGGAAGGTTTCTCTCGCCAAGTCAATTGAGACTGATGCCGAGATGAAACTATGAGCCCAAAATTATGAAAACTTCTGCGATCGTTGATCAATTTCGAGAAGAGGGTTATGCGATTGTTCGTCAACTCTTTGATGGTGGGGATGTGCTGCGGCTGCAACGAGAGACTGCTGATTTGTATCAAGCAGGCATTCAGCACCCCGTCACGTACAAGCATGGCAATTTGGCGTACGAGATTTTGCCCGAAAAGCATTTTGATCAGCGCTACATGATTCAGGCCTATTGGTTTGCGTGGGCCAACAAATATTTCGACGAATTTCGAAGTGATCCAGCAATTTTGCAATTGCTTGAGCCGTTTTTGGGTCGAAGCATTAAACAGGTGGCTCAGCAGATTCATTGGAAGCCACCAGGAGCAACGGTGACGGGCTATCGGTTTCATCAAGATCTGAGATTTCGAGAGAGCAAGACGAGTTATGAAGACGTGGTGCGAGATTCTGTAACAGTGGGCATCGCTATCGATCGTGCAACATCAGAAAACGGATGTTTGAGGATTGTGCCGAGAAGCCATACAAACGGTTACTTAGGTTTGTCGGACAACGGCGAAGGTTCGATTATGAAGGGGCTCACGCACGATGACGAGTTACTCGCCGTTGGTCTTGATCCGCTCGCGATCGTTGACGTTGAACTTGAGCCTGGTGATGTCGTCATCTGGGGTCTACTGACCGTGCATGGCTCGTTACCGAATACGTCATTAGATGATCGGGCTTTTGCACTCTCGAGTTATGTGAGAGGCGAGACTTCTCAACGAGGCGAATGGGCATTTCGAGATGGCGAACGCATGAGTTTGGGCCAGACACCCGTGTTGTGTAAAAACGAAAAACTCTTTGACAACCTCGAGCCCTATTACGACGGAACTGAATGGTATTTATAGTCGTCTAATTTTTGCGGGGTTTAAAGACTCTGCGCTTGATGCCCAATTTGGTCACTAGCAGCATAGATTCGAATGCGATTTTTGGAGACATCTTTGATGTCCCTAGTTCGCGATTGGCAAAACAAATAGGCGTCTCTTTGATATGTAGTTGCTCGTCTTCGGCACGAGTGATAATCGTGGAAAGAAACACATACCCTTCGCCCGGCACGTTTTCAATTTCGATTCTGTCAAGTGCCTTCGTCGTGTAACCCCGATAGCCAGTCGTGCAGTCGGTGGTGGATACCTGTAGGAGTGCTCGTGTGTAAAGATTGCCCCACTTAGAAAGCGCAGTGCGGTGCCAAGGCCAGTTGATGATTGATCCACCGGGGCAATAGCGCGAGCCAACTACAACGTCGGCTTTACCATTGAGCAGTTCAAGGAAAGTGGGAATGATTGCGGGATCGTGAGAAAAATCCGCGTCCATAGTAATTACATGATCAAATTGGTGGGAGAGCACATGTCGGAATCCTGTGCGGTATGCACTGCCAAGACCGCGTTCATTGGTGCGATGGATGACGTGCATGTTGCCAAGTTCGCTAGCCAAACTGTCGGCGGCATCACCCGTGCCGTCTGGGCTGTTGTCGTCGACAATCAAAACATGAATACGTGGTGTGCTTGTGCGTACTGCACGGATAAAACGGTCGATATTTTCAATCTCGTTGTAAGTAGGAAGTACCAATACAGATCTGTGAGGCTCGGAAGTTGGGCTCATACGACATAAGTAATCTAGTCTGAGATCGTGATTTTGCGCCGCATGTGCTTTGGGGTTGCCATGTTTGCGCTGATGGCAGTGTGGTCCATCATGACTCCGTTGTTCTCTGGGCCAGACGAACCAGCCAACTACATCAAGTCTGCTGCCGTAATTCGAGGAGAGTGGGTGGGAAGTGAATTTCCACCATCTCTGCAAATGTCATATTGGACAACTTACGTCCACATCAATCCACAATTTGGTACACCGAATCTCATTCCCTGGCAGTTTGCATCATTTCCTGATCGCCCTGGTTATGACATTGCGATAGAAGATGCGCCAGCAAATGATGTGCCAACTTGGACGAATATGGGGAGGTACCCAGTTTTGCCATTTATCTTTTCAGGTGTTGGCACATTGCTTGGTCCGCATGACATGTCGGCGCGAGCTGCACGACTCATGACCAGCGCTATTTGTGCCGCACTCCTTGCGATGGCCGCCTTTGCAATGAGAAGGCGAGAAATATCCAGTGTCGGGATCTTGATGGCGGTCGTTCCTGGAACAATATTTTTGGCGTCAACTATGAATCCGAGTGCAATTGAAATTTGTGCAGCGATTGCAATGTGGGCCGTTACTCCAATAGTCATTTCCAGCAGCTTGGAGAGGTGGTCAAGGTTTGTTTTCGCGACATCGGGAACTTTATTGATATTGACTCGTCCGCTAGGTCCGGTGTTTTATGTAGTGATTCTCATGTTGTGTTACGTCGCGACTTCCAACAGAGCCATGTTGATGCAGTCGGTGCGCCAGCATTGGCGTGTTTTCGCCGTGCACTTGGCAACAATCTTGTTCGCGGCTTGGTGGTATCTGGCTATTTATAGTTTCCACTTGTCATCCAAGGTCAGTGCTGGTTTGCCGAGTATTTCAATTCGCAGTCAAATAGAGAGCGCATTGCGTCACATTCCGGCATTGCTTGATCAAGCGGTGGGCAATTTTGGTTGGCTTGACTCACCGATGCCACGTGGCGCATTGGTGGTTTTCGTCATCGCAATAGTGGCTGTCATTGGACGAGGAATGTTGACTATGACAAAGCGAGAAATGCTGGCATCGGCAACTCTTGTATTGGCAACGATTGTGCTTGTGATCGCACAAGATCTCAACTATTACGCGTTGCTTCGCAATTTCGGATCTCAGGGAAGGCACATCGCACCCTTGCTTGTGGGTTTGCCGATCCTTGCCTCAGCCACTCCTGTTTGGGCGCGTAAATGGGAAATCGTGACGGCGATGGTGTGGGGCCTCACGATGATTTGGTCAGGTTTGGGCGCATTACGTCGTTATACCGTTGGCATTAATGGTGACAATGCAATGGATATGTTGAGAGCTCGAGCATGGAATCCAGTGCTCGGATTTTGGCCAACAGTAATCATGCTGATTTTGTCAACAATTGCCGTGGTGTGCCTGTTTCCATACAGCAGACCGAGTGCCGTTTAACTAGCATTCGCGGTTATGAACACAACTCCTGAAGTGCTTGGTTTGAGTGCAATCTGCATCGTCGTGATGATGTTGGTTCTCTGGATCTCGAGCCTCATTAAAAAAGACGCCTCCATTGTCGACATATTTTGGGGACTCGGGTTTGTGATGGTCGGTTGGGCGTCGTGGCAATTGTCGGATGCCAACTCGCAGCGCGGAACGGTGCTTGCCGTGCTCACCACGTTGTGGGGAGTGCGACTAGGCGGATATCTGTGGTGGCGTAATCATGGCAAGGGCGAAGACTTTCGCTATCAGGCGATGAGGAAGCACTATGGCTCAAAGTTTGCAATAAAAAGTTTGTTTATTGTGTTTGGCTTGCAAGGTGTGCTGATGTGGATTGTTTCATTGCCAGTGCAATTGGGGCAAATGACCAACGATGCGAAAATCGGTGCTGTTGGATTTATCGGCATCGTCGTGTGGACTGTTGGCTTTCTCTTCGAATCGGTTGGCGACATTCAGTTGGCACGATTCAAGTCAAACAGCGCCAATGTTGGAAAAGTCATGGATAAAGGACTGTGGCGATATACGCGACACCCAAATTATTTTGGAGATGCCTGCGTCTGGTGGGGTATTGCTCTCATTGCAGCCGAATCTCGTGTTGGTTTGTTCGGGATCATTGGAGCCTTGGTAATGAATATCTTGCTCCTCAAATATTCTGGCGTACCAATCCTTGAGAAGTCAATCAACAAGCGCCGTCCGGGGTACGAGGAGTATCAGCGGCGTACGAGTTCGTTCGTACCGCGTCTCCCTAAAAAATAGCGTTTAGGAGTTTTTGCCGCGCAATTTGTTCCACGCCCCGAATGTATCAAGGGCTGCAATTGTTGTGCCCATCAATTCTGGTGGTACTGGGTGGCTGATCAAAAAGCCCTGTGCCTTTGAGCATTGCATTTCAGCCAAGATTTGCAATTGCTGCACACTCTCGATGCCCTCTGCAACCATGTCGAGACCGAGCGAGTCGCCCATGGCGATGATGGTTCGCACGAGCGAGCGAGCACTTTCATCTTGCGCCACGCCGCTCACAAACGACTTATCGATCTTGAGCCGTTGAATTGGAAACTTCTGGAGAAGCGAGAGGCTTGAATAGCCGGTTCCAAAGTCATCAATGGCAATACGAACACCTAGGTCACACAAAGCATTGAGCGCGTCGAGAGCCTGTTCGGGTTGAGAAATCATGACGCTCTCGGTGACTTCGAGCCATAGTTGTTCTGGTGGCACATGCGCTCGTAACAACGCTTCATTTACTACAGCAACAAAGTTTGGGTCGTGCAGTTGTCGGGGCGACACATTGACCGACATTGTTGCGTCGCTACGACAAAGTCCTTGTGTGATCCAACCGCGAAGATGCGTGAGTGCCTCGAGAAGTGCCCATGCACCGAGCGGCACAATAGTTCCTGTTTCTTCTGCAATAGGAATGAACTCTGCGGGGGAAATCATCGTGCCATCATCTCGTTGCCAGCGCATTAGGGCTTCAAAACCCACGACATCGCCCATATCGATATCAACGATGGGCTGATGTACGAGACGCAACTCGCGTCGCTCTAATGCGCGGTATAGAGCAGTTTCGATTGCGAGTCGTTGTGTGACGCGTTCGAGCATTGATTCATCAAATACTGCAACACAATTGCGTCCTGCATCTTTCGCCCTGTACATCGCAGTGTCGGCGTGTCGCAAAAGATCGTCGGCAGTAGAGGTGATTGAAGGATGGTATGTGGATACGCCAATTGATGCAGAGACGAAGACATCTCCTTGACGGAGAGTGAGTGGCTCGTTGAAGCTTTCAAGAACTCTGTCGGCAAGTTGCATTGCATCGCTGGGGTTCTGAGTATCTGGGTCAAGAATGACAAACTCGTCGCCAGAAATACGTCCCACTATGCAACGATGCGGAAGTGCGTTGCGCAGTCGTTGAGCAACAGCAACCAAAACTGCGTCACCCGCTTGATGCCCAAGCGAATCATTGATGTTCTTGAAACGATCGACATCAATAAATAGAACGGTCGGTTTTCGACTTTCGATAAGCGCTGTAAGTAGTGAATTATCAACGAATGTGATCATGAGGCTGCGATTTGGTAGGCCAGTGAGTGCATCTGTTTGCGCCGAATTGATGAGTTGGCGTTGTGTCGCAGCATTGGCTCTCACCGAGTGGATGACTCGTGCCGTCACTGCGGCTGTGAGCACAAAAATTGAAATGGATTGAACGACCCTGTCTGTGGTGTCGACAGGATTGGTGAGTGCAAGTACGACTACCGGCAAGATCAGCGCTGCTGTAGTGACAATCAACCGGCCAGCCAAAGGTCGCTGCGGAAGGGTTGGGCCACGTTCGGTGAGTGAAGAAATAGTTGGATGAATAAATGCCGCTGAAGCCAAAAATAATCCGAGCACATATGCACTAGATGAAAATGTAGAAGCGATGTCAAAACGACCAGCATCATCAGCCGCATAGAGAAAATCTCCTAGCAATGTGCATGCGATCGCTCCTGCTACGAGCCACACCGAAGCACTGCGCGTCGAATCGCCAAACAACAAGGTTGCGAGTGTAAAGAGCACGACAGCGCTGATGGCAAGTGTTGAACCCTGGATAACTGAAATCAGAACTGTTTGATTCTGTGTACCAATAGTTGGCTGCAAGAGAACTGTCCAGATAAAAAACCATGCACCTAGAGCAACAATCAACCCATCGGCAAGAACCGAAAGTGGATCGCTTCCAAGTCGTCGTCGAACGATAAAAATAAGTCCGCTGGCCAGGATGACCTGAACTGCAAAAAATAAAGATTCCGGAATAGCCTGCAAAGACGCACGGCTATTGAACGAACCATCAAAAACCTGTGCGGCAGAGGAGCAGAAGGCGATCAGGAGAAGACTTGGCCACACGACCCTGTCGGGTTTGTTGACTCGCACAGCAAAGACAAGGGCAATCGCAAGTTGTACCGTTGCAACCAAGTACAACATGTTGCTCAGCGCAATCGAGTTCATCGCAGAATTGAGGATTGCCAAGACCAAACCTGTGGCGATTAATCCCCATGAAATGCGTGCAATTGGCGCGGCTTTCACTGGCAAAACGGTACTACATCCCAATTTTGTGTGTATGGATGGGTTATTGTAGGAAAAGGCGGAGGAGTTGAGTCGTTCTTGTCGCGTCTCATATCACCCTCAGATGATTGTGTTAAAGGATCCGCTCGAATGTTTGTGACTCGTCACTCGCCAGTGACCGACCCTACGTTGAAAGAACAACTGTGGACACTCTATTCGCGTGCGTATTTGCGCACTGCAGAAGACTCGGTGACGCATGAGATGCTCGATCGTTTGGAATTTAACGACCAACTGACCGACCCAACGAACCGCGCGTGGGTCGTGTGGGAAGATTCGATGCCTGTCGCGATGACGCTTGTTGCAACCGATGTGAGGCGTACCCGTTGGCTGAGCGAGCAATACTTCAAGAGAAACTTTCCCGAGAAATTTCGCGCCGGTCTAGTGCATTATGTGGTGTGGGCTGTGGTCGACCCAAGTTATGTAGTGCGTGGTGCAAGTATTTTTATGGCTCGTCAGGCGATGGCTGTTGAAGCTCGCGAGGGTGCGCTTCTTGTTTTTGACATGCCAGAAGATAATCAGCCCAATGCGGTTGGCGGCGCTGCCGAATTGATGCGCCGTATGGCTCGGATGGTTGGGGAGGCTCAACTGCTGCCATTGACCGTGCAGCGTTATTACGCCCTCGATTTTCAGTCGGCTTACACCCAAGAGTCGCCGCAACCGCGTGATCATGATGAAATACAAGCGTTGGCGGCACAACAAGGCCGATAATTTGCGATTTACGCTAGATTTAGAGTGTTATGAGTCAGATTTGCAGCTTCTCTGCATGAACCTTCGATGAGCGTGTCCAACCTGTCGGTATCCACCGTTTCATTCGTGGTGGCTGGCGCACATCTGATGTCGGGTCTGCTTGGCGAGCGGGACGAACACCTTCGTTACATCGAGGACGAGTTTCCAAGTTGTGCAATTCACGTGCGTGGAAATGAAATTTCAATAAGTGGCGCCGATGCAACGCTTGTGAGCAAGTTGTTTGAAGAATTGACCGAGTTATTGCAGCGTGGAGAGAACCTTGACCGCTCGTTAGTGATTCGCTCGATTGTGATGGTGCGAGCCAACCAGAGTCCAAGCCGTATTTTGACCGAAGAGATATTGCGCACGAGTGGCGGGCGGGTAATTCGCGCCAAGACTGCTGGTCAACGCAGATATGTAGAAGCCATTCGAGACAATGTCGTGACATTTGGTGTTGGACCAGCGGGTACTGGAAAGAGTTGGCTGGCTGTGGCGATGGCAGTTGAGGCGCTTCAGACGAAACGTGTGCAACGTATCATTTTGACGCGTCCGGCAGTTGAGGCTGGCGAGCGCTTGGGTTTTTTGCCAGGCGATCTCGCGGCCAAGATTGATCCATACTTGCGACCTTTGTATGACGCTATGCATGACATGGTTGGCGCAGAGCAAGCAAAGTTGTTTTTGGAGCGTCAAGTTGTAGAAGTCGCTCCATTGGCATTTATGCGCGGTCGCACCTTAAATAATAGTTTTGTCATTTTGGATGAAGCGCAAAACACTACGCCCGAGCAGATGAAGATGTTCTTAACGCGTATTGGTTTTGGTACCAAGGTTGTTGTCACTGGCGATACGACACAGGTCGACGTTCCGGATGGACGAAGCGGTCTCTTGGGTCTTGAACGAGTGCTCACAGATATTCCTGATTTGGCCTTTGTCCATTTGGACGCAACAGATGTGGTGCGTCACCGCATTGTGGCTGACATTGTTGCCGCATACGAAAGTGTGACGAATGCTCGTATCAACTCTGATACAAGTTGGAAAAAGCGCGATGGCTGAGACTCGTCCAGGTATATCGCGGCCACGCCGCACGGGTGGAGACGGCAACCCAGAGGTGTTTTGTGCCGACGAACAAACCGACGTAGAAGTAGACCTTGCACGCTGGCAGACATTGGCTTTAGACGTGTTGGAGGCGGAGGGGGTGCGCGGTGCGGCCGAACTCACTGTTGTTTTTGTTGATGAGGGAACAATGACGCAACTCAACACTCAGTACATGGGTAGTTCGTATGCCACTGATGTGTTGGCGTTTCCGCTTGACGCAGTAGAGGCAACTCGTACTCCCGGACCTGGAGCATTAACCAAAAGCCCCGATAAAAACGAATTAGATATCGCCGATCTACCGTTACTGCTTGGCGATGTTGTCATTTGTCCATCTGTTGCTCTCAAGCAAGCGCCATCGCATGCTGGCACCAATGATGACGAAATTGCATTACTGCTCGTGCATGGAATTTTGCATGTGCTTGGCAGTGATCATGACAATCCCGATGCGGCAAGCACAATGCAAGCACTGGAGCGAAAACATTTAGAAGCTTTTCACTGGCGTCAGGCTGCGCCAGATAATTTTCGTCATGTACCCGAGGTGACACAGTGAACACATTCTTTGCTCAAGCACCTTCAACATTGAATTATTGGATGTTGGTGGTGATCGTCGTCTTGCTATTCGTGATGATCTTTTTGTCTCTCGCCGAGATGAGCCTGTCACAAATGACAAAACCACGCGCGGCAGCCCTGGCAGAAAAGGGAGTGAAGTCTGGCAAAGCATTGGTGCGACTTGCAGTTCAGCCGGCAATGTGGGTCAACCCGTTGCTCTTGTTGATCAACGTTTCTCAGACAATTCAAGCAACTCTGACCGGAATCGTTGCAAATGATTTGTTTGGCCCGGCCGGAGTTGTAGTTGGTGTGTCATTAAATGTTGTCATATTTTTTGTGCTGGCAGAGGCTGTGCCAAAAACGTATGCTCTGCTCAATCCAATCAAGGGTGCAACACTCACTGCTCGTCCCATCGAGTTTGTTGTGCGCTTTTGGCCGCTTCGTATTGCTTCAGGTCTTTTGATACGCCTGACCAATGTGATCGTAAAAGGGAAAGGACTTGCACAGGGTCCGTTTATTGGTGAGCAAGAATTTTTGGGAATCGTGGAAGCAGCCGCTCACGACAGTGTGATCGAGCACGAGGAGCGTGAACTTATCGAATCAGTGATCGAGTTTGGTGACACGATGGTGCGAGAGATCATGGTTCCACGGCACGACGTTGTGTATCTTGACGATGACTTGACGGTGACTTCGGCATTAGACAAAGCGGTCGTCGAGGGCTTCAGCCGACTACCTGTGTTTAGAAAAGACGACGATGAGGTTGATGACGTAGTTGGGATCGTCTATGTCAAGGATCTTGTCATTGCTGAACGGTCGGGCAAGGGTTCTGATGTCATTCGCGGCCTGGTGCGTTCGGTTGAAGTTGTGCCAGAGACCAAACTCGTTGCCGACTTGATGCGAGGAATGCAGGCCAAGAAGTTTCATATGGTGATCATTGCTGATGAGTATGGCAGTGTGACTGGGTTGGCGACCCTTGAAGATTGTCTCGAAGAACTTGTAGGTGAAATTGTGGATGAGCATGACGATGAGGACGAATCTCTCAAGATCTTGCCCAATGGCGACTTGATTGTTGATGGCTCGATGTCAATTGGACGACTCAACGATGAGATCAAGATTAAAATTCCAGAAACCGAATATGACACCATTGGCGGATTCATCTTTGGGATGTTGGGTCGTGTGCCAGTTATTGGTGACTCTGTAGAGCATCAGGGGTGGAGGTTTTCGACCGAGGAACTAGATGGTCGACGTGTTCAGAAAGTGCGAGTAAGCACGATCACTGAATGACGGCTAGCGTCGCCGTCATGGAAATCTCACTTGAGGGAAAAGTAGCCCTGGTTACCGGTGCATCGCGAGGTATCGGCAAAGCAATAGCGAAGTCATATGTAGAAGCTGGTGCCAAGGTGATGTTGATGTCGCGCAAGGAAGACGTATTGCGCGGAGCGGCAGATGAAATTGGTGGAGACACAGCAATTTTTGCTGGCAACGCTGGCGATATCGACACGGCCAAAGCATGTGTTGACGCGACACTCAAGCGCTTTGGCTCTATTGACATTTTTGTGAACAATGCAGCGACAAATCCATATGCTGGGCCGACACTTGGTATCGACCCTGCTCGGTACGACAAGACTTTTCAGGTCAACCTGCGAGGCCCATTATTTTGGTGTCAGGCAGTTTGGGAAGTATGGATGATCGATCACCCAGGAGTGATTATCAACATTGCTTCGGTGGGAGGTTTACGCGCTGAGGGCAACTTGGGTGTCTACAACTTAACGAAAGCAGCCCTTATCCATTTGACAAAGCAACTCGCTGGCGAACTTGGCCTTACTCGAGTGGTGGGTATTGCACCTGGGTTAGTGCAAACCGATTTTGCGCAAATGTTGGTTGATAATTTTGGTGACGCATTGGCAAAGCGTCTGCCCACAAAACGACTTGGAGTGCCTCAGGACATTGCAAACCTGGCAACATTTTTGGCCTCAGATCTTGCAAGTTGGATGACGGGCGAGACTTATTTGATTGATGGTGGCGCAGGAGTTTCATCCGGCGGGATGTAGTTGCTCGCCAAACGATAAAGAATTGGTCCTCCTATGGCGAGGGCAATACAACCTACGAAAACTGATGCGAGATACGGCGAACGTAGCCCACTGCTGTAAGCAATTTGCCCACCAATCAGTGCGCCAAGCGAGATTGATCCAGTTCCGATCAGTCGATAGACACTATTTACGCGTCCAAAAAGCTCTGCCGGGATAATTCGCTGACGAAGTGAAACGGTAACAATATTCCACGTGGTTCCTGCGAGCCCCATTACGGCAACGGCAATTGCCACAGACCAAATGTGGGGCATGAAGTAGTAAATGAGACCAACTGTGCTGAATACAGCGAACGATGCGAGCATCGCAAGTGGAGCACCGAGACGCTTGGCGATGCGGTCTCCAACGAACCCGCCAACTATTGAACCGATGGCCATCAGTGACAGAAGCAGCCCATAGCCACGACCAGTTACGCCGAGTTCGTCGGCTGCGTACTTCACAAATATTGCGTCACCAAACATCGTTGCCATGTTGGTGATGCCGAGCATGATTGCAAGTGTGCGAATGAGCTTGTTTGCCCAAAGCCATTTGATTCCTTCAACCAAGTCGGATTTGAAAGATTGTCGTTGCACCGGCGCAGCCGGATGACCTGCTGAGGGCAACTTAATTGTGGAAACCAGCACTGCAGCCAACGCGAATGATGCCGCATTGGCTCCAAAAGGAACACCAACTGCGGCGACAAAGGCCCAAGCACCAAGTGGAAGTCCGACGAAGCTATTAGCGATTACTTCTGCTGTGTAGAGGCGACCGTTTGCTTTCTCAAGTAATTCAGGAGGAACAATGGCGGGCAAAAATGCCTGTGCTGACATGTCAAAAATGACCTCGCAGCAACCAACCCCAAGCAGAATGATCATAAATGACCAGATGGTGAGTGAGCCCTGCCAAGCACTGTAGGCGATGATCGAATACAGCACAGTTCGTATTGCATTCACCGCGACCATTAAGTGCTTTCGATTAAACCTGTCAATGTAAACACCTGCAGGAAGTGTGAGCACCAACCAAGGTAATCCTGTAGCAAACGAGACACCCGCGATGAGGCGGGGGTCACTTGTGAGAGAGAGTGCTAAGAGCGGAGCCGCAGCATGCTCCATTCCGTCGCCCACATTTGAGATAGAAGTTGCGAGAAATTGGCGCCAGTAGTTGGACGGCAAACGTGCTGTTGTGCGCGACATTATGGGGATGGTAACGCTTGCACGTCAACTTTTCCGAGACTCGTGCGTGGAATCTCGGCGACAACAATGATCTGTTGCGGTGCGCAAAAAGCAGGAAGGCTCTGCTTGACATGATCGCGAAGATCGGACAACAACTTTACTTCTGAAGTCTGGCTCGAATCATTGAGTACAACGTAGGCAACGATCCGCTGGCCCCATGTTGTATCTGGCGTGCCGCGCACAACGACTTGATTGACGATTGGATGCGAAGCGAGTGAATTCTCGACCACTGAAGGCCATACGTTCTCGCCTCCAGTAATGATCAAGTCTGTTTGCCTTCCATGAACAGACAACTTGCCGTCGTCGAGGATCTCGCCTAAATCGCCAGTTGCATACCAGCCGTCCTTAAAGGAGATGAATTGATGATCGCGATATGCGCGCATCAGCATTGGGCATCGAAGGAAAATTTCGCCGTCAACGATTTTGATCTCGACATTGTCAAGTGACTGTCCGTTGTACACAACACCACCGCCAGTTTCGGTCATTCCATAGGTTGTGATCACATTGCTCGGCAAATTGGCAGGAGCACTGCTTCCACCAAGCAAGATGCTTTTGAATAGGGAAGTGTCAATGCGTGAAAGTGCAGTTGCCACCAAAGAAGTATGAGTTGCTCCATTCTTTGCTGCTTCTTGTACGGCTGCCGCATCAAAGGCCGGATGAAGAGTGAGTGCAGCCCCGGTATGGAGCGAGCGGGCGATGACCGAAAAACCACCAACGTGAGAAACTGGGATGCAGACAAGCCAGTGATCATTTGGGGAGAGTTGCAGTCGTGAAGCACTTGCCTGTGCACCAGCGAGTATTGATGAATGAGTGTGGATGATGCCCTTTGGTGAGCCTGTTGAACCGCTTGATGCGATAACAAGAGCGTCACCATCCTGCAGCAGACGATCATTTGGCAATGATGAAGCAGTGAAACTGGCATCGATGATCTCTGAAGGGGCCATTGCCTCGAGTAACAACTTTTTGGCCCCTATAGGGAGGCGTTGGTCGATCGGTAAGACAGCATCGCCCTTGTCCCATACGCGCTGTACCGTTTCAACAAACAGAGCACTCGCAGGCATATCGATCGCAATGAGGCGAGCCATGCCATCAGGTTAGAGCCGAACCGTGAGACAATAGAGATATGACACCTCTTCAGCCAAGTGGCATACAGATTTGGATACTTGGAGCACGATTGCGAACGCTTCCTGCTGCCGTGATGCCCGTGATGGTTGGTAGTGCATGTGCTGGTGCATTCGAGGGAGATGGAAGCAAGAGATGGATGCTTGGGCTATTGGCTTTAATTGTGAGCCTCGCGCTGCAAGTGGGTGTCAATTATGCAAATGACTATTCGGATGGCGTACGTGGCACTGATGAAAAGCGAGTTGGCCCATTGCGATTAGTTGGGTCGGGTCTTGTCGCGGCCGATGTCGTGAAGCGTGCTGCTTTTATAGCCTTTGGAATCGCTGCAGTAGTTGGTTTGATGATCGCACTCGCAACTTCGTTGTGGTTAGTAGTCATTGGTGCTGCATGTATTGCCGCTGGATGGTTGTACACCGGTGGGCCAAAACCGTATGGCTACATGGGGCTTGGTGAAGTTTTTGTATTTGTGTTTTTCGGATTGGTCGCCACATGCGGAACTATGTATGCAGTTACGCAACACATCACGTTGTTGTGTGTTTACGCATCCATTGCGGTTGGTTGTTTGGCGGTTGCTCTATTGGTGATCAATAACCTGCGCGATATTCCGGGTGATACCGAAGTAGGCAAAGTCACTCTTGCGGTGCGCCTAGGTGACAACAGAACACGATCCTTGTTTTACGCACTCTTCATTGCTTGCGCTCTTGCAATCGTGATGTGTGGGTTGAGTAGATCTGGCGCACTTGTCGGTCTGATCGGACTTTTTGTTGCAGCCCCCGCACTACGCACCGTGCGAAGTGGGGCGAATGGACGAGAACTCATTGCAGTGTTGGCTATGACGGGTAAGACACAAATGGCAACAGGGTTGTTGTTGTCATTGGGGTTACTGCTTTAAAAAGTTGCGAGCCAGTTGCAAACGATCTGTGCTGTTATTTGCGGCTGTTCAAGATGAACGCTATGGCCGGCATCTTGAACGATGTGAAGAGAGGCCTTTGGGCCAATGAGATCTTGCATGCGTCGAGCATGTTGACAAAACGCCTCATCATGCGCGCCAGCGATCAGCAGTACTGGCATGGCGAGTGTCTGCAATGCGTCCCACAAACTTTGTTGCGTACCAGTGCCACACATGCGCAAACTGGTTGCAAGAGATGTCGCTGAATTTGTGCAGCGCTCGAAGATGTCCTGCGGGTCGTCGGGGAGCAAAGCAAACATGGGCTTTGCAAGCCACTCGGCAATGAACTGTTGAGTGCCAATTTGTTCAATGTGGTCGGCTAATTCATTGTCGGTTTCTTGGCGGTGCTGACGTTGAGTCGGATCGATGATGCCAGCAGTACCACTGATCAGTACGAGACCTTGAACTTCTGTGGGGTGTTGGACTGCAGCATGAAGACAGATGCGAGCACCCATGCTGTAGCCAAGATAGATCGCGTGACCACATGTTTCGACCAATGCATCGGCGGCACCAGACACATTTGTTGCAATGTGCTGCGACTCGCCATGGAATGGTGCATCAACTGCCATTGCCGAAAACTCTGTTGACAAAGTATTCAACTCGTTGATGAGACCATGCATTGAACGTCGAGTTTGGGTAAATCCGTGGAGCAACGCGAGTTTCTGTGCAGCGTTCTGGTTGCCCAGTTGGTCGTAGATGAGCGTCATGACTCTGTGCGTTCGCTGAGGCGTTGAATTACTCGCTCAAACATTTCTACGTCTTGTGCGCCAGGCACAGACCACTGATCGTTGAAGATAAATGTAGGCACCGCAGTAATGCCGTTTTCTGCGGCCATTTGCAATGACTCTTGCACGTCACCAACGCACTCGTCGCTGAGCAAAAACTGCATTACGGTGTCATGGGGTATGCCGACTTCTGATGCGCACTTTGAAAGTACTTCTACATTTGCGATGTCATCACCATCGGTGAAGTACGACTGCATGATTCGCTCTTTGAGTTTTGCCTGCATCTCGTTGCCATAGTCGCGCTGAGCCATGACAAGAAGTCGATGGGCCAACAGTGTGTTTGCGCGTAGAGCGATGTCCATGTGGAAGACGATGCCGTCTTGGGAGGCGATGTTTGTCACATGCGCAAGAATCTGTTGGGCCTTTTCGGCGCCACCAAACTTCTTTGCGTAGGCCTCTGCAACTGGCGTTGACTGCCCAATGGGGGCTGTGGGGTCTAACTGATATGGCTTGTAGGAGATGTCGAGATCTACCTCAACCCCACGGGCTCGCAGGTTGGCCACTGCCGTATCCAGTCTGCGTTTGCCGATGTAACACCAAGGGCAGACCACGTCAGAGAAGATTTCAACGCGCATAGGTGCCACGATAGAGGAGATGACGAGTAGTTCTGCAATCACGGCAACCTTTTGCGCCACGCTCGTGGACGAGTGGATTCGTTGCGGGGTCGAGCATGCGGTGGTTGCACCGGGCTCGAGAAGCACCCCGATGGCTTTGGCAATTGCCGCCCGAAGTGAGTTGCAGTTACATGTTTTTCACGATGAGCGATCGGCATCGTTCGCTGCACTGGGAATTGGATTGTCGAGCAAGAGTGGCAAATTGATGCCAGCAATTTTGTTGTGCACCTCCGGTACTGCAGCAGTCGAGTTTCATGCAGCAGTTGTGGAAGCGCATTACGCATCAGTGCCGATGTTGGTATGCACCGCCGATCGACCACCGGAGTTGCAGGGTGTTGGTGCTGCCCAAACAATTGATCAACAAAATCTGTATGGGGCTTCCACTCGACTGTTTGTCGATGCTGGAATTGCCGACGACACAGGGCGAGACAACTGGCGCAAGTTGGCTCACGAGGTATTGAGTACAGCGATTCAGACAGATGCTGGACCTGTGCACCTCAACTTGCCGTTTAGAGAACCGCTTGTGGGCATTGCCGAAGAGTTGCCTGCTGCCATTGCCTCGCAGGTTGAAAATTTGAGTGATGATCAACAAACAATTCCCCAAGACGTCATACAGAAGTTGTCTGCACTATGCGTCGGGGAAAAGGGCGTCATAGTTGCGGGCAATGGCATCGACAATCCGCAAATGGTTTTAGAACTTGCTCATCGATTGCAATGGCCAGTTTTTGCCGACAGTCGCAGTGGGTGTCGAGTTGATGTTGTTGATGCCTGTGGTGCAATCGTTGTAAGCAACGCCGATATTTTGTTGCGTGATTCCGAGATTGCGGCTGCGTGTAGTCCGCAAGTGGCATTGCGTTTTGGGGAGCCGCCTGTTTCGAAAGTTGTGAATA
This sequence comes from Ilumatobacteraceae bacterium, assembly GCA_964203725.1. Taxonomy (GTDB): domain Bacteria; phylum Actinomycetota; class Acidimicrobiia; order Acidimicrobiales; family Ilumatobacteraceae; genus UBA3006. The sequence goes on along the minus strand of CAXNNK010000007.1, from coordinate 5,858 downwards.
CCTGGTTGCGCGAGAGCAAGTGCACGTACGTCGCAGTAAGTGACACTCTTAAACTCATTGATCCAGACAGAATTGTCATTGCGCATGTTGTGGCAAAAGCATCTCACGTGTGTGAAAGCCTGAATGCGCACGTGCAACAGAAGCCTGCAACCTCGTGGGTGAAAAACTGGGAAATGATGCAAGCAACGTGCGATTTGACTCTTGCCTCGATGTGGAACGACTCGAGTCCATTGACAGAACCCTTGGTGGCGAGAACGCTTGTAGCAGCAATGCCCCAGGATTCAAATCTTGTGCTGTCTTCGAGCATGCCGGTGCGAGATGTGGAATGGTTTAGTGCTCCACGCGTTGGCGTACGAGTGCTTGCTAACCGCGGTGTTAATGGCATTGATGGTGTGGTATCGACGGCAGTTGGGGTTGCAGCGGAAAGTGGCAAATTGACTGCGCTATTGATTGGCGACATCGCGTTATTGCACGACACAAATGGCTTGCTCAACTTAATGCAACGCGAAGTTGATCTCAAGATTGTGGTTGTAGACAACAAGGGTGGCGGAATATTCAGCTTCTTAACTCAGTCGACAACTCTGGACCCACAGCGATTTGAGCAATTGTTTGGTACCCCGCACAATGTAGACATTGCACAATTGGTGCAAGCACATGGGCTACCCAACACATCGGTAGAGACGGTTGCTCAATTGAAAGGCGCACTTGCTCAAAAGGGTTCACGCGTGATCATTGTCAATACTGACCGCCGACAAAATGTTGCTGATCATGATGCGGTCTATGCTGCGGTCTATGCCGCAGTTGCCAAGACTCTTAAGGCCGAATAATTGCTGCAAGCATGGCTTGCAACTTTGATTGCGTTTCGGCAAGTTCTGACAACGGCTCGCTGTCAGCCACAATTCCCCCGCCTGCGAAGAGGCGGGCAGTGGTGCGGTCTGCATTGAACTCTGCACAACGGATGGCTACTGCCCATGTGCCGTTGCCGTGACGGTCTGTCCAACCAACTGCGCCGCCGTAGCGACCTCGTGACATACCTTCCACTGTGGCAATCAGCTGCAGGGCCGCTTCTCGTGGATGGCCACCGAGAGCAGGAGTGGGGGATAATGCATAAACCGCATCCAAGATGTGCAGATATGGCTCTGACAGTTTTCCTGACATATGGGTACCTAAGTGCTGCACATTGGCTACTGCAACAATGCCTGCCTCTGGTTCCCAGTCGAGGTAGGAACACCATGGCAAAAGAGTGTCATGCACTGCATCGATAACCACGCGGTGTTCAATTTGATTTTTGTTTGAAGAGAGCAACATGTTGGCTAGTTGTAAGTCGATTTGTGGATCACCTGTGCGAGCAGTCGTGCCGGCGAGGGGATGGCTGGATACTTCACCGTCCGCAATCGAGACAAGTAATTCGGGTGATGCTCCCACGAGTCCGTCTAGAGAAAACCGAAAACTTGACCCAAAAGATGTGCGGAGGCGTAGAAGCACTGAATGGACAACAATTGGCTTGTCGGAGGTGACGACAACGTCGCGTGCAATGACCGCTTTGGTGATCATTCCGCTGCGTACGGCATCTCGCGCACAAGTGACTGCACCCAAGTAGGTATCTATGTTGACTCCGGGCGTCACGGTAAATGACGAAGATGATGCTTCTGGAGTCTGGTGCTGGCTGAGGTCGATAACCGCGTCATCAATGGTTGTGATCCAACAACGACCGTCATCAGACTTGCAAACCAGCATGTTGGGGAGAACAAAATCGTGTGGCTGTTGTGAATCAAACGGAATGGCGCCGATCAGTACAGGGCCACTGCCCGGGGCATTAACCGAATCATCAACTTGAATGTTTGCAAGAAATGATTTGGCATCCTGTGATGCAACTCTGGCTGCAACACCTCGCGATGCAAAGCCGAAGCCATCGCGCACAAAGAGTATGCCGTCAGAGCCTGCAATTGCATTGAGGTCTATTTGGTCGGCTGTAATAGTGGAAGATACTTGAGCGAGCAGACGCGAAGTTGCGCGCATCGTTAGGCCTTAGTGGCAAGAAGTAATTGTGTAAGACCGCCAGAAAGTTGATGGTGCTCGACATGCGTAAACCCGTTGCTTGACAACATGTTGACCATTGTTGACGACGAAGGTAGGTATGCAACACTCTTTGGCAAATAGTTGTAAGCAGCGCGATTGGAGAGCAGACCACCGATACGTGGAACAATCTTCCCGAAGTAAATATTGTTGCCCCACTTGATGAATCGGTTTGTGGGAATACCAACATCGAGTAGGGCAATACGACCCTCAGTTTTTGTAACACGCGAGAGTTCAGCAAAAAATATGTTGAGATCGAGCAAATTGCGAAGCGCGAAACCGCACGTGACACCATCGACAGATTTGTCGGCACACGGGAGTCGCAAAATATCGGTCTGTGTTCGGGGAGCTTTGCTGCGGTCAGCAATGAGCATTCCGAGCGAGAGGTCCATCGAGAGGGGTTGGTATCCAGCCTTGCGCAGGTCGATGCACATGTCTCCTGTGCCACTTGCCAAGTCGAGGATCAGGCTGTTTTGAGGAAGAGCGAGATTACGAATTGCTTTGCGTCTCCAACGCATGTCGAGGCGAAATGTCATGATCCGATTGACGAGGTCGTACCTCGGGGCGATTGCGTCAAACATGCTGCGAACTGCTTGTACTTTGGCTTCACCTTGAGGCAATTCCACAGAATCCCATGCGTTCATCACACAGATCAGGCTACGACCAGATGCCGACTCGTAGCAATGCTTGCTCATCGGGCAAACTTGCAGGATGATCGATTTCTCCTTTCCGCCTGAAGTTGAAAAGGTTCGCCTACAAGTGCGTGACTTTATGGACACGGTCGTGCGACCCCAATGGGATGCAATTGATCAACATGATCGATCGCAAGTGGTTAAAACGATTGTGAAATTGCGAAAAGTTGCACAAGAAGATTGGAAGTTGTGGCTGCCGCATATGCCAGCAGAGTGGGGTGGCATGGGGCTTGGTCCTACCGCTATGGCGGCTGTCTCGGCCGAAGCAGCCAAGGTGAGTATTGGACCGTTTGTGCTCAATGCACAAGCACCAGACGAAGGCAATCAGCACACACTCTTGCACTGGGCAACACCAGAGCAAAAAGAAAAATATTTGCGCCCGCTGTGTGAGGGAACAGCACGATCGTGTTTTGCAATGACCGAGCCAGAAGTTGCAGGCAGCGACCCAACGTTAATTAAAACATTTGCCTATCCAGATGGTGACGAATGGGTGATCAATGGTCACAAGTGGTTTATCTCCGGTGCGCGGGGTGCGCAGTTCGCGCTCTTAGTTGCGCGCACAGAGGAAGACCCCGATCTGCCGCAGGCCGCAAACTCGTGTTTCATCGTTGATATCCCAAGCGAAGGTTGGAATGTGGTGCGTGATATCGAAACCATGTCTGGTGGGCATAATCATTGCGAGATTGAGATTAAAGATTTGCGTGTGCCGGCGAGCAGCATGCTTGGTGGTCGTGGTCAGGGTCATCTTCTTGGGCAGTATCGACTTGGACCGGCGCGGCTTGCGCACTGTATGCGTTGGATTGGTCAGGCCGAAACTGCTCTTGACATGATGGTTGCTCGCTCTCTTGAGCGATATTCGCACGGCTCGATCCTGGCAGAGAAGCAGGGAATTCAGTGGTTGATTGCCGACTCTGCAATGGATCTATATCAGTGCAAACTGATGGTTCTGCACGCCGCATACAAGATTGAGCACGGACTCGAGTTCACAAGCGAGGTCTCGATGGCTAAGCATTTTGTTGCCAATAGTGTGTGGAGAATAGTTGATCGTGCGATTCAGGTGCACGGTGCCCTTGGATATTCGACCGACACACCCCTGGCTGGCATGTTGCAACAAGCCAGGTGGAGCAGGTTTGCCGACGGCGCCGATGAAATCCATCAGATGCGTATCGCACAACGGACGATCTCAGCGTATAAAGATCATGGTTCGACAAAGAAGGCAACTGGGGATTTACCGTTATGACAAAACAGCACATTACATTCGGAGTCTTTATTCCCCAAGGTTGGAAAATGGAACTCGCCAAGATTCCAACGGCCGCCGAGAAATGGCAAGCGTCAGTGAATATTGCGTTGCGCGCCGAAAAACTCGAGTTTGATTCAATCTGGGTCTACGACCACTTTCACAACGTTCCTCGTCCTGCTCACGAAGCGGTTTTTGAGTGTTGGACAGTGATGGCCGCAATCAGCCAGCTGACAACAAAGATTCGTCTTGGACAGATGGTTGGTTGTGCTTTGTATCGACCACCAACGTTGCTCGCCAAGATCACATCAACGCTGGATGTAATTTCGGGTGGTCGTCTTGACTGGGGCATTGGCGCTGGTTGGTATGAAAACGAATTTAGAAGCTATGGATATGAGTTTCCTGTGCCGAAAGATCGCATCGGAATGCTACGTGAGACGGTGGAAATTGTGAAAATGATGTGGACACAAGAAGAGACCACCTACGAAGGCAAGTATTACCAAGCATCACGTGCCAACTGTGATCCAAAACCGTTACAAAATCCCCGTCCACCTATTTGGATCGGTGGTGGCGGAGAGCAGCTCACATTGCGCGTCGTGGCACAGCATGCCGATTATTCAAATTTTGGTGGTTCTACTGCAGCCTTTGCTCGAAAAGTAGAGATCCTGAAAGGTCACTGCGCAAATGTTGGGCGAGATGCGGATGAGATTGGCAAAACTATTTCAGGTGAGATTTTGATTCGAGACACCGAACAAGAGTGTCGCGAGTTTCAGATTGCAAGTGGACGCGGTGACCAATTTGAATCATGGCAAGACGCAAACATCGTCGGCACGCCAGAACAAGTGGCGCACAAGATCGCCGAGTACATCGAAGTTGGGTGCACCGGATTTATTCCGTGGTGCGTTGACTACCCGAGCACACAGACGATGGACGAATTTGCCAAAATCATGGCTACCTACCGCTAGTAGTAGTAGCGAAAGATCAACTCGGCAACACACGAAGGCTTAGTTGCACCCTCAACTTCAAACGTTGTTTCAACAACAACCTGCGCGCCGCCCGCAATGTCGTCGACCTGAATAAGTTTTGCGCCTGCACGAATTTTTGAACCAACTGGCACAGGTGACATAAATCGAATCTTGTTGGCTCCGTAATTGACGCCCATCTTTGTGCCTTCATGTCGCCAAATGCCCGCCATCAAGACAGGGGCGAGAGACAAGGTGAGATAGCCATGTGCAATTGTTTGTCCGAACGGGCCAGTCTTGGCCTTTTCAACATCGAGGTGGATCCATTGATGATCGCCAGTGGCATCGGCGAAGAGTTGCACCTGCTCTTGTGAAACTGTCATGTAATCGCTGTATCCCAAATGTTGGCCAACATGGGCCTTGAGATCTTCGTGGTCTTTGATGATTGTGGTCATGGAAGAAGTTTAGCGATACCAGATGCGCTGGTGCTCACGGGACTGCGTGTGCAAAAGCAGTGCGAGAACCGCAACATCAAATGCACTGCTAATGATTGAGCCACCAAAAATACGGCCGGTTACATAGTCGGTAATTCCGACTGGGCTTTGCGTCTCAAAATTTTGAGCAAACGAGCGCACAGCCAAAAAGCGAAGCACGAATGGCATTGCCGCAGCTATCACGCTGAGTTTGTAGCCAATCTTGAGGTCGTTGGCCATTAACCAACCGCCAAGAACGTACAGAGCCACTGAAATAATTCCGAGCAAAAAGCCAAAGGGGTATTGGTATCGCAAGTAGCCGATATAACCGGATTTGTCGATCAGGCTGACTAACGCAAAAAATCCATCGAAATAGAGCAACCAAGTGGCGATCTGCAGAGTCTGTGGCTGCATCCGA
>CAXNNK010000006.1:0-27242 GCA_964203725.1 Ilumatobacteraceae bacterium | reverse complement strand
TGTGAGACCCACTGCAAATGCTTCGTCGTCTGAGTAACCAAACTTGACAAGTCGGGGTTGCTTGTCGCCGCGCAATATCTCGAGTGCCTCAGCGACTACTGCGCCTTCGACGCAGCCACCACTCACCGAACCAACAACTTCGCCATCTTCACTAACAGCCATCGCTGCACCGGGATCGCGTGGGCCAGAGCCTTCGATGTCGACAACGCGAGCCACTGCAATGTGTTTGCCAGCTTGTCGCCAGCGCTCGATGTCATTGAGTAGTTCACGCATAGGTATCAGTCAATCGCGAGAAATCACTCGAGTGAGATGCTCGAGCGCCTGTATGGAGTGTCCCTCTACAAAGTCATCCACATAGGGAAGTGCTGCAGCCATACCCCGAGCAAGCGGAGCATAACCAGGAGTGACTTTGAGGGGGTTGACCCACACGACTCTGAATGCAACTCGTTGTAAGCGTTGCATCTGCTCTGCAAGAACACTTGGATCACCTCTGTCCCAACCATCGCTGAGTACTACGACAATTGCTCCGCGTGCCATTCCGTGCACGCCCCATGTTGCATTAAATTTGCGCAGGCTCTCACCCAGTCGCGTGCCTCCGCTCCAGTCGGGCACTTGTGCTGCAGCGCGAGTGAGTGCTTTGTCTGGATCACGGCTATTGAGTTCTTTCGTTAGCCGAGTAAGTCTTGTGCCAAACGTAAATGCTTCTACGCGTTGCCTGCCGACAACGGCTGCGTGCATAAAACGAAGTAGTGCTCGTGCGTATGGCTCCATGCTGCCCGAGATGTCGAGTAGTACAACGAGTCGGCGTTGGCGCTCGCTTGGTTTGCGCCAGTGCAAACGAGCAGGCTCACCACCGAATGCGAGTGATGCGCGAACAGTGCGACGCAAGTCGTGACGAGAACCACTGCGTTTGGCATGTGCGAGGCGAAGTGATTGTCGGGGTGGGCCAGCAAGACGAAGTTGATGCATGAGTCGTTGTGATTCGTGCAATTCTTCGTCGGTATATTGAGCGAAATCTTTGCTGCGCAGTGATTCGTTTGCAGAAAAGCGCATTTGCAATGCCTGATTGTCGTCGTAATTTTCATCGTCATTTTTGTTTTGGTCTTGACCGTCTTCGTCGTCGAGCAACAGCGTAATTTTTTGTGGTGGGCCATCTTCGTCGATGTCAGTCGCATTACGGCGTTCCCAAAAAACTGCAAATGCTCTGTCAAACAGTTGCTGATCTTCTGGTCGATGCACCAATGTGGCCCGCCCGGCCCAATACACATCGTCACGTTTAGTCATCGACACAACATCGAGTGCTTGCACAAACGTGATTACCGAATCGATGGGTACGCTGATGCCCGAGCCACGCAATACGCGCGCAAACGAAACTGCCATTTCGTCTGCCGATGAGCCAGCAGACTGCTTCAGCGCTGTTGACATAACTATCGCGCTCTAGTTATGAGACAAGCCGCGGTCGAAGGCTTGTTTCACAAGATCGGCAATGCCCGTTTCGCGCACACGTTCGTGATCTTCGCGGTACTTGAGCACTGTGCCAAGCGTTGCGGCAATGCTTGATTCGTCGAGTTCAAGAATCCCAAGCTGACCAAGCGCGGTTGCCCAATCAATAGTTTCGGCAACGCCAGGTGGCTTGTACAAATTGAGCCCACGCATTGCTTCGACTGCTGCAGCAACTTGCCGTGCGAGCGACTCTGCGATTTGTGGAACACGCAACCGAACGATGGCAACTTCGCGTTCAAAATTTGGGTGTTCAACCCAGTGGTAGAGGCATCGACGCTTCAATGCGTCGTGTACATCGCGTGTGCGATTTGATGTGAGAACCACGATTGGCGGGGTAGTGGCACTAAATGTGCCCAGTTCGGGAACGGTGATTTGAAAATCGGAAAGAATCTCAAGCAAATATGCCTCAAACTCATCGTCGGCTCTGTCGATTTCGTCGATCAAGAGCACTGCAGGAGTGGTGCGGTTGTCGATAGCACGCAACAGTGCGCGCTTGATTAAAAATCTTTCGTTGTACAACTCGCTTTCAAGGAGCGAAGTGTTTTTTGACTTTGCTTCACCCGATGCTTCGGCTGCGCGCAGGTGCAACAGCTGACGCGAGTAGTCCCAGTCGTATACAGCCTGCGATGCATCAATGCCTTCGTAACACTGCAGACGAATGAGTTCGCCGCCTGTCATCGCCGCAATGACTTTTGCTAATTCGGTTTTTCCAACACCTGCTTCACCCTCGAGCAAGAGAGGGCGCTTGAGCGACAACGCCAAAAAAACTGCCGTTGCTAGTCCTTCGTCGGCCAAGTAATTTTGACCACCGAGTGCATTTCGTACTTGGGCTACCGAGGTGAGTGCGGGCAAACTCATTGACTCACTGTAGGGGCATTGGGGTTATGAGTCGAAGCCTAAACCAAGTCGATCGAGTGTGCGCAGCCAAAGATTGCGCTTGCCAGTGCGGTCTTCGCGGTTGAGCGCCCAGCGAGTGGTCTGAATACCAATGAATCGAAATGGCTCTGGCGGAAACGGGAGTGGCTTGCTTTGTACGAATTTGGTTTGGGTGGCTTGGGTTTTGCGTCCGTCTAGTAAATCAAGCATCACTTCGGCACCAAATCGTGAACTTGCCACGCCAAGGCCGGTGTAGCCAATGGCGTATGCAACTCGGTCGCGCATTGCTTGCCCCCAAAACACGCTGTAGCGACTGCATGTATCGATTGCGCCACCCCATACGTGTGAAAACTTGACGCCCTCAAGCTGTGGGAATGTTTCGAAGAAGTGTTGTGACAACTTTGCCCAACTCTCCGGACGCGATTCCAAGTCGACACTCATTTTTCCACCGAAGAAATACATGGCGTCGTAGCCGCCCCACAAAATGCGATTGTCGGCAGTGAGTCTGTAGTAGTGAAACTGATTGGAGATATCAGATAAACCTTGACGATTTTTCCAACCCAGGCTGTCAAGTTGCTGTGTGTTCAGTGGCTCGGTAACGAGGCAGTAGTCGTACACCGGAGCAATGTAGTTGTGCATGCGCTTGAGTAGTGGTTTGAAGGCGTTGGTAGCGAGCGCAACATGCTTGGCTTTGATGTCAGCGAGCGCAGTTTCTACAGAGACACCGCTGCCTGCGTAGTCGAGACCAGTCGCACGTGTGTCCTCATAGATGCGCACACCAAGACTTTCGGCTGCACTTTTGAGACCCCACACGAGACGCGCAGGATCAACGAGTGCGGCGGTGTCTTTGCACCACATGCCTCCAGTAAAAATTGGTGATGCAACTTCGCGCTGCACAGCCTGTTGATCGAGCCATTCAACTTTGTGACCCAACTCGAGTAGTTGCTCGTAGTCTTCGCGCATCTCGTCAAGATAATTGGAAGCATGACGCGTGCTTGCAATATCAATCACGCCATTGCGCTCAAAGTCGCAGTCGATGTTGTAGCGGCGTATTGCTGCTTCAATTTGGTTGAGGTTTTCCAGCCCCAAATCTTCAAGCAAACCAACTTCTTTGGGGAAGCGTTGTTGTGCGTTAGCTATGCCGTGCGTGAGGCTCGAATCCATAAAGCCGCCGTTGCGACCGCTCGCTGCTGATCCAACTTCGTGTGAGTCGATAAGAATTACGTCTGCAGAAGGATTGCGTTCTTTTGCCAAGATTGCAGTCCAGAGGCCCGTGTAGCCGCCACCGACAATGCACAAGTCGCACGAGTCGTCACGCACGAGCATCGGATTGGAGTCGGGTTCGTCGACATCTTCCATCCAATACGGATACGGCTCGGCATCAGCGATCGCGTCCAGAAAGCGTTCGTCTTCTTGATACCCAGCCATGGGTTTTCTCACCACCTAACGGCGCCAGGTTAGCACCAAGTCAACACCAGCTGCAGTAGCGTTTTGGGCTATGGACTTGGGGATGAGCACGCGAAATGCTGCAGTCGCTGCTGGTTCGGCCGGCTTGGGATTTGCAACTGCGCAGGCACTCGCCAATGAGGGAGTGCAGGTAGTTATTTGTAGCCGTGATGCTGAACGTGTGGCTAATGCTGCAAAAGCTATTGGTAACGGTTGTATCGGCATTGTTGCCGATGTTTCGACGGGGAATGGCGGGGCCCAATTTGTGCGCGACGCTGCAGCGATACTCGGACACATCGATATTTTGATAGCAAACGGTGGTGGACCACCAGCAGGAAACTTTGCATCAACAGATTTGGACGCATACCCAGCAGCGATTGAACAGAACTTGCTGTCGGTAATCGGCATGTGCAAAGAAGCCTTGCCAGGAATGCAAGCTCGCAAGTGGGGCCGCATCGTTGCTATTACATCAGTTGCTGTGCGTCAGCCAATGGCCAACTTGATTTTGTCTAATACTGCTCGCGCAGGAGTTACAGGATTCTTAAAGACCGTTGCGCGCGAAGTTGCACAAGATGGAGTCACTGTCAACACCGTGCAACCAGGGATTCATGCAACCGATCGTGTCACGCAACTGTACGGAGCATCACCCGACGCATCGGCGCTCGGTATTCCTGCTGGAGTAGTGGGTGATCCAGCAGACTTTGGTCAGGTAGTTGCCTTTTTGTGTGGCGAGGGTGCAAAGTTTGTGACCGGTGCAAGTTTGCAGGTTGACGGCGGATCTTATGGAGGGTTGTTGTAATGCTGCAGCACGTTGTCGCAATCACGTGGAATGATCAGGTGCCACTTTTCTATGCAGAGACAGTTTCGGCTGTACTGCAAGACATGGCATCACAGATTTCGTCGGTGCGTGAATATCATTGTGGCCCCGACTTGGGTGTGTCGACTGCGGTCAATGCCGACTACCTGATCGTTGCAACGTTTGACGATGTTGATGGGTGGCGTCAATACGACGCAGACGAATTACACAACGAGATTCGTGCCAAGTACTTCAAGCCATACATCGCATCGCGAGCATCGGCTCAAATCACTTTTTAACGCTCGTTCGTGTTGGTTTACTCCGAAGCTTTTTCGAGTGCGCGACGCACAAGCACCTTGGCTAAGTGCACACGGTATTCGCTCGATGCGTTGAGATCGTCTTGTGGCTCAGCTTCGGCTGATGCGAGTTCGGCAGCATCTGCAATTGACGCACCAGACATGAGGGCCTTCGAGACACTTGTTGCCAAGATTGGGGTGCTGCCCATGTTGACGAGTGCGACGCCTGATGCGTCTTTGCTGCGCCACGCAGCCACACCAACAATTGCCCAGTCTTGAGCACGGCGATTGAACTTCTCGAAACCCCACTTTGCACCATTCATTTTTGGCACGCGAATTTCGGTGAGCATTTCGTCTGGCTCAAGCGCACTCTCAAGGAAGCCTTTGTAGAAGTCGGCTGCGGCAATGAGTCGTTCGCCTTTCGGACCCTGCGCAACGTAGGTTGCACCGAGTGCGAGAGTTGTTGCAGGAAGGTCGCTTGCCGAGTCGGCGTGAGCAAGTGATCCACCAATGGTTCCGCGATGACGAACCTGAGCGTCGCCCACATGACCGGCTGCATGGGCGAGCAGTGGCACCTCTGTGAGCACAAGCGCAGACGTCTCAACATCCATGTGTCGGGTGAGCGCACCGATTGCAATGAAGTCTCCGCCGTCCTTAATGTACGAAAGGTCTTTGATGCGACCAATGTCGATGAGCATCGATGGCTGGGCAAGACGAAGTTTCATTAAGGGCAAAAGACTGTGGCCACCTGCCAAAAACTTGGCTTCGTCGCCGTACTGCCCGACAAGTGAAATTGCTTCGGCTGCCGATGATGCACGTTTGTACTCAAATGCTGCTGGTATCACGATGAGCTCCCTTGAATTACTTCTTTGCCGCTGCAAGCACTGATTTCACAATGTTGTGGTAACCGGTACAGCGACAGAGGTTGCCCTCGAGGCCGAGCCGAACTTCTTCTTCGGTTGGATTTGGATTTTCATTCAGTAAACCAATTGATGCCATCACCATTCCCGGTGTGCAATAACCACACTGCAAACCATGGTTCTCCATGAAAGCTTGTTGCATCGGGTGCATCACGCCATCCTTGCTCAGACCCTCGATAGTTGTTACCGAGCCACCGTCTGCTTGCACGGCAAGCACTGTGCAACTTTTGATCGCTTCACCATCGAGGTGAACAGTGCATGCGCCACAGCTTGATGTATCACAGCCGATGTTCGTACCCGTGAGATGGAGCTGATCGCGTAAAAAATGTGCGAGCAGGGTACGCGGCTCTACATCTTTGTCTTGCTTTGTTCCATTGACAGTAATGCAGACCTTCATGTGATTTCCCTCTATTCAGTTACTTCACTATAAGTGTTGCCCTCAAACTTGGCGCTTTGGCACAGGTAATGGAAAATGTTCCACGTTGGGGAAGTGGAATGGTCTTTGACCCCTTGGCAGGGACGACTAGCAGGGTTGCACCAACTTTGATGCGGTAGGCAACACTGTCGACATTCTTCAGGGTGAGGGTGCTGCCTTTGAGTACTACAACTGAGGATCGGCTAAATACTCCATTTTTGATTATCAAGTTGATAGAAGCAAGACGCGGCATGCTTGCGGCATCAACATGTGCAGGCGGGCTCGTCACAATAGGGCACAACGTGAGAGCAAAAAAAATAAGTGCTGTACGCAATATGAGCCTTCTCTCGTTAGTTGGCTGCATTGATTGCTGCCCACACGCGTTCTGGTGTGGCTGGCATGTCAATGTGACGCACACCCAAATGAGTGAGCGCATCGATTACTGCTGATTGCACTGCAGGAGTCGAGCCAATGGTTCCTGACTCGCCGATACCTTTTGCACCAAGTGGGTTGCGGGGTGTTGGTGTCTCCATGTGAATCACCTCGAAGCTTGGTAATTCTGCTGCTGAAATAAATGCGTAGTCGGCAAAGTTGGATGTGATCGGGTTGCCATCAGTGTCATAGCGAACCTCTTCGAGAAGTGCTTGTGCCGCACCTTGACCGATGCCACCATGTATTTGTCCATCTAAAATAAGTGGGTTAATTACTCGGCCAGCATCGTCGCACGCAACGTGTTTGATCATGGTGACCTTGCCGGTTTCGGTGTCGACTTCAACAACTGAAACGTGTGCGCCGAAAGGAAAAGTTGCGCCGTTGGACACGAAATTTGATTCTTGAACTAAGCCACCATCGGTGGCAAGTGCCGAAGAGATATCGGCCCATGTTTTTGCTACTGCAGGGGTGCCAGCGACATGGAAAGCCGCAGTGAACTTGTCGAATACCACGTCGTCCTCATTGGCTTCGAGCAAACGTGCTGCGTGTTTACGTGCTTGCTCAACGAGTTCTTTGGATGCCTGATGCACTGCGGCGCCACCTTGCTGCAACGATCGCGAACCCATGGTTCCACCGCCAGATGGGACGGCATCGGTATCGCCCCACACGACATCAATCATGTCCATTGCAATCCCAGTTTCATCGCTTGCCAACATCGACCACGATGTCACGTGACCCTGTCCGTGCGGTGAAGTGCCGGTGTACACAATTGCGCGACCATTTGGAAGAATCTCCACCTTGCCGTATTCGCCCGATGATGTTCCCGCTGTGATTTCGACATACACACTGATGCCAATGCCGAGTTGTTTGGTAGCACCACTTGCACGGCGCACAACTTGGTCTTTGCGAAGTTGTGTGTAGTTTGATGCCTCAAGCACTTTGTCGAGTGCTCCTTCAAAGTCGCCAACGTCGTACGTTTGCCCAATCGAAGTCGTGAAAGGCTCAAGAAACTTTGGAATCAGGTTGATGCGTCGCACTTCGACGGCATCTTTACCGAGTTCAAGTGCAAACAAATCCATTGCTCGCTCAATTGCTGCTGTTGCCTCTGGGCGTCCTGCACCGCGGTAGGCAACCATTGGTGTGGTATTCGTTGCAACCGAAGTCGTGCGCACTTCAATAACAGGAATGTCATACACGCCAGATGCCATTGGCCTTGTCATATAAGGAGCAAGAATTGCGCCAACATCAACCCACGCACCCGAATCTTGCAGTGCGTGTAATTGGTATGCCATGACCTTGCCTGCTCGTGTACCGCCAATGGTGATGTATTGGATTTGGCCACGACCGTGACCGAGAGCAACCATTGATTCGCTACGTGTTTCTGTCCAACGAACGGGTTTGCCAACATTCTTTGCAATCTTGCCCAATAAAAGATCTTCTGGGTACGCATCAATTTTTGCTCCGAAACCACCACCGACGTCTGGTGTGATCACGCGAACTTGACCTGCCTCAAGACCATTAACTTTAAGAATTGCATCGCGGGCACCTTGTGCATGTTGCGTTGACAGCCATTGCACCAAGCGGCCGTTGTCCCATGCCGCAGCCGCACTACGAACTTCAAGAGGGCACGGTGCAACACGCTGATTGACAAATCTGCCTTTGACTACAACTTCACAATCTGTAAATAACGCATCACCCGTGTTGTCTGGCATGCCAATGTTGGTTGACTCATACACCACGTTGCTACCGATATCTTCATAAATATGTGTTGATGAAGTCATCGCTTGCTCCACGTCAACAAGAACTTCGAGAGCGTCGTAGTCAACGATCACTCGCTCGGCTGCGTCCTCACCTTGATTGGCGAACTCTGTGAGTACGACAGCAACTGGCTCGCCAACGTAGCGAACCTTGCCGCTTGCAAGAAGCGTGCGCTTGGCAAGTGGATTAAACGAAGCGCTAACAGGTTCAAGGCCAAGATCTTGCGCGGTGTAGATAGCCACGACGCCAGGCATCGTGAGGGCTTCAGAAACATCGATGCTTGTGATGTTGGCGTGGGCAACAGTTGAACGCACAAATGTTGCGTGCACGGCACCGACCAATAATGGCTCATCACGCAAGTCGTCTACATAGACGCCACCAGTTGTGAGAAATTTGGGATCTTCTTTGCGAAGAACTCGGTTGCCTAAAATACTTCCAGCCATTGCTACTCCTTTAATTTTTTGGGAGGATGGTTCGTAACGAGGTTACTGAATGGGATGCTCTACGGAAGAAGTGGATTGAGCGAAATCTCGCCTTTGGCGTTTTCTTGCGCTGCCTGAAGTGTCTTGACAAACATCATCGTCGACACAATCGTGTAAGGCCAGCGCTCAGGAAGAGTTGTAGACAAAGCAGGTGTATCCATCATTGGCACACGGCGCTCGGTCGGATAGAGGTAGCCAAGTTGGGTGCGGATGGCATCTCGCAGTCCTGCAGGTGACTGCAGGTAGCTCACTTGATCTTGCATATTCTCAACAATGTCTTCGTAGGCGGCATATTCCTCCTGTCTGGCACTCAGCACTTCTCGCTGGCTGATCCACGTACGAACTGGCACAATAAAGAGTGTCGTTGCGAGTGCAAATGCAATGAGAATCGCGAGAGGCACTGCAAACGCGCGTATTCCACGATGGCGCACGAGATGGAGGTCAGTACTTGACACCCCTCTATTGTGGCTTGTTGGGCGCCCAAAATGGGGGAGTACGACGGTTGCTGATGCCTAACGGCTTACGGCTTGCGCGCCGAGATACTGTGCGCGATCTCCAAGGAGTTGTTCAATCCTGAGCAACTGGTTGTACTTTGCCACTCTGTCGCTGCGAGCTGGCGCACCTGTTTTGATCTGGCCGCAGTTGGTAGCGACTGCCAAGTCGGCAACTGTCGCATCTTCGGTTTCGCCGCTACGATGACTCATCACGCTCGTGTAGCGATTGTTATGTGCAAGTGAAATAGTTTCAAGAGTTTCGGTCAATGTGCCAATTTGATTGACTTTGATCAACACACTGTTGGCGGTGTGTTCGTCGATTCCGCGTTGCAAGCGTTTTACATTGGTCACAAAAAGATCATCACCTACGAGTTGGACACGAGACCCCAATGCTTTGGTGAGCGACGACCAACCGGCCCAGTCATCTTCTGCCATTCCGTCTTCTATAGAGACAATTGGGTATTTGTCGAGAAGCGTTGTCCACCACGTCACGAGCTGGTCACTTGTCAACACTTTGTCTTCGCCTGGCAAATGGTATTTTCCATCTCGAAAGAGTTCACTCATTGCCGGGTCAAGTGCGATTGAGATGTCAATGCCAGGTTTGTAGCCTGCTGCTTCGATGGCATCAACCAAAATCGCAATCGCCTCTTCGTTGCTCGCAAGGTTTGGCGCAAAGCCACCCTCGTCACCAACTGCGGTGACGAGTTTGCGATCATGTAATAAAGATTTAAGCGTGTGGTAGGTCTCGACGCCCCAACGCAATCCTTCAGAAAAACTTGATGCGCCAATTGGCATGATCATGAATTCTTGAAGATCAATATTGTTGTCGGCGTGTACACCGCCGTTGAGTACATTGAGCATCGGTACGGGAAGCACGCACGCTGCATCACCACCAATTGACTGGAACAGTGGCAACTTGCGGTCGGCTGCTGAAGCATGTGCCACAGCCAAACTTGCGCCAAGTATCGCGTTTGCACCAAGGCGGGATTTGTTTGGGGTTCCGTCAAGATCACAGAGTGTCTTGTCGAGCGAGGACTGGTCGAATGCGTCTTTGCCAATGAGTGCAGCGCGTATTTCGCCATTGACATTGGCAACAGCATTGAGTACACCCTTGCCCCGATAGCGGCTGCCGCCATCGCGTAGTTCGGTCGCCTCATGCTGGCCAGTAGACGCACCCGATGGAACGATTGCTCTGCCATTGGCACCAGAATCAAGAGTGACATCAACCTCTACCGTCGGGTTTCCGCGAGAATCTAAAACCTCGCGCCCAAAGACTTTGCTGATCTTGTTCATGAGACGATCTTAGGTTTTTTGACTTCGTCCCACAAAGCATCGAGTTGGGCAAGTGTCGCTGCTGCTAAAACAATTCCACGAGTGGCTGCCAGTTGTTCGACTTGTTCGAAACGGTGGCGAAATTTGTCGCTCGCACCCCGCAATGCTTGTTCGGCATCGTGACCAAGGTGACGAGACAAATTGACGACGCTAAACAGCAAGTCGCCCAACTCCATGCGCACAGTTTCAGGGTCGCTTGCGGATGCAACTGCTTGGCGAATTTCAGCCGACTCTTCAATTATTTTTTCAAATGCTCCCTCAGCGTTAGGCCAATCAAAACCGACATCAGCAGCTCGCTTTTGAATCTTGGTTGCGTATTGCAGCGATGGTCCAGACTTTGCGACACCTAAAAAAGTAGAAGTAGTAGAAGTAGTAGAAGCAGTAGCGCTATTAATTGATTTTTTTTCTGCTCGCTTTATCTCGTCCCATGTCAGCACGACATCGTCGGCACTATTTGCAACAACGTCTCCAAACACATGCGGATGTCGGCGCACCAATTTGTCATGTATCGAGCGGGCCACGTCGGCCATGCTGAAGCGACCTTGTTGTTCGGCAATCGTTGCATGAAACTGAACTTGATACAACAAGTCTCCGAGCTCTTCAATCAACGAGTCGTCGGTTGAGGGGTCATCTTCGTCAAGATCGTTGAGTGCATCGACAACTTCATATGTTTCTTCGATCAGGTGCTTGATCAACGAATCATGAGTTTGTTCCTGGTCCCATGGACACTTCTCGCGCAGCGTGCGAGCCAATTGATGTAGTCGCGCGAGTTCTCCTGCAACTGGCTCTGCCATTTGCGCGATATACAACGTGGTGAGGTGATCGGCTGGCAACACGCGATCGAGCTCTTGCCAAGTGGTGTGTTCGACTCGTTGATCGGGGAGTCCAAGATGGTGCAGCAATACGACGGGTTCGTTGCCATGCGCTGATTCGTGAGACAACTTGACATCGGACAACACCCAGTCGGCGTGCACCTGTGCAACGAGAAGCGGCCCGCGCTCTCCACTTGCTTCGATGGCAAATCGATGACCATCGATCAGGCGCACACCGGCGTTTACCGGGTCGATGCCGAGTACTTCCCACGCAAGATCCAAAAAACTTAAAGCGGGTAACACTTGCACTTCAACTCGCGTGTCGGCACGCAATTGGGCAACGCTCGATTCCAAAATCAATGGCGACCCTGGCACTGCGTACAACACTTCGCCATGTTTGATTGCTGCGGCTACAACAGATTCAGTAATCGCACAATACACATCGTCAAAAGTTGGAAGTGTGTCATACAACGAGTCGAAACTTGTTGCACGAGGCATCAAACTCGAAGTCGGGTGCCGTGTTGTGCGCACAAACTGCACGTCGATGCGCGCGATTGCATCAAGAGTCGCTTGTGTGACGGTGTTACTTGGGCCTGGTCCAAGACCCACAATCACAACGCGAGCGGTCATGACAGTCGATGCTCGCTCGAACTAATTGGCGACGATTTTGTTGGTGGCCGCATCGAAGTGACCGTACTGTGAACTCACCGTGACGCTGCTCGTGGCAAGCAATCCAACAACCAACATTTGGCCTGGAGTTTTTGCCAAGAGTGCATTGAGTGACAATGCGATGTCAGCGTATGGTCGCACCAAAATTACGTGATAACCGAAACTACTCTCAACTGGTCCTGATGGCACGCCTGGTTTTGCAGCGAGTGCACCCGCGGTAAACCCGGCATCAAACTGTGCTTGGTAATCACTCAGCAACAGGCAGTCACCATCTGCACTGCCCAAAACGCCGCCAGTCTCGCCAGCATTTGGCTCGATCGAATATTCTCCTGCCAATTTTTTGAAGTCTCCGCCGTCATTGAGGAGTTTGATCACTTTGTTGGCTGTGGCCGATCCTTTGACAAGAATGTGTTGCACACACAGTGCACCAAGCGACGCTGGTGATTGCTCGTACATTGCCGCAACGTCTTTTTCTGCTGGTGCTTTGACGCGAGCAAGTGCCAAATCTTCTGCATTCATTGACAAGATGAGGTCTTTTAAGTCTGGCCCTAGTTCATCAAAACCTGGGTCTTGTTGCATTTGGGCAAGCACGGCATCGTTGTCTTCGGTGGTTACCGACTCGTTGTATTGCTTGACTATTTGACTTGTTGCAACACCGCGCAACATTGCACCAAGCACCGAACGGGATACATCGCCAGTTGCAATAC
Organism: Ilumatobacteraceae bacterium; assembly: GCA_964203725.1. Taxonomy (GTDB): domain Bacteria; phylum Actinomycetota; class Acidimicrobiia; order Acidimicrobiales; family Ilumatobacteraceae; genus UBA3006. The sequence continues at coordinate 14,304 of CAXNNK010000006.1, read as the reverse complement.
CGTTTTCAAGAGTGATTTGTTTGGCATCAGCCAACTGGGTGATCGTCGTCTCGAAAGATTCGATGGATACCGAATCTCCGTTGAACGAGATCGCGTCGTTGGCAACAGTGGACGAGCCACAACCGACTAGGCCAAGAATGACACTTGAGAGCAGAGCAGTAGAGACTGTGGATCGACGGAAACGGTGAGATTGAGAAACAGATGTGGGGGTTGACATCTGCCTAATCCTAGTTGGCTGGCTCCACAAGTTCCTGCAGAAAGCCAACGAGATACGTCACCGTCGCGCCATCATCCATTTTTGGATTTGATGCTCGTGGCAACGTAACCACGAGTTGCTTAATCTTCTCGTTCCAGTCGGGGCTCTTGGCGATGCGCTGGAGGCGCATGACTTCACTTGCCTTGAGTGTGATGGGCAACATGCGCGCTCGACCATCTGCAACTACTAATTCGCGCAAACCAAGGCGATGGCATTCGGCTCGCAACAAACCAACCGTGATCAGTGCGAGTGCAGGCTCTGGCAATGCACCGTAGCGATCGAGCCACTCACTGCGAATGTCTTCAACGTCAGCAACGCTGGTCACGGCAGCGAGTCGGCGGTATGCGTCCAAACGCGACTCTTCTTTGGTGACGTAATCGGTTGGCAAGAAGGCATTGGTCGGTACATCGAGCTTGAGCTCAGGAACAACAGGTGGCACTTCTTCGCCCTTCATTTCCGCAACTGCTTCGGTGACGAGTTGACAGTAAAGGTCGTAGCCAACTGCTGCGATGTGTCCACTTTGTGCTTCACCCAGCAAGTTTCCGGCACCACGAATCTCGAGGTCGCGCATTGCGATTTTGAATCCACTGCCGAGTTCTGTTGCTTCGCCAATTGTTTTCAGGCGCTCGTACGCGTCCTCTGAAAGCACGCGATCTCGTGGATGAAATAAATATGCATATGCGCGCGAACCGCTGCGACCAACGCGACCGCGCAGCTGATGTAACTGACCAAGGCCCAACAAATCTGCGCGCTCAACTACGAGAGTGTTGACGGTAGGCATGTCAATTCCACTTTCGATAATGGTTGTGCATACGAGGACGTCGTATTTGCCTTCCCAAAAATCGATCACCGTTTGTTCGAGCAGAGCCTCGTCCATCTGGCCATGAGCAACTGCAATGCGTGCCTCTGGCACAAGTTCGCGCAGTTCGCGCGCGCGGTCTTCGATGGATTGCACACGATTGTGTACCCAAAACACTTGGCCATCACGCAGCAGTTCGCGCCTGATTGCTTCCGTTGCTACTCGCTCATCTTCCTCGCCAACGAAAGTGAGGATCGGCTGGCGGTCGGCCGGCGGTGTCTGCAGCAACGACAAGTCACGAATACCAACGAGACTCATTTCGAGCGTGCGAGGAATTGGTGTTGCTGTCAGTGTGAGCACATCAACATTGGTCTTGAGTTTTTTCATTGCCTCTTTGTGTGTGACACCAAAGCGTTGCTCTTCGTCTACGACCAACAAACCCAGGTCCTTGAACTTGACACCATCTTGAAGCAGTCGGTGTGTGCCAATCACGCAATCAATTTCTCCTGTTGCGAGTCCTGCAATTACTTTTTTTGCTTGTGCAGCAGTAAGAAACCGAGAAATGACTTCGACGCGAATTGGGTAACCAGCGAAACGATCACTAAAGGTATTTCCGTGTTGTGATGCAAGCAGTGTGGTTGGAACAAGGATTGCAACCTGCTTGCCGTCCTGCACACACTTAAACGCCGCGCGCACAGCCACTTCAGTTTTGCCAAAACCCACATCACCGCAGACGAGTCGATCCATCGGCACATTTCGCTCCATGTCGGCTTTTACGAAGTCGATTGCAGTGCGCTGATCGGGTGTTTCAACAAACGGGAATGCGCCCTCCATTTCGTGCTGCCACGGCGTGTCTTGGGCAAAGGCATGACCAATCGCATTGACTCGACGTTGATAGAGCACTACAAGTTCTTGAGCGATTTCGCGAACCGCCGAGCGCACTCGTTGTTTTGATCTTGCAAAGTCGCTGCCGCCTAGGCGGTGCAGCGTTGGTTTATCTCCGCCGATATATTGGCGAACTCCGTCAATGTGATCGGTTGGCACATACAGCTTGTCTCCGTCTTTATATGCCAAGAGTAAATAGTCGCGCTCTGATCCGCTGATTTGTCGCTTGACCATTCCCTCATAGCGACCAACGCCGTGATAGTGGTGCACCACATAGTCGCCTGGCTTGAGATCTTGAAAAACAGATAGGGAGTCGCGCTTGTTGGATTTTGCACGCGGCTGTCGATGCATCCGTCGTCGACCTGTGAGATCGGCTTCGGCGATGATTGACACTTTGCAATTGGGCAGCGACATGCCGTGGTGCAGCGGCGCGATAATGACGTTGACTGCCACGCCTTCTTTTAGAAATACTTCTTTAAGTCTGTCTGCCGAACCAGAACCTTCTGCAGCGATAACGACTGTCCACTTATCGGTAAGCAATTGCTGCACACGCTTGGCAGTTGCCTCTGCGTCGCCGGTTACAGGACCCCAGCCGGTGGACTGCACCGACGGTGCGTCGATGGTCTCGGCGGGAAGTGACAACGAAATTGCTCGCAAGGACGTTGAAGTTCCGAGCAATCTGTCGATCTCGGCGTGTAACCGCGGAAATGTTTTATCGGCATCGCGTGCCCATGTCGAAGCGAGCGCTCGCGCGAGGTCGTCTTCTTCTGCAAGCAAGTCGTGCGCGCGGTCGCGCATCCGACGGGGCTCAACAAGCACGAGTTCGCAGTCGGATGTCAGAACGTCAGTGAGTAGCAAATCTTTTTCAATCAGCCACGGCAACCAACTTTCCATGCCATCAAAGTTGCCGCCGTCTGCCAAGCGATCCCAGTGTTCGCGACCCCACGGTTCGGTTGCAACGAGTGATCGTGCGCGGTCCATGACATTGTCGTCGAGTTGCAATTCACGAGCTGCAAAAAAGACTGCTTCGCCGAGTGGCTCGGTAGAGCGTTGATCATTGACATTGAATGAAGTCAGTCTGTCAACTTCGTCACCCCACAAGTCGATACGCACAGGTGTATTGGAGGTGCTCGGAAAAATATCAATGATCGAACCGCGGCGTGCAATTTCGCCACGATGCTCTACGAGTTCTTCGCGCCGATAACCACCACCAACTAGTTTCTTGAGTAGTTCGTCTGCGTCGATTTCTGCACCGGGGCGCACAATGATTGGCTCAAATGTTGTGGCATTTGGTCCAAGTTTTTGCAACAACGCACGCACCGAACCGATCACTACGCGCGGGCGGTCTTCGCCGCGCATGCGCCACAGCACCTCCAAACGACGACCCATAGTTTCAACGCTTGGGCTGACACGTTCAAAAGGCAGTGTTTCCCACGCTGGAAACAACAGCACGTTCTCGTCGCCCAGAAACTGCACGAGGTCGTCATGCAGCTGTTGTGCACCTGTGCCAGTGGGCATTGCGACGATCAGCGTTGTTTTCGGCGCACGAGCACTGAGTGCACTTATTATGAGCGCGCGAGCATTTTCTGCGACCGCGAGCACCGAGTTTTTTCCGCCAATCTCACCGAGTGCAGGCTCGTGACTAGCAAGGGCGGCGAGTTCAGAAAGAAGCATGGATTTGAGTCAGTGATTTAAGGGTTGACTAACGCGCATTTATCTGCTGCATGGCAGCCTGCGCGCCTTGCTCGACAATCAGCACTACTGCTTCGGCTGCAACAACAACGGCGATGTCGAGCACCTGGCGTTCATTTTGCGGTACTCGAGAGAGCACATGATCGGCGCCTTCCTCTTTTGAATTTGGCTTGCCAACTCCAATTCGAACGCGCACAAACTCTTGCGTCTTGAGATGTGTAGAGATCGAACGAAGTCCATTGTGTCCAGCGAGTCCGCCACCGATCTTGATGCGCACCACACCGGGTCCAAGATCGAGTTCGTCGTGCACAATGATGATCTGATTTGGATCGGCCACTCCGTATTTTAATGCGAGTGGGCCAACGGCGTTTCCGCTGTCGTTCATAAAGGTTGTTGGTGTTGCGAGTAGCAGGTGAGTGTCGCCAGCATGTACTTCGGCTACCAACGCACGCTCGCGAGAAGATTTGAGCACAACCGAATATTTCTTGGCCAGAACATCAATCACATCGAAACCAACGTTGTGCCGAGTGCCCGCATAATCGCGACCGGGATTACCAACACCAATAATGAGTGCGTTGAAAGGAGTTCCTCGCCGCTCGGGTCGCTTATTGCGACCGAACAGCGCCATACAAACTAGGAAGCAGCTGGCTTGTCGTCGCCAGCAGCAGTTGCTCCGGCAGCGTCGGCGGCAGGTGCAGCGGTCTTTTCAGAATCGGCCTTTGTTGCCAACACGGTGACAATCACGACGTCTTCGTCAAGAACTGCAGTTACGCCCTTTGGCAACTTGATGTCGCCCATGCGAATGACATCGTTCATTGTCATGGTTGTGACGTCGATCAGAATTTCGTTTGGAATGTTGTCGGCTGACGCACGAAGTTCAATGCGATCCAGAGCAGCATCCACGAGTCCACCTTCTGCGAGCACTGCTTTTGCGATACCAGTTAAGTGGACAGGAACCGACATGGTGATCTCTTCGGTCAGGTCGATTTGCATGAAGTCAACATGGCTGACGGTGCGCTTTACTGGATCGCGCTGTAGCTCTTTAACAATCGCTGGGTACTTCTTGTCGTCAACTTGCAATTCAAGAATGGTGTTGGCGCCAGCAGGACCCGACAATGCAACACGCAAATCGCGACGACCAACAGTGAACAAGATTGGTGTCATGCCGTGACCGTAGATAACAGCAGGGATGTTTTCGGTGTTACGAATACGGCGAGATTCTGGGCTGCCTGTTACGCGGCCGGTCTGGGTGATCAGTGTGGTGGTCATGTGCAAACTCCGAGATCTTTCAGTTGAAAACAGTTACTACAACGGCTGATCAGTGTATAGCCGCAAATGCTCGTTTAGATCAGGTGCTTACGACTCTTTACGACTGGTTTTCACCGTCAAAGAGATCGCTCACCGAGGTCTCGTCAAACACGGCGGCGAGGGCGTCGGCCAAGATCTTGGCAACTGACAGCACCTCTATTTTGGCGATCTGCTTTTCTTTTGGCAATGGAAGCGTGTTGGTGAGTACCACGCGGCTGATGATCGATTTTTCAAGGCGCTCGATGGCTGGACCGGAGAGTACACCGTGTGTGGCCATAGCCCACACCTCAGTTGCGCCACGAGCCATCAACAAATCGGCCGCACTCACGATGGTGCCACCCGTGTCGATCATGTCGTCGGCCAGGATGCACAAGCGTCCTTCAACTTCACCGATGACTTCTTTTGCTACCGCAACGTTAGTGGTGTTTTTGGGACGACGCTTGTTGATGAATGCAACATCGGCGTTCATGTCGGCAAGATGCTGAGCAAAGCGCTCTGCGACTTTTACGCGACCAGCGTCAGGCGACACGATCACAACTTCGTTGCGCGCGTGTTGGCGAACATATTTTTCTAGCACTGGCATTGCGGTGAGGTGGTCAACTGGGCCTTCAAAGAAGCCTTGAATCTGACCGCTGTGCAAGTCGATAGAAACCATGCGCTTTGCACCAGCAGCCTTAAATAAATCAGCAATCAAACGTGCAGTAATTGGCTCGCGACCATCTGATTTTCGGTCTTGACGCGCGTAACCATAAAACGGACACACTGCGGTAACACGCTTTGCTGACGCACGATACGCGGCATCAATCATGATCAACTGTTCCATGATCGAGTCATTGATGCTGCGACCTTCGGTCGAACAATGTGTTTGCATGATGAACACATCACCACCGCGAACGCTCTCACCAAAGCGTGGACGCAATTCGCCGTTTGCAAACTCGACAATATTGGCATCGCCCAACTGCACTTCAAGATGTGCTGCAACTTCTTGGGCGAGCACTGGGTGAGTGCGTCCCGTATAGAGAGCCATCCGCTTCGTCGTGACTTTGTCGATCGTTTTGTTCATAGATCTCTCTCGCTGGCGATGAGGCTTTACACCTGTTTTGACCAGTGTAGAACGAACTTGTTGCTCACGAAAAAGCAACTGTCGTTCTCGAGTTCCGGGGAGAGGACTCGAACCCCTATATACGGGACCAAAACCCGTTGTCCTGCCATTGAACGACCCCGGAGCGACGGCTTCACGATACTCACTCAAATTGTAAATTTTGCTGTTGTTGCCGATAGTGTGTTTCGCGTTATGGGATCACTTGTAAAACGCCGCCGAAAGCGGATGCGCAAAAAGAAGCACAAGAAGATGCTTCGTCGTACCCGCCACCAGCGCCGAAAGTAATTTCATCATCGCTAACCCGGGCCGATGGTCTGTCTAGCGAGTCTGTGTTACTACAACAGTTGCTTTTGGCAGGTGGTTTGCCAATTCTAAAAACGCTCCGTCGAGCCACCAGGTAGACCCACTGCCCGCCAAAACTGGTGCTTGACCACAAAGTGCGGTGATTTTTGAGAGCCAATCAACGAGTCGTGGCTCGACAATCAATGCAGCATGTTGAAGATCATTCGTCGCGCCAACTGGGTTTGCATGAGTTTTAGCAAGCTCATCCCATGACCGATACACGGCAGGCGTCGCGACCCCAAATGGGGGAATAACTAACGTGATTTCACGATGCAGAGGCGGTAATTTGTCGATCACTTCGCCAATGCCCTGCACGTGTGCACGGCCACCGATCATGCAAAACGGAATATCGGCACCGAGTCGTGATGCGGCCTCAAGATCAGTAAATCCAGCCCAATTGAGCACGGCCGCGGCATCTGCAGAGCCACCGCCAAGCCCGCCACCATTCGGAATGTTTTTTTCGATGTGCACTCGTGCGCGGCGACCGCACAGTGCAAGCGCGCGGCTGACTAGGTTGCTCGAATCGACAGCAACACCATCGCTAAATGGTCCATCCACAGTGAGACCATTTTCATCTGGAGTGATGCGCACTCTGTCAACTAAGTCGAGCGTGACCATCTCTGCATCGATGAGATGGAATCCGTCCTCGCGTATGCCAGTAATACGCAGGCTCAACGTGAGTTTTGCGGGAGCGTCAATCAGTATTGACGAGTTGTCAGCAGTATTGCCGGACGTATTACTCGCCGTGTTCATTTGCCCATCAACTTGACTTGTTGTGCAACACACAATCGACCCCACGCGTGCACGTCGAGCTCTTCGGCTCGGGCTTCGGGCGACACGTCAGCACGGGTAAATGTTTCGGGTGCGATAATGCCCGCCAACACACGACGAAGCATTTTGCGGCGTTGGCCAAAACCAGTGCGCACGAGAGTAAAGAACTGTGTTGGGTCAACATCGGGTATTGCAGGTGACGTGCGACGTTTGATGTCAACGAGAGCCGAAGCAACATTTGGTTTTGGAAAAAACACTGATGCCGGGACATCGCCAACAATTGATGCAGTTGCCCAATACGCAATCTTGACGCTGACCGCGCCGTAAGCCGGAGTGCGCACTGGCGCGACAAATCGTTCGGCAACTTCTTTTTGCACCATGACCAACATGTGGTCGACAGCAGGTGCGCCATCGAGGATGTCTGCCACGAGCGGGGTAGCAACGTTGTACGGCAGGTTTGCAACAACATGCCAGTGTTGGCTGCGAGCCTGCAGTGGAGCCCAGTCGAGCAGCAGTGCATCACCGTGAATGACTTCAACATTCGGCAAGTCTTTTACGACACTGCGCAATACCTCAACAACACCGTTGTCGATTTCGATTGCAACGATGGTTGCACCGGTTTCAGCAAGCGCGAGAGTGAGCGATCCAAGACCCGCACCAATTTCGAGCACAAAATCTCCTGGACCTACTCCTGCGAGCCGAGCAATGCGTCGCACGGTGTTGGCATCGACCACAAAGTTTTGGCCAAATGCGCGACGCGGTGACAAACCGTGGGCAGTCAATAACTCTGAAATATCGTTTCGAGTGTGTGTCACCAGGAAATCTTTACTGGTACAGGTGAGTCGATGAGGTCGGCGAGTTTGATGAACACTGAGGTGTGCAAAATAACGGTGACACCGTTTGGTACAAGCAGGCTGAACACGTTTGTGCATTTGACACTGCGACCATTGTTGATGTTGGTGACGGTGACAATCCTGCCGATTGGCGCTTCGATGCTGTAGCACACAGCAGTTTCGGTGTAACCCAAATTGCTGTACGTGGCGGTGCCTGTAATGACATCGGTTTCGGTTGCTGGGTAAGCAATGGCTGCAGATCCTGTTGGCGCCAGCGGGGCTGGTCCGCCAAGGATGACAGGTGAAGGTATTTCGGTTTCATCAATTGGAGGAACTGTTGTTGCAATCGCGACCGTGGTTGCAACTGCATCACTTGAGTCACTATTGCAACCTCGCACCCCAAACATGATGACCAGTGTGATCGCAGTGAGTACGGCGATGCGTCTCCGCTCAAAAACTGACAGAACCACCTAAAACACGCTACGGAGCAATGCCAGGAAACGCAAGGCGAGCATTGCGAGTCGTTGTTTTAGCAAGTTGGGCAACGGGTTCACTGCGCAAGTCGGCAATGAATGTGCCAACGGTTGGCACGAGCGAGGGTTGATTTGGTCTGCCGCGATGTGGCACTGGTGCAAGAAATGGTGCATCGGTTTCGAGCAACATATTTTCTGGTGGACACCACAATGCAGCCTGTCGCACATCGTCTGCAGACTTAAACGTGACGATTCCAGAAAAAGAAAGGTACGCACCGCGCTTGACGCACGCGCGCGCCTCGTCTTCACCGCCAGTGAAGCAATGAAAGATCGTGCGCTCAGGCACTCCAACAGCATCAAGAACATCAAATGTGTCTGACCATGCGTCGCGTGTATGAATCACTAGCGGCAAGTTGTGTTTGTTGGCTAAATCTATTTGTGCAGCAAACACATCGCGTTGCACATCGCGATCTGAATGATCGTAGAAAAAGTCAAGACCACATTCACCGATGCCAACAACTCGAGGTGAGTCGACAAACGGCAATACGGTGTCGAGACCAAGTTTGGCATCGTGAGGGTGAAGACCAACAGTTGCCCACACATCGCTGTGCGCTGCTGCAATCGCGATTGCTTGTTGCGTAGTAGTGGCATCGGTGCCAATGACGATCATTGCTGTTACGCCGGCATCACGCGCGGTTTGTAATGCTCCGTCTGCGCCACCAGGAATTGTTTCTTCATACACATGGCAATGTGTGTCAATCCACTCGATTGGTTGCATGTTTTGACTCGTCATGCAGTTTTGCGTGGGAAAAGCGGATCGCCCTTCACAACTGTGACGCCACCTGGGTACTGGCCCCACTTGGTGTCGGCGTCGATACGCAAATCGGTTATCGAGCCCGTGAGGCCAATGCGACTCCAGATTTCTTGCGTACTTGTAGGCAGAGCAGGGTTGGCCAAAATCGTGACGATGCGCAGTGCCTCAAGAGCATCGCCCATTACGCGATCAACCGCTTCGCCAACTTCCATTTTCCATGGCTCATTGTTTTCAAGATGCGAGTTTGTTGCACGAATCAAGTTCCATGTGGCTTCAAGTGCCTTGCTCGGTTGCACTTGAGCCCACGCATCTTTGGTATCACTCACTGCCGTTGCGGCAATTTGTGCGAGCGGACTGTCGAGCGTTGGCTTCGGTCCAAGGCCACCACATTTCTTTTCAACAACTGTGGCAATGCGTGCAGCAAGGTTGCCAAGGTTGTTGGCAAGGTCCGAGTTGTAGCGACTGATCAGACCTTCATAGGTGAAGTCTCCATCGTTGCCGTATGCGGTGTCTGCAAGAACGTAATAACGAAAGCCATCAACACCGATGTCGTCAATCAGATCAAGCGGGTTGACAACGTTTCCAGTTGTCTTGCTCATTTTTTCGCCACCAACAAGAAGCCAACCGCCAACTGCCCAGCCTTTTGGTAGGTCGATCCCTGCAGACATCAACATTGCTGGCCAATACACGCAGTGAAAGCGAATGATGTCTTTGCCGATGAAGTGATAATCAACAGGCCATCTTTCGGTAAATGCTTTTTCGTCTGTGCCATAACCAAGTGCAGTGATGTAGTTGGCAAGTGCATCAAACCACACGTACGCCACATGTGATTTGTCCCATGGAAGTGGAATGCCCCACGTGAGAGTTTTGCGACTAATCGAGAAATCGTTGAGTCCACCTTTGATGAAACCAATCACTTCGTTCATGCGGAAGCCAGGTGTGATGGCCTGTGGGTGATCGGCATACCACTTGAGCAAACGGTCTTCAAAACGAGACAAGCGAAAGAAATAATTTTCTTCCTCTACATATGTTGTTTTGGTGTGGTGAATAGGGCAGTTGCCATTTTCTAATTCGTCTTCGAGAAAGTAGGCCTCGCATGCAACGCAGTATTGACCTTGATACACGTCGGACTCAATGTCGCCTGCGTCAAAGCACGCCTGCAAGAGTTTTTGCACGCCAACGGCATGGCGCTTTTCGGTTGTACGAATGAAGTCATCGTGGGTGATGTTGAGTCGTTCCCAGGCTTGCTCAAAAAGTGGGGCGATTGAGTCGGCAAATGCTTGAGGCGACACGCCTTTCGCGTCTGCTGCTTGCTGAATCTTGAGACCGTGTTCGTCGGTGCCGGTGAGCAAGTGCACGTCGTCGCCGAGCAACCTGTGCCAGCGCGAAACCGCGTCGGCAATGATCGTGGTGTAAGCGTGACCAAGGTGCGGCTGAGCATTCACATAGTAAATAGGTGTTGTCGAACTGAACTTTGTCACGGCTCCACACTAATAGTCTGAACAGATGACATTTGCCTTTGATGTAGCAACCGAAGTGCACGAACAACAAAACGGTGACTATTCGGGTGTCGTGCACGACGGATGGGACATTCGAGGCAATGCAAACGGTGGATACGTGATGGCACTCGTTGCATCAGCGATGCGCAACGCTTCACAACGTCAAGACCCGATCTCGGTGACGGCACATTATTTGGCACCGCTGCCACCGGGTGAAGTGCGCATTGCAACCGAAGTCGTGAAGCGAGGCAAAACGTTTTGCACTGTTTCTGCTGCGATGTACCAAAGTGGGCGAGAAGCGGTGCGAGTGATTGGAGCATTTGGTGAAGCTGCCGGTCACATCGAAGTATCCAAATCTCTTTTTCACGTAGACATTGCACCACCACAATTGCCACCAATGACCGAATGTTCGCGACGACCTGCATCGGGCCCTGGGTTCAGCATGGGGCTCATGGACAAACTCGATATTTGGTTGCACCCCGACGACACCGGTTTTTCGCGCGGAGAACAAAGCGGAAAAACCATTGTGCGTGGATGGGTCAACTTTGCAGACAATCGCCCGATCGACACATTGTCTTTATTGCTCATCGCAGATGCATTTCCGCCACCAGTGTTTCAAGTCATGACTGTGGCTGGCTGGGTGCCAACCGTTGAACTCACTGTGCATGTGCGAGCAATCCCTGCACCAGGCCCATTGCGTTGCGTGTTTAGTGCACACGTAGTGCAAGGCGGACTGTTTGAAGAAGATGGAGAGATCTGGGATTCAAGCGACACGCTTGTGGCGCAATCGCGACAGATTGGGCTTGTGCCAAAACAATAATTATTTCAGCATTAATGCAAGTTCATACACGTGTCGCTTTTGTATGCCGTACTTGGCAGCGACTTTTGCAGCAGCATCTTTTTTGCTGGAGCCAGAATTCAACTCATTTCGTAGTGCTTCATTTATCTCATCGTCGGTCGGGGGAGCAGGAGGTTTTGCGCCTTCAAGCATCACCACGTATTCGCCACGAGGTTCAGTTGTTTGTGCGTACTTCACCGCATCGTGCAAGGTGCCACGCCACATTTCTTCATGCAATTTGGTGAGTTCGCGAGCCAGTACAACTCTGCGCATTGCACCACATCCGGCTTCAAGATCGATGAGCGTTTTTTCAAGACGATGTGGTGCTTCGTACAACACAACGGTGCGCATCTCGTTTGCAACGTCGTCAATGAGCCGAGTGCGGTCGCCTCCGCTGCGGGGCAGGAATCCTTCAAAAACAAACCGCGCAGTTGGCAAGCCGCTGATTACGAGCGCCATCGTGAGAGCCGATGGCCCGGGTATTGCCGACACGGTGATGCCTGCCTTTAATGCTGCCTTGACGAGTCGTTCGCCTGGGTCGCTAATGCCCGGCGTGCCTGCATCGCTCACCAGTGCGACATCAATGTCGTCGAGCAACAATGCAACTACGTGCTCGCATGCATCGTGCTCGGTGTGTTCGTTGATGACGATGTATTTTTTGCCCGACAAACCAAGATGTTGCAACAACAAACCTGTGCGTCGAGTGTCTTCGCAACAAACAACAGTTACTGAACCAAGTGTGTCTATTGCTCGCTGCGACATGTCGCTGAGGTTGCCTATTGGTGTTGCAACGAGTGTGAGGGTGCCGCTCATGCGCTACGCACTTCAATCACGTTGCCAATTCTTACCCCAAATCGTTCAATCGATCCAGATGGCAACTCGATGACTGTTTTTGACTTCAACACAGGTGCCGCAACGCGCATCGGCTGGAGGTGTTCGGTCTTGAGCACCGCTCCAGTCGCATCGAGATACAGCACATCAATCGCACACTTCATGCCAAAACTATGAATCCATTTGCACGGCGTAATAACTAGTGCAGAATCAATGCTTGTTTGTCCGATGAGACCACGTCGACGCGACTTTGCAGTGTTAGCAATATCGGCACTCGCAAGCACTTTGCCTTCACACATCAGCCAAGCTGTTGGAAGCGACTGAGTCTTCATATTGTTAAGCGTATTACTAACTATTGTGTCGAATTTCTAGCGTGTCGCCGTCGCAGACTTCATAGTCCTTGCCTTCAACACGGATCTTGCCAAGTTCTTTTGCCTTGTTCCAAGAACCAATAGCCAGCAGTTCGTCCCACGCGATCACGTCGGCACGAATAAAGCCGCGCTGCAAGTCGGAGTGAATCTTGCCGGCGCACTCTGGTGCTTTTGCTCCAGCATTAAATGTCCATGCACGAGTTTCTTTTTCACCAGTCGTGAAATAGGTACGAAGTCCGAGCAAGTGATATGCCGAGCGCACCATTCGTGGAAGTGCACCTTCACCCAGACCCAATGCCTCGAGCATGTCGATGCGATCTTGGCCAACCAACTGCGCTGCTTCTGCTTCGAGTTGCACGCTCATGCCAAGCACTTCAACAGTGCTCGCACTTGCGCTGCCCGGTGGTGCCAACTCGGCGCGCACAAGAGCTTCCATTGCAGGAATCGTGTCGAGTTTGTCTTCTGCCACGTTGACGACAGCGAGCACGCGGCGCGTGGTGAGCAAAAAGTGTGGAGCAAGCAGCAAACGATCATCTTCAGAAATACCTGCGCGATAGAGCGGGCGACCTTCTGCCAAGTGAACTTGCGCGCGCTCGAGTGCTTCCATTTCTTCAGTGACGCTCTTATCCATGCGCGCAGCTTTTTGTGTGCGCGACAAACGAGTCTCAACTGTTTCGAGGTCGGCGAGTGCCAACTCAATTTCAACAACGCGCAAATGCTCGAGTGGGTCTGATGGACCAGGAATGTCATCGTCTTCAAAAGCGCGCAACACAAACACAATTGCATCGACTTCGCGAATGTTGGCAAGAAACTTGTTGCCCAAACCTTCACCCTTGCTTGCGCCTTCAACAAGACCGCCGATGTCGACAACTTCGACGGTTGCATAAACGGTGTTGTGGGTTTTGGACATTTCGGCAAGTGCTTCGAGGCGAGGGTCGAGCACTTTGGCCACGCCAACGTTGGGGTCTTTTGTCGCAAACGGATAGGGGGCTGCAAGTGCAGCACCGTTGGTCAATGCGTTATAAAGGGATGACTTGCCAGCATTGGGCAAGCCGACTAGGCCAAAGCGTTCCATGAGAACTCATTACGCTACCTGTAGCCCCACTGTTGCATGGGCTATAGGAATTGTTACTATGGCGGTAGTGTTAATTATCCGCCACTGAAAAGGTGCTCAATCTCATGACCAGTTTCGATCTCGATCTCACCAAATACTCACTCGGCTGGAGCGATGAGGCTGAGTATGCGTTTACGCCTGAAAAGGGCCTCAACAAGTCGGTGATTGAACAGATTTCGTGGTGGAAGGGTGAACCAAAGTGGATGCGCGATTTGCGTTTGCGTTCGCTCACCACATTTGAAAAGAAGCCGATGGCACCTTGGTTCAACGTGAACATGCCAGATCTCGACTTTCAAGACATCTTTTATTACCTCAAGCCTGCTGCTGCGCAGACTGACGAGTGGGACGACTTGCCAGAGCAGATGAAGGCAACGTA
>CAXNNK010000005.1:0-29845 GCA_964203725.1 Ilumatobacteraceae bacterium | reverse complement strand
CTTGCGGCTCAATCAGCGCCCGACAACAAACGAAATGAAACATGCCGATGCATGGCTCAATTTTGAAATTGTTTCTCCATGGCGCAGCAATGGAGTAATGCGTTATATCGCAGCAGCCGAGGTATCGACTGGCGAATATTTCAATCCGATGATTCCTGAAGATCTCGCTGCCGCGTTGCGATAATCACGAGTACCGAGACTGCAAACACCGCAAGCGCCACCCACTGATTGAGCCGCAAGCCACCTACATAGTGTGCTTCGTCAATGCGAATTCCTTCAATGAAAAAACGAAAAAACGTGTAGCCGGCTGTGTAAAAACAAAATAATCTGCCAGGGCGCATCGGCATCTTTTTGTCGAGAACAATCAACAAAAAACATAATCCAATACAAGCTAATGATTCGTACAAAAATGTTGGGTGAAATGTCGTGCCAGCCGCATAGCCCGCAGCCTTGGCTGTCGATGCAGATACTTCAAGTGCCCACGGCAATGTGGTTGGGCGACCGAAGAGTTCTTGATTGAACCAGTTGCCCCAACGTCCAATTGCTTGGGCAAGTGGCAGAGCCGGTGCAACGCATGTGAGCAAAATTCCCACTGAAAGACCCTTGCGCTTTGCGAACCACACTCCCGCAACCGTGCCGAGTGCGATGCCGCCCCAAATGCCGAGGCCGCCTTTCCACACCTGCACGATGGCACCAAGATTGTTTTCAAACCGCTGCCAATCGGTGGCAACGTGATAGAGCCGCGCACCAACGATGCCGACGGGCGCGGCGATCATTGCAATCGAGCTCATGTCATCACGCGTACCAACACCACGCTTTTCCATGCGACGACCGGCAAGCCACACCGCAGCCATGACACCGAGCGCGATCAATGCACCATACGCATTGAGTTGCAGGGGGCCGAGATGCAATGTCCCGCTAGGTGGGCTTGGAATGCTGGCTAGATAATTCACGCTGTCAGAATCTGCTTTGCGAATTCAACCGAACGAGACATCACAATTTCTTTTTCAACATCTTGCGTCGCAACATGGAAACTCTTTTCCAGCATTACACGCTCAATTTTGCCGGCGTAATGTGCAACCAGAAAGTCGCTTTGCGTTGGTTCGACAACGTGATCTTGTACCGAGTTAATCAACAGCATCGGCATCACCATCTTTGGGTAGTGCTCAGCAAGGGGTGCAGCGCCATCTACATACATCGAATACGCGGCTCGCAGTGGCGTGCCGGCATAAGCATTTTCTACAACTTTTGTGTCAGCAATGTCATTACCAACACCCGGAAGCGATTCTTCTCCAGACTCAATAATTACCTCAAAGAACGCAATCTCTTCGGCGGTTCGACCCTGCGCAACTGGATTGATGCAGATAATTGCCGCAATTTCAGGATGATGCGCCGCCAGCCACAGAGTCAATGCTCCACCCATTGATTGCCCAGCGACCACTACTTGTTTGCAACGCGTTGACAACACTGTGTAAGCAGCCTCTACGTCGGCACTCCAGTCAGACCAACGCATAGGCATCATGTCTTCAATGACTGTTCCATGCCCAGATAAACGCGGCACTTCTACATGAAAGCCCTCTGCGGCAAACCGCTCGGCAAGTTCGCGCACAGATGAGGGGTTGCCAGTAAACCCATGGATCACCAATACGCCAGTCGTACGGGAGCCACTATGCGACCATGCCTCGGCACCTGCTTGCACTCTTGAGTTCATTTCACATTCCCCTGTTCCTCTTTTGAGAGTTCAATTGCAAACCATGCTTGATACGCATCCTATATAAGGTAATTAAAACTCATTGACCGTGGAGCAAGCAAATCTCTGATTGACTGAATTCGTGAATCAATCTCGTCGGCGCCTCGATAAAACAGCCATTGCTGCGGTTGCGCCAGTGGTGGCACTACTTCCCGTGTGGCTGATTGCAATCGGATTTATTTGGCTGCCACTGTGGCTGACTTCGGACGTTTCATATCTATTTTTTGCCACCATGGCGATGCTTTTGGGAGTCGTGCTGTTTTCGCGTCCAGTGCAACGAATTGTTTTTGCTCGGATGCTTGGTGCCCGAGCTCCAACTTCACACGAGCTCTCGTTATTACTCCCGGCATGGAACATCGTGTCTCGAGCAAACCATTTTTCACCGCAGCGATTTGTCTTGGTCGTAGTCGACACCAATGAAACCAATGCGTTTGCATGCGGCGGGCATTTACTCGTGGTTTCCTCGTATGCAATCAATAACTTGGCACAAAATCAACTCACGGGTGTACTTGCACATGAACTCAGTCATCACATGGGTGGTCACACGGTTGCCCTCACAATTGCCCAGTGGATGAGCCTTCCGATAATCGGTCTTGCGCGCTTGGGCATCTGGCTTCGCGATGTCAGTCGACGCGCTGCGACCCCGCTCACCGAACGATACGTATTTGTTCAATTTGTTGTGCAGTTAGTTGCTGCGCTGTTGACAGCGATTTCGTATGTGTTGCTTTCAGGACTCAACACTGCACAGGCACTAAACAATCGAATTGGTCGAGCATCTGAATATCGTGCGGATGCGAGAGCAATGGAAATGGGATTTGGAAACGAATTATTGAGCGCACTGCGCAATACAACTCGTCGTGGAAACCTCACTGGCATGCGACTCGCGCCAACCATCTCAACTTTGACTCATCCGCCTGCTGGTACTCGAGTTGCGAAACTTGAAGCATTGCTTAAGCGTGACCTTGCACACAAAAGACAATCTGCTCGTCGTCACCAATAACGCTGGCGATAGCGTTTCATGACATGAACCCTGTCGTGCAAAACATGGCACTAAACCCATTTCTTGCTGCAGCATCTGGCCGACGCATTGACCACACACCCGTCTGGTTTATGCGCCAGGCAGGCAGAAGTTTGCCTGAGTACCGCGCAATACGTGGCGAAGGCAGCATCTTGGATGCAATTAAGCAACCGCGACTTGCTGCCGACATCACTCTGCAACCAGTGACTCGATACGGAGTCGATGCAGCAGTGTTGTACAGCGACATCGTTGTTCCTGCTCACGCAGTTGGTTTTGGCATTGATGTTGCACCCGGCACTGGCCCAGTTGCCGAGCAGCCATTTCGTGCGGGTGCCGACCTACAGCGACTTCGCGAATTTGAACCAGAGACCGACACGCCCTATGTGTTGGAAACAGTTCGCATGCTGGCAAGCGAACTTCAGGTACCGCTACTCGCGTTTGCTGGCGCACCCTTTACTGTTGGCAGTTATTTGGTTGAAGGCAAACCAAGTCGTGACCACCTCATCACGAAGCAGATGATGACGAGCGAGCCACAGTTATGGCATGACTTGATGCAACGACTTTCCCAACATGCTGTTGCATCCATCCGCAGTCAGCTCGACGCTGGTGCGAGCGCGTACCAGCTGTTTGATTCGTGGGCAGGCAACCTGACGCAGGATCAGTATCGCGATGCAGTCTTGCCGCACTCGGCGCACGTGATCAGTGAATTGAAAAGTTCTCACCCGCATGCACCATCCATTCACTTTGGTGTTGGATGCGATCACTTGCTCGAGTTGATGCACTCTGCAGGCGCAACAGTGATCGGACTGGACTGGCGCACGTCAATCGTTAATGCTCGAGCACGTCTTGGCAAAAACACCATTGTCCAAGGAAATTTAGATCCGTCACTGGTGCAGGGCGATATCGAAACCGCACTCATTGGTGCCGACGCGGTGCTCAAAGACAATGCAAATCATCCTGGTCATATTTTTAATCTCGGTCATGGTGTCACTCCTGGTGTAAATCCAGATGTGTTGGCGGCGGTAGTACAACATGTCCACGAAAGGACTCGCTCATGAGTGTCAATTCACTTCCAAACCAAGATCGCACTGCAGTTGTATTGATGGCCTACGGCACTCCACGCAGCACGCAAGAGATACTTCCTTATTACACCGACATTCGGCGCGGCCGCGCTCCAACCGATGAACAACTTTCTGACTTAATTGCTCGCTACGACGCAATTGGTGGCATTTCTCCGTTGGCAGCACGCACCGAAGCACAACGAGATGCGCTTCAACGTGCGTTGGACGCTTTGAATCCCGGACAATTTCATGTGCAGTTGGGTCTCAAGCACGCTGCACCAATGATTGAGACCGCTATCGACGACTTGGTGAAACAGGGTTTCACTAAAATCATTGCGCTCGTGCTTGCACCGCACTTTTCTTCATATTCAATTGGACAATACGTGGGTCGTGCCACCGAGGCGGCAAAACCTCACGGAGTCGAAGTAATCGGCATTAATTCGTGGGCCGTTGAGCCCGCGTTTATCGACTTTATTGCGGCTGATATGAAACAAAAATTGGCTGCAATGCCAACTCGCACTCGCGTGTTGTTCACAGCGCATTCCCTTCCACAGCGCATCATTGATGGAGGCGACCCATACCCCACCGAGTTGCATGCAACTGCAACCGCAGTAGCAAACAAGCTTGGGCTCGTTGAGCATTCAGACTGGGACATTGCCTGGCAATCAGCAGGTCGCACACCTGAGCCATGGATTGGTCCAGACATTTTGCTTGCTATCGACGACATTGCAACACAACACAGTGCAGACGGCGTATTAGTGAGTGCAGTCGGATTTGTTGCTGATCACCTGGAGGTGTTGTACGACCTCGACATTGAAGCCGCCCAACACGCCGACAAGCTTGGGCTGAGCTTTAGTCGCACTGCATGTGTGAATGATGAGTCAACAGTGATGAGCGCACTTGCTCAGCGCGTGTTATCGGCAGCGTCCGAAGATCATTCGTAAAGGAAGTTTGCGTGTCAAGCACTGAAGAAGTCAGTCAAAAGAACTTCAGTGACAAACATGTTGTGATCGTTGGTGCAGGTATCACCGGTCTTGCTGCGGCGCATCAATTGCTTCAGCGTGCTCATCCACCTCGTATCACCATCGTTGATGCAGCAGATCGTGTTGGTGGCATAATTCAAGCGTCACCTTTTGCTGGGCTTGACTACGTTGACGAATCGGCAGATGCATTTCTGACTCGAACACCTAGTGCGATGAATCTTGCTGCAGCGGTTGGTCTTGATCACCAACTCACTTCTCCCGCTGCAAACCATGCATACATTTGGAACCATCACATGCACGCGATCCCGTCTGGCACGATGCTCGGCGTTCCTGGTTCGCGCAAAGCCATTTGGAACACGCAGTTACTCACGACGTCTGGCAAATTACGAGCATCTGTGGAGCCGTTTATTCCTCGCTCAATTGGACGATCCACGGATTCACTTGGTTCAGCAATACGAAGTCGTTGTGGCAATCAAGTTCTTGAGCGACTTGTCGATCCACTTGTTGGAAGCATCTATGCAACCGACACCGACAACTTCAGCGTTCACGGCATGCCACAGGTTGCCGAGCTTTTGGCTCAGCCAACAAGTCTTATGCGCGCGTCCCGCAGCGCAATGCAAAGCCGCACGGGTGGCGGCCCAGTATTCGCAGCACCAATTACCAGCATGAGCGCACTCACTCGAGCGGTGTACGACCGAATTGTCGAAGGTGGAGTGCGCGTAATTCTTTCTTCTCCGGTACACAGCATCGAACCACACGGCATGACATACCTCGTGCACCTTGAGAGCGAGTCGTTGCATGCAGACGCCGTCATCTTGGCGAGTCCTGCGCGTCATACTGCGCCGTTGGTTAAACAACTGAGCACCACTGCCTCGCACCAACTCTCAACATTTGAGCATGCGTCGGTAATCATGATTGCGATGACAATCCCCCGCGCTCAGTGGCCACAACAGTTCACTGGCACTGGCTATCTCGTACCCAAGCCAGCACAAACTGGTGTTACCGCTGTTTCATTTGGTTCAAATAAATGGGCTCATTGGAGAACCTCTGCAGACGAAATGATTTTGCGTGTTTCACTTGGCCGTGATGGTGCGCCAATGCATCACCTAGACGACAAGGCACTGCTGGAAGTTGCACTGCGCGACCTGCGCATGCATTTAGGTTTTGATGCAACACCTACAAACATGCGGTTCACCAGATGGATTGAATCATTTCCCCAATACAGACCTGGCCACACAAAAAAGGTTGACGAGATCGACAAACAACTGCACGCAACAGCACCAGGCATTGTTTTGGCTGGCGCTAGTTACCGCGGTATCGGCATTCCTGCATGCATTGCCGATGCGCAACGAGCAGGATCTCATGCACTCGCATCGCTATTGTCGTAGTTACGCAACCTGCACAATTTTCGCCCATGAATAAGCCCCTGATCAAAGCCCTTGTGGCTGGCTTGTTCGTTGCATTCAGTCTTCCTCCATGGGGTTGGTGGCCACTTACCTATGTTGGCGTGGCCGTATTTGCAACATGTAGACCGAACAGCAACCGCGCACGATTCATGTTTGGCACAATGTTTGCTCTTGCATGGCTGGCGCCCGGCATGGCATGGATGTGGTTTCTTACGCCACCTGGCTACATCATTTCAGCATTTTTATTTTCGGTGTTCCACGGCGTTGCTGCAATGATCACCGGTTTCATTACCTCCCAACCTCAGCACCGAACTTTTATTGGTCCGCTTGCGCACACCTTGGCTGAGGCATTGCGATTCTCATTTCCGTTCGGTGGTGTTCCACTTGCAACATTGGCAATCTCGCAAGCAGCATCACCATTGGCGCCACTCGTGCGCATTGGCGGACCACTCCTGCTCACGTACATGGTATTTCAGATCGGCTTTGTTATTTCATCAATTCGTTTGGCTTCGCGCAGCAAACACGTTGCACTACTTGGCACATGCGTTATTGCAGTTGTTTTCTGCGGACAAATTGCACCCAACGGACACAACATCGGTCGTTCGCTCAATATTGCTGCCGTGCAAGGTGGTGGGCCACAAGGCACTTTGGCTATTTATACCAATAGTCGAGATGTTGTTGATCGACATCTCGCCGCAACTCGCACGCTCGATGTATCTTCCGGTTATGACTTGGTTGTTTGGCCCGAGAACGTTATCGATGTCGATAATTTTTCAACGAGTGTCGAGCGCAACGAAGTTGCTACTCAAGCAGCCCGACTTAACTCGCCATTTCTTGTTGGCATCACCGAGGACGTTGACGATCAGTTTTTCACTAATGCCCAAATTGTTGTCAACGCCGAAGGCTCGCTTGGCGAGCGCTACGACAAAGTGCGGCGCGTGCCGTTTGGAGAATTTGTGCCAATGCGAGGACTACTTGAGGCAGTTGGTGCGCCCGTAGACAGAATCCCGCGTGATGCCCAGGCTGGCACTGGTCTAGCAGTACTCCGAGCAGCAGACACCACAATTGCCGTTGTGATTTCATGGGAAGTCTTTTTTGCGGGAAGGGCCAATGAGGGTGTTGAGCGTGGTGCAACGTTGCTCGTAAACCCCACAAATGGCTCGAGTTACACGGGAACGATTTTGCAAACTCAACAAATCGCTTCATCAAGGTTGCGAGCGCTCGAGACGGGGCGTTGGCTCGTACAGGTTTCGCCCACAGGGTTCTCTGCTTTTGTGTCCCCCAATGGTCAAGTGTTTGACCGCACCGGTGTAAGCGAGCAACGCGTGATTGAACGACAAGTGCAATTGCGTTCTGGTCGCACCATCTACTCGCGCCTCGGCGATATGCCAATTATTGCTGCGATAAGTGCGTTGCTACTGACGTTCATGATCGTTGGTCGACGCAAAACACAAGCATGACCGCCAATCACATCGTCAGACTGTCAAGCAACGCCGTCGAGGCACTGATCGACGTCAATCATGGAGCACGTTTGTCAAATTTGCGTTTTGATGGTCAAGAAATCCTGTCGCAACACCATGACACTGATTCGCTTGCATGGGGCTGCTACCCAATGGTTCCTTGGGCCGGACGCATGCGAGACGCAACGTTTGTGCATCGTGGTATCACTCACCATGTGCCAAGTGATCCAGATCCGTTGCTCGCACCACACGCAATTCATGGTCTTGTCCATAACGCAGCATGGAAAATTGTGAGTGTTTCAGCAACACGTGCAACATTGCGAATAGATTTTGATCATCGCTGGCCGTTTGCCGGATGGGTCGAACATCTCGTGAGTGTCGATGACACATCCATTGAAATGCGACTCACGGTATCTATGAATGAGAAAGCTATACAGACAGCTACGAAAACAGACATGCCCGCCCAGGTTGGCTGGCACCCGTGGTTTGTGCGGCCACTACAAATTCAGACCGCATTTAAAACAATGTATGTGCGGGATACCTCTGGCATTGCAACAACACAAGTTGTTACTCCAACAACACTGCACATGACTGGCCATACTCCTTCACCACTTGACGACTGTTTTACCGACGCCGATGCACCACCAACGCTTACATTTAGCGATGGTCTCGTCGTACGTCTCGAAAGCGACTGCAGCCACTGGGTGGTGTACAACAAGCCTGCGCATGCAATCTGCGTCGAGCCACAGTCCGGTCCACCAAACGGACTCAACTCCGAACCGTTGGCGGTATCCCCCAACCAACCCCTCACGCGTATCTTCCGGCTGACTGCACTTGGTTACCCCTAGGTAGAGTGGGGTGGCTATGACAACGCCGTTCGACCCCAACGGCCCGTTGCGTATTGCCTATCTCACGTATCGCGGCAAGCCACATGTGGGTGGCCAAGGCGTGTACACACGTCACCTGACCAAAGCACTTGTTGATCTGGGTCATCATGTCGAAGTTTTCGGTGGACAGCCGTATCCGATTCTTGACCCACGAGTGCAACTGCACCAATTGCCAAGCCTTGACATTTTTAACGATGCTCACCCTGGTCGCTTCCCCGCATATTGGGAGATCAACGACTGGCCCAACTTTGTTGAGTCAGCACAGTTTCTTAAAGGCACGTTTGGTGAGCCACGCTCGTTCAGTATCCGCGCACACCGCGCTCTCAAAACACGCGTCAACGATTTTGACATCGTGCATGACAATCAGTGCCTCGGTTATGGCATCCTCAAAATCGAAAAAATTATTCCAACCATCGT
Source organism: Ilumatobacteraceae bacterium (assembly GCA_964203725.1). GTDB lineage: Bacteria > Actinomycetota > Acidimicrobiia > Acidimicrobiales > Ilumatobacteraceae > UBA3006. The sequence goes on along the minus strand of CAXNNK010000005.1, from coordinate 20,863 downwards.
GACGTTGCATCACCCCATCACCAAAGATCGCAAGCTCGAGATGGAACACACGCCAACCTGGTGGAAGCGCAAAGCCATCGGTCGCTGGTATTCGTTTGTGGAGATGCAGGGCAAAGTTGCAAGCAAGATGCCACGCGTTGTTGTGGTCAGTAAAAACTCTATTGACGATATTCATACCGACATGAAAGTGTCGCTGGACCGCATGCGCCTCGTGCCAGTTGGCGTCGACCAAGAATTGTTTTCGCCAAAGCCAACGGTGCAGCGCAAGCCCGGTCACATGATCACTACTGCATCAGCCGACGTTGCACTTAAAGGTCTTTCATATTTGCTTGAGGCTCTTGCAAAATTGCGTACCGAGCGCGAGGTGCACCTGACCATCATTGGCAAACCACGCGAAGGTGCAAACGCCGACCTGATTCGTTCACTTGGTCTCGAAGACTGCATCACGCATGTTTCGGGGGTTACCGACGAACGCATTGTAGAGTTGTATGCGCAAGCTGAGCTCGCAGTGGTGCCAAGTTTGTACGAGGGTTTCAGCCTTCCTGCCATTGAAGCAATGGCGACTGGCACGTGCTTAGTTGCCACAACAGGTGGCGCGCTCCCCGAAGTGACCGGCGTCGACAACGACACAGTGTTGTCATGTCCTGCAGGTGACGCCGAAGCCTTGGCTGCAGCGATTCGTCGCGGTCTTGATAGTAAAGAGTTGCGAGATCGCATTGGTGCTGCGGGCAGAGCCCGCGTGGTGGAGCGCTGGAGTTGGCGCCATTGCGCAGCACTCACTGTCGATCAATACAAAGAAGTTCTTTCGATGCCACACAATGTCAAAAAACTTCAACGACGAGACAGCAAATAACCAATGCTGACTGTGCGCTTTAGCGAACTCTCTGTAGGCCCTGGCACGCTATTTCTCGATGCCGGTGCAGGCTTTGGTCGCCACGCTTTTGAGGCAGCACGCCTAGGCGCACAAGTTATTGCACTCGACTACGCCCAAGACGAAGTGATCTCCATGCGCGCAACCTTTAGCGCAATGTACGAAGCTGGCGAGATCAAAGCCGAAAACCTCGTAGGTGTTCTGCGCGGCGACGCAACATGTTTGCCATTTGCCGATAACTCGTTTGATTGCATTGTTACTTCTGAAGTGCTTGAGCATATTCAAAACGACGTAGCCGCGCTAAGCGAACTCGCTCGCGTGCTCAAGCCAGGTGGCACACTTGGCGCCACTGTGCCGTCATGGTTTCCCGAAAAGATCAACTGGATGTTGTCGGATGAATACCACGCACCATTTGTGGTCGGTGGCCACGTGCGCATTTACAGCGGCACCGAACTCAAGGCAAAGTTGCGCGCAGCAGGCTTGCGCGTTGTTGGACAACATCGCGCCCACGGATTGCACTCACCATATTGGTGGCTGCGCTGCGCTGTTGGTCCTGCACGCGAAGACAACCGCATGGTCAACGCCTACAAAAAGTTTTTGGAATGGGACATCATCTCCAAACCAAAAGTGACACAGGTAGCCGAACAAGTGCTTGCGCCTGTTCTTGGCAAAAGTTATGTGGTGTACTCAATGAAGCCGGTGAATAATGCCAAATAACGAACCAACTGGCAATCATTTCGGCAATCATCTCAATGACGTGATCACTCAAGAAGAGTTACGTTCAACTGCCCAAGCAATTGCATCGCTGCAACTTTCGAGCGGCATGATTCCGTGGTTTGTTGGCGGACACTGCGACCCATGGAATCACGTTGAGACCGCAATGGCTCTCGACGTAATGGGCATGCATGATCAGGCTCAACGCGCGTATGAATGGCTGACCTCGGTACAGCGCGAAGACGGCAGTTGGTTTAACTACTACTTGCCAGACGGATCGGTGGAAGAAACCAAACTTGACACCAACGTGTGCGCATACATCGGCACCGGAGTGTGGCACCACTGGATGAGCACCAACGACAAGCAATTTGTCGCACGCATGTGGCCAGCGGTCAAGCGTGCAATGGAATGGGTGTTGGCAATGCGTCGCCCAGACGGCACTATCTTGTGGGCTCGCGAAGTGAGCGCAAGTCCTTGGGATTATGCTCTGCTGACTGGCTGTTCGTCAATCCGCCATGCGTTGCATTGCGCTGCAAACATTGGTGCAATAGTTGGTGATTCGCAACCCGAGTGGCGCGCTGCTGCTGATGCAATTGACGAGGTCATCAACACCAACCTCGCTGCTTTCGAGCCAAAACTTCGTTGGGCAATGGACTGGTACTACCCCGTGCTCACCGGAGCACTGACCGGCACCGAAGCAAAGACACGCATTGCCATGCAATGGGATGAATTCGTGATCCCGTCTCGCGGCGTGCGCTGCGTCAATGACGAGGATTGGGTAACTGCAGCCGAAACAGCAGAATGCTCGCTCGCCCACTCTGCCATCGGCGACATCGATACCGCAAAGCAATTGTTGTCGTGGACACATGCGCACCGCACTGAAAGCGGCGCATACCTCACCGGCATTGTTTATCCAGATCGCATTGTGTTTCCTGCCGACGAATGCAGTGCATACACCGGTGCCGCAGTGATCTTGGCTGCCAATGCAATCAGTGGCGACACCGCAGCAAGCCAAATTTTTGGCGCATCAACTGTGCTTGACTAATACGTTTCTAGATTTCTTGTCTGTTTTTATTTCACACGTGTGAGTACACGCAGCGAACCAGTTGCGCTCACATCTGCAAACTTGCCGCTGTTTATTGCTGCAAGATAGATCTCTTCATAGGGAGCCTGACCCCCAAGTGCCGGATCAGTAAACACATCGTGGATTGCCAAGATGCCACCAAGTGCGATATGTCCGTTCCATGCTAGATAATCGTTTGCTGCAACATCACGGGCGTGGCCGCCATCAATAAAACACATCGCAATCTCTTGCGTCCAAGTACTTGCAATAGTCGGCGAGTCTCCTACAACAGTTCGCACTGTGTCAGCAAGCAGCGCGCGACTCATCGTTCTTTCAAAATGTGGCAACGTATTGAGTCGACCTGTTGATGCGTCGACCAAGGTTGGGTCGTGCCACTCCCAACCAATCTGGTTTTCCTCTGAACCACCATGGTGATCCACTGCAAACAGCAATGTGTTGCAGATTTCGGCCGCTGCACCAAACCACACGGTGCTGCGCCCACAGTATGAGCCGATTTCCACCATTGGCAAACCAGGGCAAGCATGTGCGGCGACTAACGCTGCAACAAAGAGAGCATCACCTTCAACCTCTGGCATGAACCCGGTTGTCTCAAGTGCGATTATTCGTCGTTCGCCACTGAGTTTGGTCACGTCAAAAAATACTCGCTACTCGTTATTCGTTACGCGTTGCGCGGAAGCAGTGCGTTGCCGCGAGCAATACGCCCAAGCCAAGATGCACTTGGTCGTGGCGTACGCACCTGTGTCTTCCAATCAACTGCAACGATTCCGAATGTTGGACCGTATCCATACATCCACTCAAAATTGTCCATCAGGCTCCAATACGTGTAACCACGAATATCAATTCCGTCCTGGATGCAGTTGAGAACTCCTTCAAGTGCGCCGTGCACATATTCGATTCGTTCGGCATCGTCGCTCGTAGCAATACCGTTCTCGGTAACGATGATTGGCACATGACCCGTCTTATCCCATGCTCGACGAATGCACGCCTCTAGCGCTTGTGGTCTGAACTCGTAGCCCATGATTGTCGTGCGCATATCTGCATCTGGTTGAATGCGACCGTCTTGGTTGAAACGCTCGCGCGTGTATGTCTGCACACCGAAATAGTCGTCGCCTTTCGCAACTTCCAAGAAGCAGTCTTCGAGACCGTCCCACGCCATATCGCGTTTACCTTCTGCTGCCTCACGATGTGACTCGTCATCCACATTAATGGTGTACTCCTGCATTGCAAGCGTGATGCCAAGCGGAGCACTAGAAATTGATTTCACTGCGTCACGCGCTTTTATGTGAGCCTGACAAAACACTTCGTTTGCTTTTTTGCGTGCTTCGCGCGACTTTGTGCCAGGTGGAAACTCACCGAGCAAATACCCAATGGTCGAGACCATGTTGGGTTCGTTAATAGTGCACCACTTGCCAACGCCATCACCAAGTGACTGAGCAACTTTTTCCGAGAAACGAGCAAATAAATCTGCTGTTGAATCATTTACCCAACCACCCTGTGCCGCAACCCATCTCGGAGTAGTGAAGTGATGCAACGTCACGACCGGTGTGATGTTGTGTTGGTGACATGCTTCCAAAACTTTTCGGTAGTGATTGATCTCGGCTTGAGAAAACTCTCCGTCTTCCGGCTCAATCCGGCTCCACTCAACGCTGAAGCGATAGTTGTCGAAACCTAATTTGGCAAGCATTGCAATATCTTGCTCATACAAGTTGTAGTGGTCACATGTGTCGCCACTTGGTTCTTTTACACGCGTGCCAACACGATGCTCCCATTCCCACCAATCGTTATTCCAGTTGTTGCCTTCAACTTGGTGGGCAGCCGTTGCAGTACCCCAAGTAAAGCCAGCAGGAAACGCCAGCGGGTTTGAAGATGTTGAAGTAGTTTTGGCACTAGTCATGGAAATTCACGCTAGTCGGGCACACACGCCCGACCTATTGCTGGCATTATGAAAGGGTGAGTAAACCCCTTCAAGACCTGATTACGTTGCTCGATCTCGAAACCATTGAGGTCAATATCTTTCGTGGTCAATCACCAGATGAAAATCGACAACGAGTGTTTGGTGGTCAGGTGGCTGGGCAGGCTCTTGTGGCTGCAGCCCGAACGATCGACGAACCCGGCCGATCTGTCCATTCACTGCACGCTTATTTTTTACGCTCAGGCGACCCGGGAGTGCCGATTCTGTACGAAGTCGACCGCATTCGCGACGGCAAGAGTTTTTCAACGCGCCGAGTTGTAGCGATTCAGCACGGCAAAGCGATCTTTAATGTGCAGGCCAGTTTTCAAAAACCAGAAACAGGACTTGAATATCACATTGCGATGCCAACCAATGTTCCCTCCCCCGAATCACTTCCTGACTTTAAAGCGTTGATGGAACCGTATAAAGAAAAACTCGGAGATTGGTATGACAGACCACGGCCAATTGACATGCGTTACGTAGACGGCAATCCATTTACACGCAGGGGCAATCCACAACCTGGCCAACGCGTATGGTTTCGCACTGACGGTTCACTGCCAGACGACAATGTATTGCATGCTTGCATTGTCACCTATGCAAGTGACATGACCTTGCTCGACTCTGCACTTTTGCCACATGGTCGATCACTTGCAGATGGATCACTTCAACTCGCAAGCCTCGACCATGCGATGTGGTTTCATCGCGATTTTCGCGCGGATGATTGGCTGCTGTATCAACAGTCTTCGATCTCGACTTCAAATTCTCGTGGAATGGCAGAGGGTCATATTTTTACCCAAGATGGAAAACTTGTTGTCACAGTGGTGCAAGAGGGACTTGCTCGCCTGATCTAGCGGCGTGAGTCCATAAACAATCCGCGAAGAGCTGCAAAGTTTTCAACACAATGACCTGCTCCAAGTACTACTGCTTCAAGGGGTTCTGCCGACATGTTGACTGGCACTTGCGTGTCGCGCTCGATGCGCCGTGCCAAACCACGCAACATCGAACCGCCGCCAACTAGGTACATTCCGCGAGTAAGAAAATCTTGTGATAGTTCTGGTGGAGCAGAGGCCAAACAACGAATGACCGAGTTGACCATTTGCGTTACTACATCTTCAATTGCGACCCGAATTTCGCTCGATGTCAGCACCACCGTCTTTGGCAATCCGGAAACAAGATCGCGACCACGCACCTCGGCGTCGCGGTCTTCGGGCGTAGCCATTGCACTACCGATCGACATCTTGATCTCTTCTGCCGTGCGTTCGCCGATTGCAAGACCATGTTCTCGGCGCACATAGGACTGAATTGCTGCATCAATATCAAAACTTCCAACACGCACAGCCTCAAGTGCAACAATTCCACCGAGGCTAATGACGGCAGTTTCGGTGGTGCCACCACCAATGTCGATTACAAGGTTGCCAACAGGCTCATTAATCGGCAAGTCGGCACCAATTGCTGCGGCCATCGGTTGTTCGAGCAACTGCGCGTCTGCAGCACCAGCTCTGCGGGTTGCATCGGTCACCGCACGTCGCTCTACTTCAGTAATTGCAGACGGCACACAGATCAACACCTTTGGTCGCGAAAATCGCGATACTCCAGCACGCTGCAACAACAATCTGATCATCTTTTCAGTGATCTCAAAGTCGGTGATTGCGCCACCACGCAGAGGGCGTACAGCAACGATGTACCCAGGGGTGCGACCGATCATGTTCCACGCTTCTTGGCCGGTGGCAAGCACCTCCCCCGTGCGCTTGTTGACCGCGATCACCGATGGTTCATTAATAACAATGCCGCGCCCCTCCATATATACAAGAGTGTTGGCAGTACCGAGGTCGATTGCTAAGTCGCGAGCCACTTTGGTCTACCTTCTGCCCTGCTTGGTCGAATGATCTTTTAATTGCTGGCGCACATGAGCACGCGAGTCATCGGAAAGAGCATCCAAATGGCGACGAAAGGCAACCATTCCATTATTTCGAGTTGCCTTACGCGACTCTTGCAGCATCAATACTGCAAGCATCGATGCAGACACCACGGACAGTGCAGCGAACAGCATTGAAAAGCTTGAGAGTGCAATCATCAGCTGGCGCTCGCCTTGTTGGGTTGGGCATTTGCAATTTGATCTACAGTTGTTACGTGTTGCGCACCAAGTGCCCAGTCACTTCCGGTTGCCCATGTCTCGCGTTTCCAAATTGGCACCGTTGCTTTCAATGCGTCAATCCCAAATCGTGCGGCTTCAAATGCTTCTGGTCGATGCGCCCCAGAGACGACAACGAGAACCGATGACTCACCAACTGTCAAATCTCCAACTCTGTGAATGAGTGCGATCCGACCTAAGCCCGACCACTGATTTTTCATCTCCGACACAATCTCACGACACTTTGGAATAACTTCTTCTTCAAATGCCTCATAACTCAGTGTCTGCACATCGGTGCGTCCTTCAGAATGATTACGCACAGTGCCAGAAAAGAGCACGACAGCACCACAAGAATCGGTGACCGACCAGTCATACACCGCTCCTACATCAAGCACATCGGCAGTGATTTCAAGCCACACGTCGTTAGCGGCTGAAAATTCTCGGTGTGACATTACTTTCATCGTACCCGAGGTGATGGACGGTCTTTCTGTTTAAAGTTTTAATAGGCTCAAGATCAGTGAGCAATGATCCCAACGAACAACCATTTATGGGAATCCCAATTTTTGGCGATCTCACAAAGGCAATGGCTGGCCAAGGGCCACTGCAGTGGGACGTTGCACGACAAATTGCCATCATGACTGCGACTCATGGTTCAAACACCGAGGCAAATGTAGACCCAACTTTGCGAGTAGGCCTCGAACAACTCGCGCCTATCGCCGACATGCATGTGCGCAATTACACCGGCTTAGCGACGGGAACTGGCAATGCACTACCGACCATCAATGTCACCAACCATTCAACGTGGGTGCACCACACTCTTGAGTCGTATAAGCCTCTCTTTACCCAACTTGCAACAATGTTGAGCAACCCAACTGTTGAAACGCTGCAGCCCGGAAATGAACTGAATAGGGATACCAACGCCGACACTGACCAAATCGCTTCGATGATGGCGTCGCTCAACAAGATGATGGCACCGGCGATGATGGGCATGTCAATCGGATCGATGATTGGAGAACTCTCGCTCCGCGCATTTGGTCAATATGATTTACCGATTCCGCGTGAGCCGCGTAATCAATTACTGCTTGTCGCAAGCAATATCGAGCAGTTTGCAAATGACTGGAGTATCGCTACCGATGACATGCGGATGTGGGTGCTCGTACACGAACTTACCTCGCATGCAGTTTTAGGTGTTGACCATGTTCGCACGACAATCAACGAACAAATTGGAAAATACATTGCAGGTTTTCGACCAAATCCAAATGCGTTGATGGAACGACTCACCGCAATGGATCTTGGAACGAGCGACCCAATGGCGATGATGCAAAAAATGCTCACAGACCCCACCATTATTTTGGGCGCTGTGCGCTCGCCAGAGCAACAACGTCAAGCACCTGTGCTCGACGCAATGATTGCCTCCATCATCGGCTATATCGACCACAGTGTTGATGCGATTTCGGCACAGTTATTGGGCGGAGGCGATCAGATCGCTGAAGCAGTCCGTAGGCGTCGTGTCGAATCTGCCCCCCATGACGCGTTTGTCGAACAGTTGTTGGGCTTGAGGCTCTCTCGCACACAAGTCGAACAAGGCCATGCCTTTGCCACTGGAGTTATCGAGCGAGCAGGTCACGATGGACTTGCCCAACTCTTTTCGCAAGTCGGCAACTTGCCAACTCCAAACGAACTAGATGCGCCTGGCCTGTGGCTTGCTCGTATTGAGCTGCAAGACAAATAGCAGCGACGCGACCGCCGACCCAACTCCAACAATCAAGAAGCCAATCGCACCTGGCGGTGTCGCGATTACCGCAACTAGGCCGGCTACCACCCATGCGATTTGATTTCGTGTTTCATAGCGCACAAATGCACGCGCACGGTTTGCATCTGGCGCCTTCGCTTGCACTACAGATTCAAAAGCAAGTCGACCGATGGCTCCGACACCGTTGACAACACCAGCCAAAATAATTCCGGCCGTAATACCACCGAAGTACCCGGTTACCAAACCGCCAATACAAACACTGGCAACGCAGAGTTTGAGCATCATCTGTTCATGAATCCGTCGTCGCAATAACGGGCCAACAGCATTTCCAACGAAGGTACTCAACGAGCACACTGCAACCGCCAAACCAAACCATGCGGTACCTGCCTTTTGATCACGCAACCAAAAGGCAAGATGAAAAAACATAAATCCAACTGCGGCGCGAAGCGCAAGCATGACAAATGCTGCCTGGACTATTTGCGGTGCGTGAAGCTCATGTTTTTCTATCTCCTGCATCGAGTTTGGAACTGCTGCAACATGCTGTGGCAACGCAAGTGCTGCTACACCTGCACATGCAAACGCACAAGCCGACAGTCCGAGCGACAGTCTGGTGTCTATGAGTTGCAACAAGACTGCGGGTGCGCCACCCAAAAAGCCCACCACACTCGTGAGACGACCCAGTTTGCCGTTGGCAGCCATCAATTGTTCATCATCGTCTACAACAGTCGGCATGATTGCCGAGCGCGAGACACCATACGTCTTGGCAAGTACGAGTGACAAAAACGCAAGCGGAAACAGAGCAAGTGAGTTCAGCCACTTCATCATCGCTATCAACACCAACGCGCGTAATAGCCCCACGAGACATACGGTGATGCGTCGTCCTCCGGGTAAGCGATCAATGTACGGACCAATAATCGGAGCGAGCACCGCAAACGGAGCCAAACTGATCGCCAAAAATAAAATAACTTTTGAGCGCGCTGCATCGGGGCTGATTGACAAAAACAATGAATCGGCAAGCGAAACAGCGAGTGCTGCTTCACCAACCACCATCAAGATGTGCACACGGGACAACCGCGTTAAGGGACTCGACGGTGCGAGTCCGGTATGTCGATTGTGTTTTGCTATGCGCTCATTTTCTCATATTTGTAGCCAAGGCCACGGATGGTCACCAGTCGAGTCGGATCTGCTGGCTGTGTTTCAATCTTGCTCCGCAAGCGCTTGATGTGCACATCGAGCGTCTTGGTGTCGCCGTAATAATCGGTGCCCCAAACGCGGTCGATCAGAGTTTCACGAGTCAGCACTCGTCCAGCATTGGCGATCAGCACGTACAGCAATTCAAATTCTTTGAGTGGCAGTTTGGTCACTTCGCCACGCACCGTTACCACATGCTGCTCGGGATCAATAGCAACATCACCAATCGAAACAGTGCCGATGCCGACTTCATCAATTTCGGTGGGAGTGAGTGAACTACGACGCAAGGCAGCACGAATGCGCGCAACGAGTTCTCGCAAACGATATGGCTTGACAATGTAGTCATCTGCTCCAACCTCCAGACCGATCACAGTGTCAATTTCAGACCCCTTTGCCGAAACCATAATGATTGGCACTTGGCTCTTTTTGCGAATTTCGCGACACACATCGGTTCCCGAAACTTTTGGCAACATCACGTCCAGCAAAATGATGTCTGGATTTACTTTTTCAAACATTGATAAAGCCTCGGCACCATCGTGTGCAATGCTCACCCTAAATCCTTCGCGCTTCAAACCAATGTCAAGTGCTTCGATAAACGACTCTTCGTCTTCGACGACAAATACCATTGGTAGTTCAGTTGGTTGGCTCATGTGTCATTTCCTTTGGTCGGGGTAATACAACAGTAAAAGTGGCGCCTTCGCCTTCGTGTGAATGCACTTCAATTTTGCCACCATGGTTATCTACAACGTGCCTCACAATTGACAATCCAAGTCCGGTGCCGCCCGTTGATCTGCTGCGCGCACGGTCGACACGGTAAAACCGCTCAAAAATTCGCTCATGATCTTTTGGCGCAATTCCCAATCCTTGATCAACGACTGCGATCGAAACAAAATCTTGAGTATGTGTCTCAACGATTTTTACTGAGTGATTGGGCTCACTGTATTTGATGGCATTCTCGACCAAGTTTGAAAATGCAGAGACCAACTGGCTCCGATCACCCAACACCTCTACATCACTCTGACCACTGACCAAAATTTCAACATTGTGCCGAAGCGCATTGTCAATAAGCAAAGCCGTTACTTCTCGCACAACACTCGAGATGTCAACTCTGCCCCACTCAGATGTACGTCCAAACTCGATTCTCGAGAGATCGAGTAGGTCATCAACAATTCCTGCCATCCGAAACGATTCACGCACAATTCTTTCTGCAAGCTGTCTCACCACAAGTGGGTCGGTTTCATCCATCATGGTGTCACCAAGTGCAGCAATACCACCGATTGGGGTTTTCAGTTCGTGGCTGAGGTTTGCAACAAAGTCTGTGCGCACGGTGTCAATCCTCACACGGTCTGTTGTGTCTTCAATGGTTACGACAACCCCAACCTCATCCAACTTTTGAGCATGCAAGTTGAAGTAGCGGACTGGTGGCCCAGCAACTTGAAACGATTTGCTCTGCTCACCCACCGCCAATGTCTCTTTCACCAGCACTTCAACAGCTTCGTCAACAAGAACATCAACGTGCCGAACACCGGTTATTTCTCGGGCGATTTTGTTTCGCAACAAGTTATTTGAGCCAGTGCGGCTGATCACTACTCCGATTGGCAGAAAATCAAATGCGCTCAATAACTGTGCGTCAACGACTGGCGTTAGTGCTTCAGTAGCCTTGATCTGCACTGGCGATACGGTGTTGCCCTGCACTCCGTACTTCTGAGCAGCGATCGCCCCAATGAGCACCCCGACCAAGATACTTACGACAATCCAGACGGCTGTCATCATGCCTTAATTCGGCTGCTAAGCAGTGAGATCTGTTGGTGATTGCGAATCATTTGCGTGACGCGCCCGATAGCGAGCAGCACCCCGGTGCTCTGGCACGAAACCTGTCAAAATAAATTGGGTTCGCTCACCCACGTTTACTGCGTGGTCGCCAATTCGCTCATAGAAACGACCAATAATTGCCAACTGCACCGCAACCTGCACATCCATTTTGCCACGCGCATGACTCTCAAAGATCTCTTGAATGAATTGGCGATGGAGTCCATCCAAGAATGAATCCATGTCATCGATGGCTGCGGCCTTTGCTGCATCACTTGTTTCAAATGCGTCAATCGCAGAAATAAAGAGTTGCTGTGCCTGTTCGCTCATTTTGCTGATCAAGCCTCTGAGCACCGGGTCGATGTCATGACCGTAGATGCGTCGCGCACCCTTACAAATGTTGACAGCCAAATCTGCCGAGCGCTCAAGCTCTCCCGTGATCTTGATAATTGAAACGAGTTGTCGCAGATCGCCTGCAACTGGAGCTTGCAATGCCAACTGCTGAAAGCATTGGTCTTCTATCTCTACAGCGCGTGCGTCAATTTCGTCGTCGCTCTGCACCAAATAGTCGGCGCCCTCAAGATCTCCGGAGAGTAATACACCCGTTGCGCGCGGGACAGCCTCAATAACTGAGGCTCCAAGTCGAATAACTTGATCGCGAATAGCATCGAGTTCCTGGTGAAACGTCTTACGTAATTCGTCCATGATCCAACTTTCTTGTCTTTACCTGCGCGACACCCAAGCCCAAACGTAAAACTTACACGCATTAAGCAAAACTTTGCTGAACACGAGATTACGGCAGGGTTAATGACCCTCCTCGGCATCCGTTAGCGAACTTGCGTCTCCAACACCCACTCGTACAGACGTTTCTGGGCATCAACCGTCAGCCCAGTTGCGCCCTCGTGAGTCCACGAATTATCGGCATGAAGTTGGAAGTGAGAGATGTCAGGGGCACTTAAAAAGCCGATCACGGTATCGAGCCACATGCGATGCTTTGGGTGCGTTAATGGCACAAGAGTTTCTACTCTGCCGTCCAGATTGCGACCCATCATGTCGGCAGAACCAATGAGATGGAGTGGTTCGTCAGTGGAGAGACCATGCTCAAAACGATAAATGCGTGAGTGCTCGAGATACCTCCCAAGAATTGAGCGCACCTTGATGTTTTCGGACATGCCTTGCACCCCTGCACGCAAACAACAGATACCGCGAACAACAAGATTGATCTGTACACCAGCACTACTCGCTCGGTACAGCGCCTCAATCACCGCCTTGTCTGAGATTGAGTTGACTTTCATCGTGATCCGACCATGTACGCCAAATGTTGCCTCTTTGTCAACGAGTTCAACAATCCGTGCACGCAACTTGTGTGGCGCTACAACCAGTTTTTTATAGTCGGGCTCATGACCGTATCCAGTTAAGTAGTTAAACAATTCGGACACATCCGAGCCGATGTCGTCTTCGCAGGTGAAGAACCCGATGTCTTCATAAATACGTGCTGTTGTCGAGTTGTAGTTTCCGGTACCCATATGGACATAACGGCGCATCTTGTCCGGATCATTGCGCACAACCAAAATGCACTTTGCATGCGTCTTGAGCCCGACTAGTCCATACGTAACGTGCACGCCTGCATACTCGAGTTCTTTGGCCCACGACATGTTGCGTGCTTCATCAAAACGAGCCTTCAATTCAATCACCACGGCTACTTGCTTACCCAGTTCTGCTGCCTTGATGAGGTGACGTGCAATTGAACTATCTCCCGAGGTGCGATACAACGTCATCTTTATTGACTGCACAAGCGGATCAAGCGCAGATTGCTTGACAAATGATTCAACAGATGAAACAAACGACTCATGTGGATGATGAACGAGAAGTTGCCTCTCGCGTATCACACTGAAAATTGAACGGCTCTCATCTTCGGCTGCGGCCAAACGACCAGCGGTGAGCGCAGGCCACGACTTGAAACGCAAATGCGGAAGGTCGAGTCCAGAAATTTGCATCAATGCAGTCAACCCCAGAGGTGCATGGTGGACAGTTACGTCGGCTGGCTCAAGTTCTAATTCGTCAACTAACAAGTCGAGCACTTCCTGAGACATTCCATTTGACACTTCAAGTCGAACTGCACGGCCAAACCTTCGGCGACGCAGCTCCATCTCGACGGCTGCAAGCAAATCTTCTGCGTCTTCGTCGTCTACCGACAAGTCGGCGTTTCTCGTGACTCGAAATGTGTAGCACTGTTCAATCGTCATTCCTTGAAACAGTCGGCCGAGATTGGCTGTGACTACATCTTCAATGAGTACAAATCGAAAGCTGTCGGGAAGCTGTAGAAATCTTGGGAGAATTGGCGGTAACTTGACGCGGGCAAAGCGTTTTTCGTTGGTACGTGGATTGACCGCAAGCACTGCCAAATTGAGCGCCATATTTGAAATGTACGGAAACGGATGTGCTGGGTCTACGGCTAGCGGTGTCAACACGGGAAATAGTTGAGTCTCAAACATCGTGTTGAGATATTCGCGCTCGGCATCCGTTGCGTCTTCCCACTTGACAATTCGAACATCGTTCACGAGGAGTCGTGGAATTAACTCGTCATTATAAATTTGTTCTTGTAATTCGACCAGTTGTGCTACGCGAGCAAGAATTTCTTGCAACTGCTGCTTTGGCGTGCGCCCGTCTGGGGTAACGGCAGTTACGTCGGCCGCAATTTGATCTTTGAGGGCTGCAACACGGATCTGATAAAACTCGTCTAAGTTGCTGCAAAAAATTGCCATGAATTTGCAACGCTCAAGAAGCTCGATCTCATTATCTTCAGCCAATGACAAGACCCTGGAGTTGAAATCCAGCCAACTCAATTCTCGGTTGATGATTCGCGCGTCGATACCCGAATCGTAATTGTGCCCATCTCGCTTGATGGTCTGTGTAAGAAGTTGTCGCCAAGAAGTCATCTAGGGTTTACCCTTGCTTCAGATTGGTTTTGCAAATTATTGAGCGTCGTTATAGCCGAGTTCCCACTCGACAGAAATACGCTCACGCTCGGCATCACGGTTGACGCGCTCTTGATTACGACGGAACTGTGGGTCGTTGCGTGGCAACAACACCAAGCGTGCAAGCACGCGGGCACGAAACTCTTCGAGCAGGTTTGGGTCACCAAAGTCGCTGTATACAACCCAATGCGGCGACACTGCACCGGTATAGGTAATGCGAGCGTGGCCGCGGGATGGCTCGGTTGCTACTGGGGCTTCAGACATATTCTCAACGATATCGCCAGAAATAGCCCTTTACTAGACTGACCCGCGTGCCAAACGAGGAAAACGCAACAATTGCAGCGCTTGACATAGGTACCAATAGTTTCCACCTCGTTATCGCCAAAGTGGTTGATGGTGGTTTTGAAGTTGTGGAAACCGAAAAAGAAACGGTTCGCATTGGGCACGGCGCCGGCGACATGAACCAACTTGAACAAGAGGCAATTGATCGCGGCATTGCATGTTTGATCCGCATGCAAAAGATTGCTGCGTCGCACAACGCCGAGATACGCGCAGTAGCAACAAGTGCTGTTCGCGAGGCAAAAAACAGATTTGAATTTATTCGGCGTGCAAAAAAGGAAGCCCAGATCGACGTTGAAATCATTTCTGGAGTCGAAGAGGCTCGCCTCATTCATCTCGGTGTATTGAATGGTGTCGGAGAGCACGAGCGTCCGATGTTGTTGTGCGACATCGGTGGTGGATCAACTGAAATTGTGCTTGGCAATGACGACGAAGTTCTACTTGCCCGCAGTTTCAAATTAGGTGCAGTTCGACTCACTGACCGATTTTTTCATTCGGCAACGCTGCATCCCGGTGCTGTGAGCAGTTGTCGCTCACATGTGCAATCCACATTGATGGTGTTGCAATCCGATGTGATCGAGTTTGGGTATGACGTTGCTGTTGCATCATCGGGAACTGCTGAGACCATTGCTCAACTTATCCAAGAAAGATCGGGAAATTCAGCACCTAAAACGCTCAATCGTTTTGAGTTCACTCAGGCGGACATTGCCGAAACCGTGACATTGCTTGGTTCAGTCAACACCGTTGAGGAACGACGAGAAAAATTTGGTCTTGAAAAAAGTAGGGCCGAGATAATTTTGGCCGGCGCAATCATTCTTGAGGGCATCGCCAGCGTCTACGGCATCGAGACATTTATGTATAGCGACTATGCCTTACGTGAAGGCGTCATCCTCGATACTCTGCAACGGCGCGGCCTTGGCCCGACTACTGGCGATACCGATGCAGCCATGCGCAGCGTGCGTCTGCTTGCCGACCGATGTGATGACCGACCAGAGCACTCACAGAATGTTGCCCGAATTGGACTTGAAATGTTCGATCAGTTATGGGACGTACTTGGCGTTGCGCAGTCAAACCGAAAACTCCTCGAAGCAGCGGCCTTGCTTGCCAACGTTGGTGTCGTCATCTCTCATTCCAAACACCATTTGCATTCGTACTATGTCATTCGCAATTCTGAACTCGTGGGCCTCAATGACCGTGAAATTGAGATCATTGCTCAAGTCGCTCGTTACCACCGTAAGGGTTTGCCAAAACTTGATCATCCCGAGTTTGCTGCACTTACGCCAGAAGATCGAAAACTTGTCTGTGCACTTGCAGGAGTTTTGCGAGTTGCAGTTGGTCTCGATCGCACGCAAGACGGCCGAGTCAAGAAAATTACAACGAGCATCTCAGATGGTGAACTGAAAATAGGCTTTACGACGATCAAAAAACTAGATAGTGAGTTAAACGTTTACACTGCAACTGAGCGACGTACTTTGTTGGCCGACTCAACCGGCCTGCGTGTAAAAGTGCTGCCTAATTAATTGCTAGATGCAGGCGGAGTGTCGCTCTTTGGAGCGTCGTCCTTGTTAGCACTTGCTTGACCCTTTTTGAACTCGTTTGTAGCTTGCCCAAGATTGCGAGCAAGCTTTGGCAAACGTGACCCAAAGAGCAAAGCGACAATAATCAAACCAATAATGAGTTCTGGACCACCGATGCTTCCCATGTGTTCAATATATCACTGCAGGTAGCAACCACTCCAAACAGCCCGATAGGCAGAAGGGGTGCTGGAATGCGTCATTAACATCAGTGAGGGCAAAGACCCTGAAAAGCTTGGGCTCCTGGCCGAAGCCTTGGGCGCTGATCTACTCGACCTGCATAGCGATGCCGACCATAATCGCAGTGTGTTTACGCTTGCTGGCACCGACTCTGCCCGCGTACTTGCACGCGAGGCCCTCAACTTGTTCAACATTGGTGCTCATGCAGGCGTGCACCCACGTGTTGGCATTGTCGACGTGGTGCCGTTTGTTGCACTCGAACCAAGCACATTTGAAGATGCACTTCGAGCGCGCGATGAGTTTGCACATTTTGCAGCAGACGAACTTGGTGTGCCGTGTTTCGTATACGGTCCCGAACGCACATTGCCATACATCCGTAAACATGCATTCGTAGATTTACTTCCCGACTTTGGCCCAGCAATGCCACACCCCACAGCAGGAGCAATATGTGTTGGTGCACGACCAATTTTGATTGCCTACAACATCTGGCTCAAAGATTCGAGACTAGAAATCGCCAAGGAAATTTCGGCGCTCTTGCGCAGTGACTCGGTGCGCACACTCGGGCTGCAAGTCGGCTCAAGCTCTCAAGTGAGCATGAACCTGATCAATTATGCAGTCACTGGACCACAACAGGTCTATGACATCGTTGCTCAACATGCACAAATTGACCGTGCGGAGTTGGTTGGTTTGGTGCCAGCCCGCGCTCTTGCCGGCATTCCGCGCAGTAGGTGGAATGAACTTGACTTGAGCGCAGAAAAAACTCTTGAGTCAGCAATGGCTGCACGCAATCGCAAACTCGCGAGTTAACTACGCAGTGGCGATAGTGCGACTTGATTGTGCGCGCTGACGACGCAAGCGACGTCGCTCACGCTCTGACAGACCGCCCCAGATACCAAACTTCTCGCCATTATCGAGGGCGTACTCGAGACAGTCGTTGCGCACTACACAACCGCGGCAGACCTCTTTGGCCTCTCGGGTTGATGCTCCGCGTTCTGGGAAGAACAAGTCTGGGTCGACACCGAGGCAGTTGGCTTGATCTTGCCAGGCTCGGTCTGCACTCAGCGCTATTTGTTCGTCTTCCACTTGTACTGCCTCCTGATAGTTCTTATTTGATTTCAATGCAGTCGCGAGCACGCGCCTACATTGCTGTAATTACATCTGTGTCATTCTGCCAAATTTGGCGCAAAAATGCAAATATTTGGGCGATTTATTCATTTTTGGTTTTTTGATCACAACTTCGGCGATCATCTTCGAGATGTTGCACTCGTTGATCGTCCACGCGAAATGTTGCGTTTGTGTTCCAAATAATCAACAAGCACATAGTCACCAAGGGTTTCAGGAGATGTAAAAAACGCACGCCCACCGTTGATTTTGGTCAATTGCTCAATGAAATGTCGTAAACCATTGTCGGCATCAAGCATGAAAGTGTTAATTCGAATTGCTTCTTTTGTGCATCGCAATGCCTCGCGCAAAGTGATTTCAACTGTCTCTCGCACTGGCGGATAATTAAAAAATATTTCGCCAGATGACATCACATGGGCAGTTGGCTCACCATCAGTGATCATGATGATCTGCTTGTTGCCGGTTTGACGTGCAAGTAATTTTCTTGCCAACGTAAATGCGTGGTGCATATTGGTGCCGTACGAAAAGTCCCAACTGACCTCTGGAATGCGCTCAGCCTCGAGCTCACGAGCCATTGCTCCAAATCCGACAACGCCTAAATAATCCAGAGGAAATTGCGATGAAATCAGGTGATGCAATGCCATTGCCACCTTTTTGGCAGGCAAAAAATTGTCGCGCATTGGCATCGACAACGAAAGATCGAGCAGGAGCACAGTGGAGGATCGTGTTGAGTGCTCCATTCGTTCAATTTCGAAATCATCTTGCGAAAGTTTGATCGGCAACCCTGGCCCACCGCGTCGCAATGCATTGCGCAGGGTGCCATGAAGATCGAGTCGAAACGAATCACCAAACTCGTAGGGTTTCGTGTCGTTGGCACGTTCGTGGCCAGTGCCGATCTTGTCGATCTGATGTTGACCAATCATGTCCTTCGACAAATTGCCAAATAGGTCATGCAGCGCCTTGGCACCAAGCTGCCTGATTCCTCGTGGTGTAAGTTGCAAACGACCCTCTGTCTGATCAATGAGGCCTGCGTCCTTCATCATCTTGGTCAATTGCGACAGTTTTTCTAGCGATTTTGCCGCATCATCGCCGAGCAAATCACGCACCCTGTCCATGTCTGCCTCGGCCAAGGCTGCAGGATTCGTTGCATTTTTCATCAGGTTTTCTAACTGGTCAAGTTCGGAGAGTTCTTGCATTGACTGCATTGCTTGGCCAAATCCCATCGGGTCTTGACCAGAAAATTCGTAACTTTTTTGCCATCCAGCTTGCGGAAACATTGACTGCAAGTTTTTTGACAGCTGGTCCATCTGCCAACGCAAGTCCATGTCTTCAAGTAATTGTTCCGAGAGCTTCTGTAGTTGGTCGCGTTGCTCTGGCGTCATCGAGTTGAGCATTGCTTGCGCGGCAGCCATGCGCTGCGCCATGATCTCAAGAAGTTCGTCGAGCGTTTCTGGATTCTCAGGAAAAAAGTCACCGAAGTTTTTCATAAATTCTTCAAACTTCGGATCCTCACCCTGCTGACGACGCTCAAGCATTGCGTTGAGTTCGGCCATCATGTCTTTCATCCGTTGCATGTCGGCTGGAGTGAGTTTTTGCATCTCTCCAGACATCTGGTCGAGATGCTGTTGCATCAGTTGCTCACGCAACTTCTCAATCAACTGCTCAAAACGCTGTTGTGCCTGCTTGGATTGAAAGTCGTAGTGCTGCAGTTCGGCAATCTTGCCCGCCAAGTCTGCTGGCAACATGTCAAGACGAAAATTGCGTTCCATCGCAGACTGCTCAGCCATTTCTGCGCGTCGTTGATCACCCGAGTTCTTTGCTTCGGTGGTGTAGTTCTCGATCGCGTGACGCTCTTCGTCTACGACATCATTGAGTTCGTCCGCGATCTCAGAAAACACGCCACCAAGATCACCGCGTTCTTGAATCGCTTCTCGTTTTTCGCGTAGGCGTTCCATCAGCTCGCGCATACCTGCGATGCGGTCTCCATTGATATCGCGCATTCCATCTTGCATGATCTTGCGCAACGCACTGTTGACGTCTCCGTGATACAACAGATCGTCAGCCAACTCGCCCAAAAGTTCCTCGGCATCAAGGTCAAACCCTCGTTGCGAGCCGTCCCAACGCGAATATGTGAACTGAGATGGCATGCATAAATATTAGTACTAACCACCGTGGCAAGACATCGGTCACACCCCTATGCTGAGTCTCAATATGCGCTTCGGAAGAACGTTCATTTTTGTTGACCTCTCGGGGTTCACCAATTACACCGAGAGTTTTGGAGACAGCGCTGCGGCGCAACTGCTCACCCAGTTTCGGGGTGTTGCTCGAGCTGTCGGTTCACATCAAGGTGTGCGCATTGACAAATATCTTGGAGATGGACTGATGGCAGTCGCCGTAGGAGCACTCGATGGCATCACTTTTGCAATGGAATTGCAACGCCATGCGATCACGGCTTGTGCGCCTTTGTCGCTGCGCATCGGTATCGCAACAGGAGACACCATGTTGTTTGAAGGCCAGGACTACATCGGGAACGCACCAAACTTGGCGGCGCGTTTATGTGACGCAGCAGTTGGCATTGGCACGCTGATCCCTGCAGAACAAACCATAAATTTGCCAGTGGGCGTGTATTCAGTGCCACACAACCCAGTCAACTTGCCGGGTTTCTCTCAGCCGATTGAGGTCGTCTCCCTTGCAGGTGAGCCCTTGATCGACGGCCGTTACGACATCAATGATTTTTGGACGCGCTCGCCATTCGTTGGCTAATGCTCTATCTCAAAGCCGTTACCAGTTCACTATCTTCTGATTATTACGTTCGCGAGCGGTACGTTGCACGCGAACCAGACTCGTCCTTGTTGAGTCGCTTCGAGAGATGCAACCCTTCTAAAACAAACTCGACACCACTGGCAATTTGAGCAACAGACTCTGTGCTACCTACGGCAGCCACGACAAGTTCGCGCAGTGGTGGAACTTGATTAAAGAGTTCAACATATTGAGCAGATGCGATGTCTTCTCCGACGTGGGCGATCACGCCACCCTCGAACAGCGCAATTATTTCGCCAATTTTTGCAGAAGAAACTCGTCTCTTAAACACTTGCAACACCGCTGCCTTCACAAAATTTTCAAGAATCTGAGACTCACGCCCCTCTTCCATGCTTTCAATTTCAAT
>CAXNNK010000004.1:0-34865 GCA_964203725.1 Ilumatobacteraceae bacterium | reverse complement strand
AAGACGAGGCAAAGTATTCACGGCGGCGACTGTAGTTGTTCTCAGCCGACGGGGGGAAGCAATGTAAGAGGAACGATGTGCCAAGGTTCTTGATCGATTCGACAATGGGCAAAAATAGGTCCATATTTGAGAAGATTTAGTTCGCCACGAACAAGTCGGTAGGTAAATTTTCCTGGCTCAACAGTAAACGGACTGACGTTGCGGGCGAGTTGACTTGCATCATGAGTGAATCCGTCTCTGAAAATCACTTCGAAGACACCAGATCCCTGTTCCTCGGGTTGACAGTAAATCAAAGCCATGAGATGCGGCTCAATAGTGACTGGCACTGCGCTTGGGGCTGCCATCGAGAAAAATACACCCGTTACATCAATACGCGTTGACGGTCCTGGAGCCTGTCGCATTTCAAATGTGTCAATAAACAGAGCTGAGACAACATGCACGAAACGATATTAGTCGCTGTGGTTTGAGTGTTGTATGCCATTACTGATTGTTTTGGTCACCTCAAGGCTCGCCGAGAGCACCACAAGGTCGGCTCGTTTGCCAATTGCAATTTGCCCACGATCGTGTAATCCCAGCGCATTGGCAGGGTTAATGCTGGCAGCTTCAAGTGCATCAACAAGCGGGACTGCGCAACAATTTACTGCGTTGCGGATTGCTTTGTCCATAGTGAGCACGCTGCCTGCCAAAGTTCCATCTTCGAGTCGGGGAGCATTGCTACTGTCACTTCGAACCGAATCGGTAACTAATATCATGTTTCTTTGTTTGGCACGAAAGGCGAGTTGTACAGCACGTGCCGACACGTGTTCAAGATCCACGATGATCGATGCAAATAATTCGTCACTCGTGAGTGCAAATAATGCCAGACCTTCTTGGCGATGGTGAACACCAGACATGGCATTAAACAAATGCGTAACGAGTTGTGCTCCAGCATTTGTAGCACTCAAAATCTGCTCATCACTGGCTCGAGAATGTCCGATCGAAACACAGATTCCTCGTTTGCGAAGGGCATGAATTGCTTCAACGACATTGTTCTTCTCGGCGCCCAACGTCATCAATTTCACGCATTCTGGCAACTGATTGATCCAATTTATGTCAACAGGAATAATGCTCGATGTTCTATGTGCGCCATGTGCATCGCCAAGAAATGGGCCCTCAAGATGAGCACCCAACACGCTCGGAGTTGCGACGGCACTTGTTGCAGTACTGCGAAGCATCCTTGAAGATATCGATTGCAACGATGCATCAAGCGAATTGAGAGGAGCACTCACAAGAGTCGGGCACCAACTCGTAACTCCCGTATCGAGCAGTAGTCGGTCTAGGCGATCCCAATCATTCTCATTGGCATGGGCAATGTTGATGTCGCGAATGCCGTTGACCTGAATATCAATGAACCCTGGTACGAGAATATTGTCATCTGTAGTTTCTGCTTCTGCTGTAGCGACTGCGAGCGAAATACATTTGACATCCGTAATCACCCCATCGTTATTCCAGGTGACTCGAGTTGGGCCGACAATTTCACCGCCCAGCAATGCTCTTGAAGCAGACACTTGGTTCATTGCAATCCAAATTAGTGCCTGATGACTACAGTGTTCACGTATGTCGAATATTGAAACTCTGTCAGAATCGGCATCAAAAGAGTTACTGGCTCCTTTTGGATTCCCGTTTGCTTCAGAATTGCTTGTGAGCACGGCTATTGATGCCGCTGATGGAGCCGAGCGCTTAGGTTTTCCTGTTGTTGCCAAACTGAACGGCGACGGAATTGCCCACAAGACCGAGCGCGGGCTTGTTCGACTCAATCTCCCAAATCGTGAAGCCGTCGAATCGGCGACCACCGAACTGTTGGCTATGGCAACGGCTAGCGATGGAGTAGTACAAGTGCTCATCACACCCATGATTCAAGGATCTCGAGAGCTGATCGTAGGAATGATTCATGATCCGGTATTTGGTAAAACCGCGATGTTGGGTCTTGGTGGAATCTTTGCTGAGGTGATTAACGATGTGGTCTTTGCACCACTTCCCATCGACTTGGACGGAACATTGTCGATGATTGGCGCCTTGAAGAATAAGACTATTTTGCGAGAATTCCGTGGAGAAAAGGCTGTGGACTTACCCGGTCTCAGTGCAGCATTGATTGCGTTGAGCGAGGCATGCGAATCTCGAAGTGATATCGCGTCTATTGACATCAATCCACTCATCGTCCAGCGAGACGGATCAATTGTGGCGGTGGATGCATTGGTTGAGCTGTTCAGTGATGATCAATTCGCGCCTCTTGACTCGGCATCACATTACCCAACCAGTTCTTTTAAGCCGAGTGACAAACATTTTGAAGCATTATTTTCTCCTCGAGCTGTTGTTGTCGTAGGAGCATCTTCTCATCCTGGCAAATTTGGTTTTGTGTCCTTACATAATATTTTGTCAAATTCATTTGCTGGAAAAATTTATGCATCAAATTTGCAAGCTGAGGAGATCTTGAAGATTTACACGGTTGCGTCAATTAGTAAACTTCCGAAAAACGAGATTGACCTCGCCTTTTTCTGTACTCCCGCCAGTGCAAACCCAGAATTGTTGCGGCAGTGTGCCGAACGTGGAATCACCGCCGCATTTATCGCTTCGGCCGGCTACAAAGAAGCTGGGCCAAGCGGATTGCTAGCAGAGCAAGAACTTGTGCAACTTGCAGCAGAGCTGCAGATTTTGGTCGCGGGGCCAAATGGGCAAGGCGTAGTGAGTACTCCCGTGTCGTTGTGCGCTCAAATCGTCGGACCCTATCCACCTCAGGGCTCTATTTCGGTTGCCAGCCAAAGCGGCAATTTTGTGTCAAGTTTTTTAAATTTTGCGCGCCAAACAGGTGTCGGTATTGCTCGTGCTATTTCTGCTGGCAATGCAGCGCAAATGACAGTTGGAAGTTATCTCGAGTGGTTTGCACAAGACAATCATTCAAAAGTCGGCCTGGCATACATCGAAAGCGTTATCGATGGAAGAGCACTGCAAAACTCTTTTTCGCTTGCAACAAAACACAAGCCATTAGTCGTAGTCAAGGGTGGTTCTACCGAACTCGGTTCGCGCGCTGCACAGAGCCATACTGGTGCTTTGGCCAGTAATGACAAAATTTTTGATGGACTCTGTCGGAGCACTGGAGTGTCTCGCGCACGGACTGTTGAAGAAGCGTTTGATATCGCTGCCAGTTTTGCCACGCAACCGCTTCCACGCGGCAAGCGAGTGGTTGTGCTGACAACAGTTGGGGGATGGGGAGTCGTTACATCAGACGCAATTGCGCAAGACGGAGTGCTCGAACTCATTGCTCTGCCACCCGATCTTACGAGTGCGCTAGACGCGCTCCTGCCTCCACGATGGAGCCGAAATAATCCGATTGATTGTGCTGGGGGCGAGACCCGAGACACCATTCCCGAGATTCTTGAATTGTTGTGCTCACACAACGAGGTTGATGCAATTATCTTTCTGGGACTCGGAATACAAAGTAATCAAGCGCGAATGATGACCGAAGGTCGTTTTTTCCCGAACCACGGTCTTGAGCGAATTGTTGCTTACCATCGCAGACAGGATGAGCGTTTTGCGCAAGCTGCCACGGATTGTTCAGTGAAATACAACAAGCCAGTATTGGTTGCAACCGAACTCGCCATTGCAGACCCACTCAATCCGGGGCCCTTGACTGTGCGACAATCTGGCAGACTCTGCTACTCAAGTGGCACGCGTGCTGCCACGGCATTGGCTCACATGTATCAATACGCAAAGTTCTCTGGAGTGGCGTCGTGAATAGTCGCGAGACATCTGAAGTTGCAAATGGTATGAAAGGCGCCAACAGCAAGGTGCGGCTGGGTTCTCCACGCGTTGTAGCAACGCTGCTCACAACTGTGACACTTGTAGGTACTTCAATACTTGGAGTTTCATGGAAATTCGTAAGCGATATTGCAGTTTCAGTTGCGAGCAATGATTCGGTTGTTGTGTCCCAAAATGTCAAAGCCTCGTTGTTGAATGCTCGGCGAATCCCCTCCATTCTGTCGACCGAAGTCCGAATTGGCGGCCTTCTGCGTTCGCTTTCCGAAACCGTGCGATTGATACCTGATCAATCGTGTTTGATTGTCAGCGTTGAGGGCCAACGAATAATTGCCGTGAAACCAAATCTGCCAATTATTCCTGCCAGCAATATGAAATTGCTTACTGCGGCTGTTGCGCTTGAAGTACTTGGTTCAGAATTTGTGTACACAACCAAAGTTGCCGGTCTCCAAGCAGACAATCGAATCGTTGGGGACATGTGGTTGATTGGGGGAGGCGATCCTGTTTTGTCAACAATGGATTATCCTTCGACCGAGTCATACCCCACAGTCAATCCAACACGCATCGAATCATTGGTCGACGCGATCTCTGCAGCAGGCGTAACGGAGATCACGGGAAGTATCATCGCCGACGAAAGTCGATATGACACAGAAAGATTTTCGCCAACACTCGGGCTCGGTGTACGAACAACCGAAGTTGGCCCATTAGGAGCATTGCTGCTCAATGACGGTGTTGTTCTTTCATCGCCAATCAAACCAGATCAACCAGCTCTTGCAGCCGCACAAGAGTTTTTAAGATTGCTCACCGAGCGTGGCATTATCGTGCAGGGTGGTGTATCCGTTGGCGCGGTAACGAGCGATATTCCTGTCATTGCGAGTATCAACTCGGCTCCAATGCGTGACATCGTTACAGAGATGTTGACAAATAGCGACAACAACACAGCCGAACTTGTGCTCAAGGAAATTGGACTATCGAAGTTGGCGAGTGGCACGCGACTTGCAGGAACACAAGTCATGCAATCGACGCTTCAAGAAATGGGTTTTTCTGTTGACGGAACTGTCATCGTTGATGGTTCTGGTCTAGATCGTGGAAATCGCGTCAACTGCTCGTTACTGACAACGCTTCTCGAGCGGGACGGTGGATTTGGAAATATCGGAACCGGCTTGGCAGTCGCCGGAAAAACTGGAACTCTCAAAGATCTACTTGGAGACTCTGTCGCAAGCAACAGATTGCGAGCCAAGACAGGCACACTCACCGGCGCCAAAGCACTCTCGGGCTTCGTTGCGTACTCGGCTGATAAGGCCATCAGTTTTGTTTTGATTCTGAACGGCTCAGGTGTGTCCAATCAGGGCGAATATCGTCCAATCTGGAATGGGCTTGCAAGTGCTCTCGGAGGGCTGTCCGAACATCCAAGCGTTGCTGACATAGAGCCCTAAAGAGATTCGTGAGATCGTTGATTATCGCTGGTTTACTGGATGTGTGAAATCTGACCAGGCGAAAAAGAATCGTCCTCTCGATTCGACTCTTTCTGCCGTCGAACTCTTTGAGATGGTGCGCGACTATGTCAAGCAAGAGACTTTAGATCCACTACGTGGTGTAGGTCGGTGGCTCGCGTGGGGCACGGCTGGGGCGATCGCGTTGTTGTTTGGCGCAGTTGTCGGACTTCTAGGAGTGCTTCGTCTTCTGCAGGCAGAGGTATTCGCCGATTCTCAAATCTTCACATTTGTTCCGTATTTCATCGTTGCTGTTGTTGCAGTTATTTTGGTCTGGCTTTCGCTAACGCGTATTCAACGCCCAAGTCTTCATCCCGAGAAATGAGCAATTGATGTCGACTCCAAATACGCGAATCACCAAGGACGAACTTGAATCAAAGTTTCAATCGCTACAAGATGACCTGCAGGGTCGCGCAGCCGACAAAAAGCAATCGATTATTGCTGTTGCGGCACTTCTTAGCGGCGTAGTTGTGCTGATTGCATACTTGCTCGGTCGACGAGGTGGACGCAAGCGTCGCAGCGTTGTTGAGATTCGTCGTTAACGCACGTGTGGTACCTCAAAATCTTTTGGCGAATCTTTAAGTTTTTGCGCATCCGTCGCTCGTCGGTTATTGCGCGTGTCTCCATGTATGACGATGAATCGGTTTCAATTTCTCATACGAAGAAAAAAGGTCTGTAAAACATGGCACGAGTATTTGCAATCGGCGAGAAGGTTTTGATCCTTGACTCTAAGAAGCGTCGCTATCTCGCAACCCTGAGCGAATCTGGGCAATTTCATAGTCATTCAGGAGTGCTCGAGCACAGTGACATCATTGGAAGTCAAGAAGGCAAAATCCTGACTTCTACCAAAGGCGCGCACTATTCAATTTTGCGGCCAACTCTTGAAGATTTCGTTTTGGAAATGCCTCGAGGCGCTCAAGTTATTTATCCAAAAGACTTGGCTCCAATCTGCATGATCGGCGATATTGGACCAGGGATGCGTGTATTTGAAACTGGAGTTGGATCAGGAGCACTATCGATGACGATGCTTCGTTACGGCGCGATCATCACCGGTTATGACATACGCGAAGATTTTGCTAATCGCGCCACTGCAAATGTGCGATCTTTTCTGGGAGAAGCGGCCCTTGAACGGTATTCGGTCCAGATTCGAGATTCATATGAAGGTATTGATGGTTCGGATTTCGACAGAGTTGTGCTCGATCTTCCCGAGCCATGGAACGTCGTGCCCCATGCCGAGAAGGTGTTGCGAACAGGTGGCTTGCTTGTGGCCTACACGCCGAGCATTACTCAGGCTGTACAGGTGCGCAAGTCAATGGGCGAAGCATGGATCGAGTCACGAACAATCGAGGTTCTCCATCGGTCGTGGCATATTGAAGGAATGTCGGTACGACCAGATCACCGAATGGTTGCCCATACTGCGTTTCTCACAGTTTCCCGCTTCATTGGACTGAGTCAAGAGACTCAAGAGGCTCAAACCGAAATTGATGAAATGTAAATCGAGCGATTACGGCTCAATAAAGATGCATTCGCCAGGGCATTCCTCAGCGGACTCAATCACACCATCAAGTTGGCTATCTGCAAAAATGGCCATACCTTCAGCACCTTGTGCGTTGCCCTTGGCAGTAGCAAAAATCTTGTCCTTTTCGCGAACATAAGCAAGTCCATCGTCGAGAAGAGTAAAGACATCAGGGGCAATTTCCTCACACAATCCATCTCCGGTGCAAAGATCCTGATCAATCCAAACTTTCATATTGGCTGGCTCCCTTGTGAGTAACGAGTGATAGTGCGATGAATTACTAACTTAAGAATACACGGCACTTGCCAAAAAGATGTGTTCTCGGCAAGGATTGCCCTATACGGTACGAAGCGTGAGTACGAATTGTTCAGGGTAGTTGGTCCCCAATGCAGGAGGTGACACATGACATCTGATCCCGAGAGTAAGTCTTTTGACGGTTCGGTGAATGTCGACGCCAAACTTCAGATCGCCCGTTTGACAGGTCAAAACGAAAAACTTTCTTACACCTTGCGTGAAGCTCGTGAACATATTGCATCCCTTCGTGACGAAGTCGACAAACTGAAGCGCGCTCCTGGTTCATATGGGACAGTCGTGGGAATTAACGATGACCAGACAGTTGACGTACTGACAAATGGCAGAAAACTTCGAGTGGCCGCGCACCCCGACGTCGATGTAGAGCATCTTGAACTTGGAAGCGAAGTGATGCTCAATGACGCACTCAACATTGTTCTGCAACGAAGACCCGACTCCACAGGAGAGTTAGTCTCCTTGAAAGAAGTTTTGGATGATGGAATTCGAGCAATTGTTGTTGCTCGCGGTGATGACGAACGAGTATGCGAATTGGCTACTGCTCTTCGTGGCATCCATCTTCGATCCGGCGATCTTTTGCGCTTAGATTCGCGGTCAAATCTATTGCTTGAGAAACTCGATCAACCCGAAGTTGAGCATCTGCTACTTGAAGAAGTTCCAAACATCTCCTATTCGGATATCGGAGGATTGGATAGCCAGATCGAGCAGATTGCTGATGCAGTCGAACTTCCGTTCTTGCACGCAGATCTTTTTGCTGAGCACCAGTTACCCGCACCTAAAGGAATCTTGCTCTATGGACCTCCAGGTTGCGGAAAAACACTGATTGCAAAAGCTGTGGCCAATAGTTTGGCGAGAAAAGTTGCAAGTCGCACGGGCGACGAAAAGGGACGTAGTTACTTCATCAACATTAAGGGTCCGGAATTGCTCAATAAATATGTTGGAGAAACAGAGAGACAGATTCGCTTAATTTTTGAACGAGCAAGAGAAAAGAGTGATGAAGGCTGGCCTGTAATTATATTCTTCGACGAAATGGATTCGATGTTTCGCACACGCGGTACAGGTATTTCCTCCGATATGGAATCCACCATCGTTCCACAGCTGCTTGCAGAAATCGATGGAGTTGAAGGGCTCCGAAACGTCATTGTTGTTGGTGCTACCAACCGAGAAGACCTTATTGACCCAGCGATTCTTCGTCCTGGCCGTTTAGACGTCAAGATCAAGGTTGAGCGACCTACCGCTGAAGCCGCCCTACAAATATTTGCACGATACCTGACGACCGATCTTCCAATTGCCGAAAAATCTATGAGTGACCTTGGCGGCGGAGACTTACAGCAAACCGTCAGTTCAATGATCAAACACGCAGTGAGCGAGATGTATGCGACGACGGATGAAAACAGATTTTTGGAAGTGACATATCAGAATGGTGAAAAAGAGGTGATGTATTTCAAAGACTTTGCCTCTGGCGC
Source organism: Ilumatobacteraceae bacterium (assembly GCA_964203725.1). Taxonomy (GTDB): domain Bacteria; phylum Actinomycetota; class Acidimicrobiia; order Acidimicrobiales; family Ilumatobacteraceae; genus UBA3006. The sequence goes on along the minus strand of CAXNNK010000004.1, from coordinate 26,289 downwards.
GATGATTGAGAACATCGTGCGGAGAGCAAAGAAGTTGGCTATCAAACGATTGATAGATACTGGTGTGCGAGGAATATCGCAAGATGATCTTGTCGATTCGATCCATCAAGAGTTTAAGGAACACGAAGACTTGCCAAATACCACTAACCCTGATGACTGGGCGAAAATATCCGGCAAGAAGGGTGAACGCATTGTCTTTATTCGCACTCTCGTGCACGATCAGACTGACAAACGTTCTGGACGCGAAGCTGGTGGCAAATCAATTGAGCGCACAGCAACGGGGCAGTACCTCTAAGTGGCAATCCCTAAAGTGTGTGGAATTGAAACCGAATATGGGATCATTTTTAAGGGCGGTGAAGTCAACCCAATCACCGCATCATCAATCATCGTTAATGCTTATTCGCAGGGCTTAACCGACTCGGTTGGTTGGGACTACATTGATGAGCATCCAGGAAATGACGCTCGAGGGTTCTCGCTAGACGATTTTCTGTTTCCCGAATTTGAATCGCAGTTGGTCAACACCGTGCTCACAAATGGCGCACGTTATTACGTTGACCACGCTCATCCTGAAGTCAGCACACCAGAATGTCGAACCGCCCTAGAAGCCGTACTGTTTGATCGTGCTGGTGAAGAAATCGTTCGGCGAAGCATGCGCATTGCCAACGAAGGATTGCCGCCCGAATCGGAAATCATTCTCTACAAAAATAATTCTGATGGCAAAGGAAATAGTTACGGATGCCACGAGAACTATCTGGTTTCAAGGGAAACACCGTTTGCGCAAATTGCACAGCAGATAACAACCCACTTCGTAAGTCGGCAAATCTTTTGTGGGGCGGGAAAGGTTGGTGTCGAGCACAGGGGTGCGTCAACCAAGGGCAGCACATCACCATGGTTTCAGTTGAGTCAACGAGCTGATTTTTTTGAAGAAGAGATCGGTCTAGAAACAACGCTGAAGCGACCGCTTGTCAACACTCGCGATGAACCACATTGTGACCCACTCAAATATCGCCGACTGCATGTGATCGCAGGCGATGCCAACATGAGCGAGGTTGCAACATTTCTCAAAGTCGGAACTACTGCAATTGTTCTGGCGATGATCGAGGACGAGGAGTTTCCCGAGCATCTATTGATAAAAGATCCAGTCAACGCGGTACGGCAGATCAGCCATGACCATACATTGCAGGCCGCTGTTGCGATGTCGGATGGTCGAAGACTCACAGCGATACAGATTCAATTTGAATTGTATGAAGCAGCAGTAGTTTACGCGGCACATTATGGCCTCGATGCAATAGATCAATCAGTTGGAGAAGACGTATTGCTCCGTTGGAAGAATGTGTTACTCGGTCTTCACAGTGACCCATTGTCGGTTGCCAATGTCGTTGACTGGGTGGCAAAGTTGCGAATCGTCAATGGCTATGTAGCGAGACATGGCTTGCAACACATCGATGCAAAATTGAAAGCCATTGACCTGCAGTACCACGACATGAGGACTGATAAATGTTTGGCATTACGAGCCGGTCTTGACGTGTTGTGTGCCTCATCCGATGTTTTGCGGTCAATGAGCGAGCCTCCTGTGAGTACGCGCGCATTTTTCAGAGGCACTGTGTTGCAGCGATGGCCACAACAGGTGATCGCTGCCAATTGGGACAGCATCGTCTTCGACATCGACAATGAAGGTTTGAAGCGCGTTCCAATGCCAGAACCTCTACGTGGAAACAAAGCACTTGTTGGCGAATTGCTCGCACAGTGCCAAACACCCGCTGACCTCATAGCGAGAATTAGTTCACAGTTTTGACGAATTTTTGGGCTGGTAACTGCTTCGGATTGTGAGTATCGTGCGATTATGCCTGAGCAAATCAAAAAGACTCGCCAAACGCGAACGAGTACAGAACCTGTCGCCGAAACTTCAAGTACTACAGGGGCTCAATCCAAGACCATGGCTGCCGATTTGGACAGTTTGCTCGACGAAATTGATGAGGTGCTCGAAGCCAATGCCGAAGAGTTCGTCAAGAGCTACGTGCAAAAAGGCGGGCAATAGCCCTATACATTGAGTCACATGTCGATGCCGATGTTTCCCTTTGCACAAGATCCTGGTGCGAGTTTTGGTGAACTCTTGAAGCGAGTTGGTTTATCTCCCTTTGGCGAGATCGTTCCTGTGAACGAGTTACTTATTCCTCATGCCACAACATGTGTTGCCTTGCGTTGCGCAAACGGCGTGGTGATGGCTGGTGACCGACGGGCCACATCGGGAAATCTCATTAGTCATCGGGAAATGGAAAAGGTCGTGCAAGCGGACCAATTTAGTGGTGTGGCTATTGCTGGTGCGGCTGGTCCTGCGATGGAGATGGTCAAACTTTTTCAATTGCAAATTGAACATTACGAAAAAGTGGAGGGTCAGTCGCTTTCACTTGAGGGTAAAGCCAATCAGTTGTCGATGTTTGTTCGCAATAATTTACCTGCTGCAATGCAAGGCTTTATGGTCGTACCGATTTTTGCTGGATTCGACAATCTGTTGCAACACGGTCGCCTATGGAACTATGACGCAACTGGCGGTCGCTACGAAGAGCACGATTTTGTTGCTACTGGTTCTGGAATGTTGCATGCTGGAACAGTGTTGCGAATGACTTGGAAGCGCGATATGACGATTGATGAAGGTGTCAGTCTTGCAGCAAGAGCATTATGGGAAGCCTCGGATGCCGATTCTGCAACAGGTGGTCCAGATTCTCTGCGCGGTATATACCCAGTGATTGCGTCGATAACCAATGAAGGCTTTACAAGAATTGCCGATGAACAGCTCAAGAATACTTACAAGGCAATTGCCGATGGTGTGGTTCAGCGATGAGTATGCCGTTTTATGTAGCGCCCGAACAGATGATGAAGGATCGTGCGGATTACGCCCGAAAGGGCATCGCTCGTGGTCGAGCACTTGTTGCCTTGCAATACAACGAAGGTATTGCACTTGTCGCAGAAAACCCTTCTAACACGTTGCGCAAGATCAGTGAGATCTACGACAGGATTGCTTTTGCCGGAGTTGGAAAATACAACGAGTTTGATCAGCTTCGTGTGGCGGGCGTGCGGGCAGCCGACTTGAAGGGCTACCAATTCTCTCGACTTGATGTAGACGCTCGAGGTCTTGCAAATCAATACGCCCAAATTTTGGGGCAAACATTTACGCATGAAATGAAACCTTTAGAGGTAGAAATACTCGTTGCCGAAGTGGGTCTTGATGCATCCAAAGACCAGTTGTTTCACATCATGTACGACGGGACCGTAATTGACGAGCATCGATTTACCGTGCTCGGCGGTGACATGGAAGCAATTCGTAGTCGACTCGTGGAGAGTTACATTGCCGATTCAAGCCTTCAAGACGCTGTCAAGTTTGCGCATTCAGCGCTATCCGTTACGGATACCCAAATCAGTTCTACCGATCTTGAGGTAGCAGTTTTGTTGAGAAACGGCGCTCGTCGATGCTTTTCGCGCCTCAATGAATCAACGATTACACAGTTTCTTTCCTGACTAGCAGCCGTCATGGACAAACGAATATTCGGTATTGAGACTGAATATGGGGTCACCTGCACATTGCGTGGACAACGTCGGCTCAGCCCCGATGAAGTTGCGAGGTATCTTTTTCGCAGTGTTGTGTCGTGGGGCAGAAGCTCAAACGTTTTTTTGGAAAATGGAGCACGTCTGTATCTCGACGTCGGTTCGCATCCAGAATATGCCACTCCAGAGTGTGACTCCATTTATGACTGCACTGTTCATGACAAAGCAGGCGAACGCAAACTTGAAGGTCTGCTGATTGGTGCTGAACAAAAACTTCGTGAAGAAGGCATCAAAGGAACGACTTACCTGTTCAAGAACAACTCAGATTCGGCCGGTAATTCATATGGTTGTCACGAGAATTATTTGACTCGCAGAAGTGATCAGCCAGATACATACCAACAAGATCTGATTCCATTTTTGGTTTCAAGGCAGATTTTCACGGGTGCAGGTCAAGTTCTGCAAACTCCGAGAGGTCCTATTTTCAGTATTGCCCAACGTGCGGAACATATTTGGGAGTCAATGAGTTCTGCGACAACACGCAGTCGTCCAATCATCAATACTCGAGACGAACCACATGCCGATGCAGAAAAATATCGAAGACTACATGTGATTGTTGGTGACTCAAACATGAGCGAGTACACAACATTTTTGAAACTGGGAAGTACCGCGTGCATGCTGAGAATGATTGAGGCAAAAGATTTTGCACTACGTGATCTCAAACTTGAAAATCCAGTAAGAGCAATACGAGATTTTAGTCATGACATCACTTGCAGAAAACGCGTACGTCTCGAAAACGGTCGCGAATTATCTGCTCTTGATATTCAGCGTGAGTATCTCGACAGTGCCTTACGTTTTGCAGATAGTCACGGATTTTCTGCAATGGAAATGCGGGCGCTTGAAATGTGGGAACATTGCGTATCAACAATTGAGAATGATCCACTAAAACTTGGCACCGAAGTTGACTGGGTGATTAAGCACAATCTCATTGAGGCGTATAGATCGAAGCATCATCTTGCATTGGATGATTCACGGGTGCAGGCGTTGGACTTGCAATATCATGACATTCGTCGCGACAGGGGAGTCTTTTACCGGATGCAAAATCGTTCGATGGTTGAACGGGTGTGCACAGAGGAGGACATCTCTCAGGCCATGATCGAAGCACCTCAAACCACGCGTGCTCGACTGCGAGGCGAGTTCATCAGGGCAGCAAAAGACAAAAAGCGGGACTACACGGTTGATTGGGTTCATCTCAAAATCAACGATCAGGCTCAACGAACCGTCTTGTGTAAAGACCCGTTCAAGAGCAAAGACGATCGTGTAGAGAAATTGATCGCATCGCTCTAGATCATCTTTGTGGCGGCTACCGTTATCGGCTGATGACATCGGAAACTGAGTCAATAACAGATTCGCCATACCAATCGGCAAAGAACCACGGTATGCAAATCATTCGCGAATGGGTAACTGTGCTTGTGTTGGCGCTGTTTATTGCAGTAACTGTTCGTTCGTTGATCTTGCAACAGTTCTATATTTCTGGTCCGAGCATGGAATCGACAATGTTCCAGGACAATCGAGTTCTTGTCAATAAATTGTCATACCGATTGCACGATATTTATCGTGGGGATGTGGTCGTGTTTGATCGAGTCACCGTCGATGGCGAAATGGTTCAGCACGATGACCTCATCAAACGTGTGATTGCGCTTGGCGGTGAAAAGATTTCAATTAAGGATTGCAAAGTGTTTATTGATGGTCAACTCTTAGATGAGCCGTATCTCAATAAGATCGATCTTGCACAGCCTGTACTCGAAGATCGTTGTCGTCTACCCGAGATGGACGAAACACTTATTCCGGTAGGTCAACTCTTTGTGATGGGCGACAACAGACCGCAATCTTTTGATAGTCGTATGTTTGGCTCTATCGAGCAAAGTCTTGTTGTCGGCAGAGCCTTCACGATTATTTGGCCATTGGGTTCCGCTCGGTTTCTTTAATTCTGAATCTGAATTCGATACGACTCGACCATTCGATCTACCCAGTCACTAAAGACCCCGTCAAGGCCCATCCGCATACTGTCAACTAGCACAGATTCGTGTTGCATGTCCCATCCAAAGGTCACAACATTAAATCGATGGAAGAGCGCAACAAGACCACCATTCCAATCGGTGAAGTGAAGATTACAAGCATTGATTCCGTTGGATGAGATTGTTGCTGCTCGTCGTTCTGGTCCTTCTTTAATTTTTGCCAGCCGCGTGGAGTCGACCAATTTGCATTGAGAGACAATCTTTCGTTGTGCAATTAAGACATCGATACTTGGGTGGCAAAGCCATAGACGTTCAAGCATCGAATTGTCAATATTGCTCACTACATTTTCGATTGATGCAAACACTGCAGCATCCTTGACGTCAAGACTCAATTGATATTGCGTGCCACAGTGCAAGAGCATTTCCTCGAGAGTCGGAATGTGTGAGGGGAGTTGCGATGCGTCAAATTCGGATATCGATTTTGATCTCAATCGAGACTTCACGACCCCGTCGTGGTCGAGTACGAGGACGCCATCTTTCGTCACCCAAACGTCGCTTTCTAAACCCGTCGCACCGAGCTTTTGGGCAAGAGCAAAAGATTCGAGTGTGTTTTCGGGGGCATAGGCACTCGCGCCACGGTGAGCAAACAGGATCGGATCGGTGAGAAGCGAAGGAAGTCGTTGCTGCACGCCAATAATGATATGCCTCCGTACAAGAAACCTTTAGACTGTAGAAATGTTCAATTTCTCGGGCAGCGAGATTATCTTTCTGCTTATTCTCGGACTCGTTGTGCTTGGGCCCGAAAAACTTCCTCCAGTTCTGAGGAAGATGGGACAGTTATACGGCCAATTTAAGAAAATAACCAGTGATGCCCAATCGGAATTTAGAGGTGCATTTGCAGAACCACTTCGGGATATGCAGCAGGCGACCAACGAATACAAAACCGTATTTACTGACGCTTCAAAACAAGTACAAAACGAGTACGTAGACACGAAGACTGTCTTTACTCAAAGCGCAGTACAAGAACAAGACGTCGTTGAGCCGATGTTTATCCCGTACCAGGCCCCACCCACCACTGTTGCTCCAATATCCGATGATGATCTCAGTCTCGAACCAACGATAATTTCCTACGACACCAAAGAGGGTAATTAGTGGCTTGGAGATTTTCGAAGTCCACGCTTGATGGTGCTCAGCCAATGTCAATTATGAGCCATCTTTCCGAGCTACGAATGAGGATTATTCGAGCGTGCTTGTCAATTGCGATTTGCGCAGCAGTGATATTGATTTTTTATGATCAGGTCTTACATTTTTTGACTCAGCCCTACAGAAATATTTGTGAATCTCGCCCAGACTTCAATTGCGATGGTTCGTTGTATGCGCTCGGCCCGATCGAAGGTTTAGCGTCGCGAATGCGGATAGCCGGATATGGGGGCATCATTATCTCCGTTCCAATTATTCTCTGGCAGTTATGGAGATTTGTTTCTCCTGCCATGAGCGCAAAGGAAAAAAAGTATGCAATTCCCTTTGCAGTTTCGTCATTCGTCTTGTTTATTTTTGGCGGGGCGTTGGCATTTTGGACTCTCGATAAGGCCCTTGAATTTTTAATTACTTGGTCGGGTGCCGATGTCAATCAGACCTATCAAATTGCCAAGTACATCAGTCTTGTTGCGTTGATGGTTCTGGCATTTGGTGCCGGTTTTTTACTCCCAGTAATCGTTGTGTTTTTGCAGCTCGTTGGAGCAGTCACTCCACAGCAGTTGCGTAAGCAATGGCGTATTGCGGTGATGGTTGTGTTCGCCATCTCGGCAGTGATTACGCCGAGCGGTGATCCGATCAGCATGCTTGCTCTTGCCATACCAATGACAGTTCTGTATATATTGGCGGTTCTTATCGGATATATCGCTCAACGACGTAAGCGAAAGCATTCGATCGACGACAATATCGATAACGATTAATTCGTGATGAGTGAGGACGCGGTACAAAGCATCACCTCGCGCTATGACTTTGCTCTTGATCAATTTCAGTTGGATGCAATTGCGAGCATTAACGAGGGTCGCAACGTTCTAGTAGCCGCTCCTACCGGTTCTGGAAAGACTGTCGTTGCAGAGTATGCGGTTGCCCGAGCACATCGTGCTGGTCTGCGTTCGTTTTATACAGCACCAATCAAGGCGTTGTCGAATCAGAAATTTGTTGAACTGAGCACTTTTTATGGGACTACACAGGTTGGACTGTTAACGGGGGATAACAGCATCAACCCAACTGCTTCAATCGTGGTCATGACCACCGAAGTTCTTCGCAACATGATCTATGCACGCTCACAAGCACTTGAGTCTTTGGGTGTTGTTGTTCTTGACGAGGTCCATTTTTTGCAAGATGCTTACAGAGGACCGGTATGGGAAGAAGTCATCATTCATTTGGAGCCAACGGTTCAACTTGTATGCCTGTCGGCGACTGTTTCTAATGCGACAGAACTGTGCGATTGGTTGACAACGGTGCGTGGGCCCACAACTCCCATCGTTGAAACTAAACGTCCAATTGAACTCTCCAACCATTATTTGGTTGGCGATAAAGCAACTAGTCGATTGCGAATCTTTGACACGTTAAAAGACGGACGCGCGAATCCTGAGGTTCTTCGCTTCGAGCAAGATTTAGCAAAACCAGCAACTAGTCAACCATCCCGAGGTACTAGAGACCGTCCAAGATCGCGCCAAACGACTGGTCGCGGTCCGACTCGGATCTTCGCGCCAAACCGATCGGACATTATTAAAGAATTGGCCTCAGCAGATTTGCTGCCAGCGATTTTTTTTATTTTTAGTAGAAATCAGTGCGACGAGGCAGCCCGATCATGCCTCAAGATGGGCATCACACTCACCAGTGCTGCAGAGAAAAAAGAGATTGTTGCGATTGCTCATGAACGACTGACCGATTTTAGTGATGACGATTTGGCTGCATTACAGTTCACGCAATTTGTAGAGCAACTCGAGGCTGGTATTGGTTCTCACCATGCCGGAATTGTGCCAACATTTAAGGAAATTGTCGAAACATGTTTTGCTCGTGGCTTGGTCAAAGTGGTGTTTGCGACAGAGACTCTTGCGGTCGGTATTAATATGCCTGCACGAGCCGTAGTGCTCGACAAAATCACCAAATTCAATGGTGAAAACCATCAGATGCTCAAACCATCCGATTACGCACAGCTCACTGGTCGTGCGGGACGACGAGGACTTGACGACATCGGCCATGCTCTGGTTGTTTGGAGTCCTTTTGTGACTTTTGAGCAAGTTGCGACGCTTGTAGCAAGCAGATCATTCGTTTTGAATTCTGCATTTAGACCCACGTATAACATGGCAGCCAACCTGATCAGAACGACATCACAAATTCAAGCCCGTCACTTGCTGAATTTGTCGTTCGCACAGTTTCAATCTGGCAAAGATGTGGTCGAGATACAAGCCCGCATTCAACGTCGTAGCAAAGAGCGCGATCGGCTGATCTTGCAAGCAGAAAGTCCTTTCGGCGATATTGACGAATTTCGTTCAAGGCGATCGTCCAAGACACAGCCATCCGAAATTGATGCTTCATTGGGTGCACTGCGTCCAGGAGACGTGATTGAAGCCGGAAGTCTGTCACATGTAGAACGGATGGTTGTGCTGACAGTGGCTCAACGAACAGATGGTACAAGAATCACCGCTCTATCGAGATCTCGTGCCGTGCAGATATTTTCGGTTCGTGATTTCGCTCAGGAAGTATTTCCACTGGGTTATGTCAAATTGCCATCACCCTTTGCGCCTACGAACTCGAAGTTTCTCAAGGAAGCATCTGCACGGTTAGCGTCCGCAAAAATCAAACAAGCATCGCGTGAAAAACGAAATAAACGCCCACAACTGTCCGAGCATCCTGTGCAAGATGATCCTGATCTCAAATTTCGATTGATTGCTGCCGATTCTGCAGAACGGATAGATCGCGAGCTTGAACAATTAGAAAAGCGGGTTTCTACAAGTACGCAATCGGTCAGTAATAAATTTGATGAGCTCGTAAAATTGCTGAGTGAATGGGGTTTTGTTGACAATTGGTCACTGACTCAACGTGGACAGATGCTTTCACACATTTTTCATGAATCCGACTTGCTGATCGCGAATTGCGTCGCCGAAGGACTGTTTGATGGGTTGAGCGCAGTCAATATGGCTGCCCTTGCAAGTGTCTTCGTATATCAGGCTCGCGGTGGGGAAGAGTCTGAGTCAAGCGGTTTTCCAAATACCGAACTGAAAACACGCTGGAAAACTGTTACAAAGCTCAGCCGGCAACTTGCTGTTTCCGAAACAAGCCACGGGTTAGTTGTGCATCGTGGTCCAGAAGCAGGATTTATGGGAGCAAGTCTTGACTGGGCAGCAGGCACTGCACTCGTTGATGTGCTTGAAGAAGATGAGATCACGGCTGGCGACTTTGTACGAACGATCAAACAACTTATTGACTTACTGCGTCAACTCGCTGTTGTGTTGTATCAAGAAGACGACAGAGCTGCAGCAAGCAAAGCTGCAGAAATGTGTTTTCGAGGAGTGGTCGCTGCTTCAAGTTCTGTCGGACGAATTACGTCATGACAATTCGCAAGAATGAAGATTTCGGCAGATCAATCAGACATCCCACGAACCTCATCGAGTTGCAAGACGACCGAGAGATCGCGCGTCGTTACACACAAAATAGCATCGAAATTGATGTAGATGTAGATGTAAATGTAAACGAAGTTGAACACAATTTTACCGTAACTCGTGGAAGCATCGCCCAAGCATTAGGAATTGATCACAAACGAATCAAAGTCGCAGAATCAGATGCAAACGATATGACACAAGTTTCTATTGATCTGATCAAGATCGAATTTCGTACGGCAAGGAATCGCAGTACGAACAACATCATGTTTGCCGCAGGATCGGTTGTATTTCAACGCACCAGTCTCCGTAGTGCTTTTCTTATTGTTTCTAATAGCGGCATCGTAAAAGGGAGAGATATTTTCCCACGTGCGCACCCCAATGATGGAGTGCTTGACGTTCTGATCATTGATTCAGAGATTTCCCTACGCCAACGGCTCATCGCATGGCATAAATCCAAGATCGGGGTGCACTTGCCCCATCCGCAATTGCATGTTTCGAGAGATACTCAGTACGAGTGGGAAGGGTCCCCAACTCGAATGATTGTCGATGGTGCAACATTTCACAAGGTTGACTGGGCACGCCTATCCGTGATCAAAGACGCGTTTGCTATTTGTTTTTAGACTTTTTGGATGTTTGTCAGCAATCCCGTATTGGACCTGTGCCAACTTCTAGGATTACCCGTCGTGAGTGTCTACATACCCGAAGTTTTTACCGAATCAGAGGCCGAGATTTTGGTTCGTTATTTCACCAATCTCGATGGTCCTGTATTTGCACTCGTGAATCTTCCCGAGGTTGTCAAAGGCGCACTCTTCGCCAGATACAGCCGTAGTCCGAAGAGTTTGCGCCGACTTTTTCTTGACGAATTCGTCAATGATTTAGATCTCTCCGGAGATCAGGGTGTCGATGCTCGAGTAGGACTTTCCCATGCTGAAGGACTGTACGAGAAGATTTTCGTTGAATATGGTGATGATTCCGTTGCACAGTTGGGCGGTGTTCACTTGGCGTGCGAGCAGGCGTCCAACCTGTTGACAAAAATACTTGAGTGGGGCCGCTTGATGAGCTATCTCGAACAAAGTACGAGATACATCAATTACGACAATCGACTTGGTGGTCGATACCGCTACTTTCGCGATCCTGAGATTTTGAATGGTCCATTTGGAACGCGTTACGTCGGAGACATGGATCGCATGTTTGACACCTACAGCACGCTTGTCACGACGGTGACCGACCACGTGCGGTCTTCGATTCCGCGTTCAATAAATGACTCTGACTTTGTTTATCGACAGGCGACTCGTGCCAAGGCGCTCGACGCTGTACGCGGTATTTTGCCAGCATCGGCTCTTTCCAATGTGGGTGTCTACGGCACTGGACAATCGTATGAATCAATGTTGTTGCGAATGCGGTCTCATCAATTGCCTGAGGCAAGGTACTACGCAGATTTGATGCTCGTAGAGTTGCGCAAGGTCATTCCAAGTTTCTTACGGCGCGTCGATATTCCTGAACGCGGTGGTCGATGGAGCGCATATCTCGCCGAGAATAGGCAAAACACGAGTGCTCTTGTGGATGATCTTTTTGGTGCGCTCGATCCGGAGCCAATGCCCGAAGTTGCTCTTGTGGATTTTGATCCTGATGGTGAGAACAAATTGCTCGCGGCGATTTGTTACGCACATTCACATTTACCTGAATCACAACTTCTCAAGCGTGTCGAAATGTTGGATCATGCTGCGAAGGTGAATCTCATCACCACATATGTCGGTAATCGCGAAAACCGTCGCCATCGTCCTGGTCGGGCGTTTGAGCGTACTGATTACCGATTTGATGTTCTTGGTGACTACGGAGCATTTCGAGACCTTCAGCGCCACAGACTGTTGACCATCGAGTGGCAGCGCCTGACACCTGACCACGGTTATGTCATGCCCGAGCTGGTTGCTGACGCTGGGGTGGGAGAAGTCTTCGAGGAGGCTATGACACGCTCTAGCGCGCTGTATGAGTCTCTGCTGCCGGATTACCCCGAGCAGGCTCCCTATGCGGTTTCTATGGCCTACAGGCTGAGATATGCAATGCAGTTCAATGCCCGTGAGGCTATTCATTTGCTTGAATTGCGATCCGCCCCACAAGGACACCCTGCGTATCGTCGAGTGGTTCTTGAAATGCACCGCCTAATTGCCGAGCAGGCTGGTCATAGGGCGATTGCAGCCTCGATGTCGCATATGACCACAGTGGCCCCCGAACTTGAACGGCTAGATTCTGAGCGAAAATCCGAGTCGAGGAGACAAAAGACCTAATTCGTTGAAGTTGAGGTGAATTGGGCTATTGTTCGCGCGATACATGAAAGGGATATTGAATGTCAGATGACGAAATCATTGATGCAGAAGACCTAGATCCAGCAATGCTGATTGAGGTAGACCCAGATGCCGAAGTACTAGAGGGTGACTCGATTGGTATCGAGGGTGAAGATGATGCATTTGGACTCGGCGACGATCTGGTTGACGACCTCGGCACAATCGATGAAATTGAAGACCCTGATGCCATCATCCCTGTGTCAGATTCGATTGCCAAGAAGGCTGGCGACGATGACGACGATGACGACGATCTACGTACAGAAGACGATGTTGAAGCCGATCTCGACTCAATTCTCAGGGAGAAACTGACCGCAGCAGACGACACGCCTCCTGACGACGACGAAGAAGAGGGTCTTGTCGTTGATGACAAGACGGACGGAATGGAACGCTTACAACCGCGTCGCCCAGATGAAAAGCAGTGCACACAGTGCTTCTTGCTGGTTCGCAACAGCGCTCCAGGCTGTCCTGTTGAGGATGACGCATGTCCGTTATTCAAATAATCCGGCGAGCAGCTAAGCGACTCGAAGCGGTGACGTCAACAGACTTGCCAAAAATTCAACAAGAATTGCGCAATGCTCGTGTGATTGGTGAGATGGCCGTCAAATTTGGAAAGCAGAGAGCCCAGAAATTTGTTGACGAATTTCAGGCTGACCAAGACAAACAGAGCGACTGATTCTTGGTCAATCTCATTGCGCCGCCGTTTATTGTGCGCAAGGCAGTTGAAACCGATGCGTTACCTCTGCATCTGCTTGAGTTGGATGCTCGCGAAGAAGTGCAACAGTTTCGAGGGCATCTCGCACTGTTGAGCGAGTCAGTACTTGTCGCCGAAAACTGGTTGCAGTTAGTTGCATCAATCGACCACAGTGTTCTCGTTGCAGAAGTGGCACAACAAGTTGTTGCCTATATCTGTGCAGAACTTGATGACACGAGATTGGTCTGTTCAGTTACTCAGATATTCGTAGACCCGCAGGCCAGACAATTGGGAATCGGTGCTCATCTCGTTGCTAACACTGCAAACATTGCTCGAGATTATGGATGCACACGGCTCGACGCTTGTGCTTTGCCCGGAGACCGCAAGATGAAGAATCTTTTCGAAAGAGTTGGAATGCCAGCACGATTGATCGTCGTGTCTACAAATCTCTAGCGACCTTGCCAAACTGGTGGACGCTTTTCGATAAAGGCTGTAAGACCTTCTTTGGTATCTTCGGATTGCAGAACTTTGCCAAATTCGGCATTGGTCATGTTGATCAGCGTCTCATCGCTTTCATACGCCGCAGCAAGAACAATCTTTCGTGACGCCCACACAGCGAGTGGTGCTGCCAAACAAACGCGTGATGCCAATTCGAAAGCCGATTCTTCTGCTTTACCTGGCTCAACGAGTCGGTTGATCAGACCAAGCGCATAGGCTCGTTCGGCTGGTAGTGGTTGTCCGGTCAAAATTACTTCCATTGCTGTTGCCTGACCGATTGCACGTGGAAGGCGAAACAGACCACCGGCACCGGCGATGAGGTTGCGCATTACTTCTGCAAGACCAAAGGCAGAACGAGTGGTCGCCACCACCATGTCGGCTGCAAGCACAATCTCGCATCCACCAGCAGTTGCAAGTCCATCCACAGCAGCAATAATTGGCTTCTTGCGTTGACGGTAGACGAAGCCTCCGAAACCACCAAGTGCGGTATTGAGCGAACCTGCTTGACCGGAGTTAATTGCCTTGAGGTCTGCACCTGCGCAAAAGACTGGACGCTCTTGTCCAGCAGTATTCGCACGCAAGATTCCAACCCAAACATTTGGGTCTTCTTCCATTTGATTGACTGCGGCTTCGAGACCTTGTGCTACATCGCCGTTAACAGCGTTGCGAGCCTCCGGACGATTGAGCGTGATGAGTGCAACTTTTCCTTGAACTTCATAGGTGACGACGTCTGACATGCCAACAGACTAGGCCCTAGGAACTACTCGTTGGAAGTCGGCGTTACTTCAATCGGCGTTACTTCAACCGGCGTTACTTCAACCGGCGCCGAAACTTCAGGCTTGGCTAGCGCAGACTTTGGCTTCACCCGTACCGGACGAGTAGGTCGTAATGGACGTGGAGAATTCACCCCTAGGACCACCTCAATTCCAAAGAGCGCAGCAATCTGAGGGAGGAGCGGTGAGAGACGCTTGACAGTAGCCAGAAGAGACTCTGATGGTTGCTGGGGCATCGTGGCAAGTTTGACCTGACCACGGATGGGCGAGAACGCCAAGGCTTCAAGCAATGCGATCCAGCGATCGGGTGCGGTTTCGTTAGTAAGACCAGCGGCTGCAGCGGCAGCCAGTTTTGCGCCGAGTTCAGATGGAAACGGCTGACCGGCTTTTGGAGGCTCGCTCGACAACTTGAGCGCTCGCACGGTGCGACCAACTTTTAATGCGTCGACAATGTCCGAGAGCCACAGTGTTTGTGCTGCTTCTTGACGCTCCTTCAGCGCAATTTTCAATTCGGTTGCAAGGGCACGGGTAGTCTCATCGCGAACGACCATCGGGTCTTCAGACGCAACTACAACAGAACGTAAGTCACGCAAGTCAAGAGTGGCAAGGTCTGCTTTTGCGGCCTCTGCCTTATCGAGCCAATCAGCAACACGGAGCTTTGGTAGCAGATTTTGTGCCATCGAGATCAGGCCATCAGATGGAACCTCTGGCTTGCCTTCTTTGCGCAGTGCATCATTTTGCACCTTCACTGCATCACGAACCGCTTTGATGCCACCATCAAGTGCGCGTTCTGCAACACCGCGTTGCTCAATAGGCAGCGTCTCAAGAACTGCACTGCGATGAACGTGTTTTGGCTTCAAACGCTTTGCAGCAGGACGCTTCGGCATCTCGGGGGGTGCGGTGAAATGCGGGCGCGATGGACGGCTCGGACGACCAGTAGTTCCATCGGGACGCGTCGACTCTGGACGCCGTGGGGCGTTTGGGTCGCGCGGTGGACGCGCAGTGCGCGGAGCACCTTCACGTTTTGCAGATTTGTCTTCGCGACCGTTACGCGCAGGCTTACGATCAGACTTTGGTTTCTCTGCCAACTTTTGTGTAACTGGAGTAAAAGCTTTCTCGGTTGCAAGCATCTCGAGAACATTGCCTCGTTGACCTTTTTCCCTCATTTGCACAATTGACAAAACCGAGATTCCGTCGATATCAAAATCAGCTTCAACTTTGAGAACATCGCCGGACTTCGCAGCAGCGGATAAGAGGGCTGCACTGACAACACCCTTCGGAGACTTGGCCCCGGCGGCACGCCACGTCCACGTTCCATCTTGGCGATTGCTAGTCAGTTCTATGTCGATGCGGCGAGACATGGGGCTCTACGGTACAGCCACGAACCCTCTTTCTCCAATGAGATCAACAGGGAAGTACCGTGGAAATTATGACAATTTATGCATACGGAAATCGCGTACCAGTAATTCACGAAACCGCATTCGTTCACCCGGATGCAGTGGTCATTGGATCTGTTGAAATTGGTGCCGAGTCAACTATTTGGCCTGGCGCTGTGTTGCGTGGTGACGATGGAGAGATCAAAATCGGCGCTCGTACAAGCATTCAAGACAACACAGTGATTCACACAATGCCAAACCAACCAACTGTTGTTGGAGACGATTGCGTTATTGGGCACATCGTGCATCTCGAGTCGTGCACCATTGCTAATGGCGCACAGGTGTCATCGGGCGCAGTTGTGTTGCACAGAGCAGTCGTGGGTACAGGCGCAATCGTTGCAGCAAATTCAGTAGTACTCAATGACACCATTATTCCTCCTGGCGCACTTGCGGTCGGAAGTCCTGCCACGATCAAAGAAGGTCGGGCTCGCTCTATCGAAATCGAAATTGGCGCTCAGATCTATGTTGAAAAAGGCAAAAAGTTTCGGACCGAGCTTCGTAAAATATCGGACTGATCAGTCAATAATCTGTCGAAGGTCTGTGATATCAAGAGTGTCCAACATTGGGAGATAGGTGCGAACAGCGTCTTTACGAAAACGTGTGCTGAGATCTGCACGAAAAAATTTGGCACCTTCACGAATGACATAGTTGAGAATAAAAAATTGGTACGCGTATGGCAGAAATTCAATTTCTTCTCTTGAAAGCGGATACACCGAATGGTATTCCTTGAGAAAACTTATAAAGCGGGGTTCGATCAGGGTGTGCGGAGAGTAACTAAAATGCGTTTTGTCGCCGGTATGTGATGCCGCTCGTGAGAGAAAATAGAAATCCAGCATTCGAGTATCAATTCTGAACCAGTCGTAATCCCATCTAGTGAAAAGTTTCTGGTGTTGTTGATCGTCGAGTGCGACTGAAAAATTGCCAAGATTCCAGTCAACGAGAATAGGGATCTTTCTCCATTCGTCAAAGTGGATTTGTTCAAGATGTGCAAGGAAGTCGTGAGTACATGTGTGCAAGTACTCAATGTCGGTCGCTCGGAGATCAAAGTTGCGCGGCGCGAATTCGCTCGAAAGTTGTTCAAGTAAATGAATCGCATCGCCCTTCACCGAATTGGAAGTCGGCGGAAGATTCATTGAAGCTTCGGCGCAAGCCTTATGGAAGTGAGCAATTTCATGAGCAAGAAAAACGATGTCCTGTTCGGTAATAATTCGCGGTAATTGGTTTGCCCGCTCGACATCATTGTAAAAAGCAGCCCAGCATGACCCGTCGTACCATGTGTACGCTCTTCCATCTCGGGGCAGAACTTGCGCAAGAAAACCTGACCATCGTGTGCCACTGAGCGAGTGCACCAATTTGAATAGTCGATCATGATCTTCGGCAAACAAAAAATAAGAACCGTATGACGAAACTTTGCCCACTACATGGGAACCATCGTCGAAATGAATGCGAAACACATGGTTTGTCGAAACATGAGCACTCACTTCAACAATCTTGTTGATTGTTCTTGGGTCGCCATAGTCAGCCCAAGCGAGTCGAACCACCTGTTCAGCATTGATCATCGCGTTATTGCCGCCGCTGAGAAACTATGGGCGAGAGAGTGATCGCACACCGATAGGCGCGATAAGCCGAAATCCGGCAGCATGTCGTTCTTCTTCAGATTCTCCACCCCAGAAACCATACTCATGGTTTTCACGGGCAAATGTTCGACAAGATTCAAGCACCGAGCACTCCACGCACACTGAACGAGCCATTTCCTCGCGTCGTTCGCGCGTTTGAGGTCGTTCTGCAATGGCGGGGAAGAAGATGTTGGTGAGACCTAAACAGGCGGCACTCTCCATCCACTCATCATCGCTTTGAATCCGTTGTCCAAACTCGACCGCTGCCATACAACCCCCTTGTGGTGACTGTAGTGGAGAACTAACTCACTGGTCAATTAATGCGATGTGACTTTTAACTGAGTAACGACTTAAGACCTGCAACGAAACGCGCAATGTCGCTGTGGTCGACATCCCAAGCCGTCATCCAACGCACCTGGTGGGTTGCCGCGTCCCAGTCCCAGAAGAAGGACCAGTCTTGCAAAGCCCCGCTTACTTCAGGTTCAAGGACGGGGTAGATGCTGTTGACAAGCGGGGGGGTTGAGAGTTGCAACTTTTCGATGCCCCGAACCTGATCAAAAAGCGATTGTGCTGCAGCGTTACTTGCAACGCCCAAATCGATGAACAAATCATTTTTTAGCAATGCGGAATATTGCACCGAAATGAATCTCATTTTTGAAAACAGTTGCGTGGACTGCTTACGAATATAAAGCGAACGTGCTGCAAGAGCAGTGTTAAAGAAAATCACAGCCTCACCAAACATCACACCCGTTTTTGTGCCACCGAATGTCAAGACGTCGACGCCGGCATCGATAGTGAAGGAACGCAAGGCCTCTCTCGTTGCGCCAAGTGCAGCAGTCGCATTGCAAATACGAGCGCCGTCCATATGCACAAGCATGTTCATTTCATGAGCAGCACTGCACAAGTCCTTCACTTCTTGAGCAGAGTACAGCGTGCCAAGTTCGGTTGCCTGCGTGATTGACACGACGCGAGGTTGCACATGATGCTCACTACCAAAAAGGTGCTCAAGTGAGTGCAGATCGCTTGGTCGAAGCTTTGCATCTATCGATGGAAGATCAATCAGCTTTGCACCAAGGAACCGCTCGGGGGCGCCAGCCTCATCCACTGCAATGTGCGACCATGAAGTGCACACAACAGCTTCAGCAGGCTGCAACATGTTTGCAAGAGCCATCACATTTGCACCGGTTCCACCGAACACGAAACGCGTAACGACATCGGCACCAAAGAGTTCCGAAAAGGCTGCTTCGGCATTGTGTGTGTACGTATCGTTGCCATAGGCGAGTGCATGGCCAGTATTGGCTTGCTGTAGCGCTTCCATCACTAGTGGATGAGTGCCCGATGCGTTGTCGCTAGAGAGCAGGCGACTTGGGGCCTCAAGGTGCGACGGAACAACAAGATTTGACATCCCTTCAGTATGCGTTGCGATACTCGCAATTTGCCTGTTCATGACCTACCTTTTTGTCATGACGAAATTAACGCCGGATGACAACGGAACACTGCACAACACACAAACACACCTGGTTTCGACTGATCACAGCAAGTGCCGTTGGTGTAGAAATCCTCTTGCACCGACCTCAGGTTCTGGCAGGCCTCGAGAGTTTTGCTCTCAAGCATGTCGGCAATGGGATTGGGTTGCGCGACAACGTGCCACAGAGTTGGCATTGAGCGAAGATGAACTCGTAATCACACGCACCGAACGCGACACATTACGAGACCAAATTTTTGTTCTGAAATGTGCGGTTCAAGATGTAGAACACGATCTGGATCCGTCAATCGACCCAACAACAAGGGATTACAAGGCTGCTTTGGCTTGGCTGCTTGAGGCTGCTAAACCATTGGTCCAGGATCCAGAACCGGTCTGACCATGTGATCTTTACGCCCATAATCATAGTTATGTAAAGTACATTCGGAGATGATCAAACAGTCAGAATAAGGTCACTATTCGCTCTACAAAAGGACTGCCGTAATATGGCCCAAAACTTCTCTACTCACCAGGCACATCCACACCGTGTGCCTGCACGAGGAATGAATTTTGAACAAGTAATGCACGCACTTGACGCAACGGCGGAGAACGATGTGCAGTGGCGTAATGGCAAGGCATTTTCACTTGCCTACAACGCTGGTCCTGAGGTGCTCGCCATTGCTGATGAGGCCTACAAACGCTTCGCAGGTGCCAATGCGCTCAATACCCATGCCTTTCCAAGCCTTCGCACCATGCAATCTGAAGTTCTGGATATGGCTGGAAACTGGCTTGGATCGACTGCTGAGTCGGCTGGCTATTTCACGAGTGGTGGAACTGAAAGTATTTTGATGGCCGTGAAAGCTGCTCGAGACCAGTTTCGCGCAGAGTCCTCAATACTCCACCCAAATATCGTTTTGCCAACATCGGCTCACGCAGCCTTTGATAAGGCATGTGCATACTTTGACGTTGAAGTTCGCCGTATTGCAGTGCAACCCGATTGGCGCGCAGACGTATCGGCTATGTCCGGCGCAATTGATGCCAACACCATCTTGCTCATCGGTTCTGCCCCGCAATATCCTCAGGGCGTTATTGATGATATTTCTGGGATTGCAATGCTTGCTCAGAGTCGGAAAATCAATTGTCACGTTGATGCATGTATGGGTGGCGTATCACTCGCCTACCTGGAAAAACTTGGTCATCGGATTCCCTCATGGAATTTGCAGGTGGAGGGTGTCACGTCTATCTCTGTTGACCTACACAAATTCGGCTACACGTCTAAGGGCGCATCCGTAGTCATGTATGCAAACAAACGATTGCGCTCGTACCAGAGTTTTGTCACCGATGCATGGCTCGGAGGCACCTATGCCTCAAGCGGGATGCTCGGTACAAAGTCTGGTGGACCTATTGCGGCGGCCTGGGCGGTTATGCATTTTCTTGGCGATGACGGCTATTTGCGTCTCACCAAAAGTGCTCGCAATGCCACAGAGAGACTGGCCAATCACATCAATAGCCATTCAGAGATTTCGCTCCTTGCATATCCAGACGCACTTCTTTTATCGTTCACTGCACGCGATCCATTGCACCTCAATGTATTTGCCGTTGCCGACGAGATGTGGACACGCGGGTGGTACCTCGATCGACAACAACCACCACAGTCACTGCATTGCACAATCAACGCAATCCACGAATCAAATATTGATGAAATGATCACTGACCTGGATGCTTCAGTTGATAATGCAATCGCGAACGGTCAATCAGGCGATGCAGGCTCCTATGGAACTCTCTAAATCACGGGACTAAGGTTTCGTCATGACGGAAAGCGCTCATTCGAGGCCATTTTCTCTGCCCTCAATCGAAGACATCGTCTCACTCCTGTCCAAACTGAATTCTGCGGTTGCTGATATCAAAAACGACGAAGAAGACGTTGCGGACAGAAGCATCAAAGATGTAGTTGAGCAAGCAAAGCAGTCAGTCGAGTCAATTGCCTCAACCCTCCAAACGATTCAACAGTCTCTAGAAAACTTTAATCGGGTTGCCTTGCGTGTTGACAGTCTCCTCGACGATGTGGAGGATCCGATCAGAAAAATATTGGGTTTGTTGCCAGATAAATCCAACGAAACAAAAACCGTCTAGAGCGCTAGAGCGATTGCGACAGGCTTCACCATCACATCTGTGAGAGCAAGGGCAACGATTTGTGAGTCAACTTGATTTTTTACTCCTGCAAGAGGAAGTACGTTGAGCACACCTTGACCATTTCTCAAGACGTCGACCAACTGATCGCCCTGACACAACACCACCGACTGTCCGCTGATCACGATGTGTGCCGCTGCAATTTCGGACTCAACATGATTTCTCAAATATTTAAAAACATCGCGTACTGATTCAAGTTTGATTCCCGCATCCAACAGAGTCTTGATCACACGAAGTTCAAGCAGGTCTCGGTATGTGTACACGCGGCGTGTCCCGCTTCCCGACGCATCGCAACTTGAAGGACGAATAAGATCTGTTCGGGCCCAGTAGTCAATTTGGCGATAGGTAATGCCAACAATTTCCGCTGCTTTTTTGCCGCTAAATCCTTGAGCCATACTGCAAGGTTAGGTGCACAAATTGACTTTGACTAGCCCTGAAAATCCTCAGGCCTAATGCTTTCAATGAAATCGCGAAATTCGTCGAGAATCTCTTCTTCAGAGTCCGCATCAGCAACGGGAACTTCCCTGCCAACCGCATTCATCAAATCCTCTGTGGCATACATAGGGGCCCCCGACCGAAGAGCAATCGCAACAGCATCCGACGGGCGACACGAGACAATTCGCTGACCACTACTCCCCTTGAGGTGCAGTTCAGCAAAATAGGTGTTATCAACGACCTGTGTGATCACAATGCTTTCCAATTCCACATCCAGCACACCGATTAATGAAACGAACAAATCATGTGTCAATGGTCGATCAGGTAAGACGCCTTCAAGGGCGAAGTGAATTGACGATGCTTCAGGACCACCAATATAGATGGGAAGAGTTCTTCGCCTACCAGCTGATTCTCGCAACATCAAAACCGGCATATTCGAAGGCAGTTCCAACCTCACTCCGTCAAGATCTAATTCAATCATCACTAGTGAGTACGACCTTCGTTATAACCGCGCGCCGCCACAGTGACGAACGCTGACCTCAACTGATCAGCAAGTTCAGTGAGTTCGTTCAACAATTCCATTGCTTCTTGTCGGGCAGCTGGGTTGCGCTGTCGAAGAAAAGGCATAATTCGTTGCTCGAACAAATCAAACTCGCGTTCTGCCGTGTGCTTCCATGCTTTCAGGTGACGCACATCAATACCCTTGTCAATAAAGCGAGAGGCAATCTCTACTATTTCCTTATCAAGAGGGCTAAACATCTCGATGTCACCAACCAACCGTGGCTGAACCAAACCATTTGCGACGAGTGACTTCAACACCACATCACTGGCATCAATCTCCTGCAGCAACTCTGTACGACTAATTGAAGACGTGTCGTCTGCTTTCTTTGCTGAGCGCGACGGAGCGACTGGTGCCTTGTTCAAGTTTTGTCGCGCAGAAGGATGACCGCCAACCGTTGCTTGACTTCGCTCAATGTGCGGCGACGTGTCGTCATACGGTCTAATCATGCCGTCACTGGTGTCACTCTCAAGTTTGCTGCGAATTATCTTGAGTGGTAAATAATTTTCTCGTTGTTCGTGCAAAATAAATCTCAGACGTTCAACTTCGGAACGACTGAATTTTCGATAACCAGATGATGTGCGCTCCGGTTCGATCAAACCTTGACTCTCGAGAAAACGAATCTTTGAAATGGTGACATCGGGAAACTCTTCGAGCAGGAGTCCAAGAACTTCACCGATCGAGAGGAAATTGTTGTCAGTCATCACAGGAGGTACATTCTGCCACTTTTGAAGTCAACCTGAAAATGTTTTGACTAGTTACCGGCGCCGTCAAAAAACACCATACGAAACTTGCCTACTTGCAGTTCATCACCGTTCTGTAGGACAACTTCTTCTACCCGCTCTTGATTGACATACGTTCCGTTCAAAGACCCCAAATCGGTCACCACATAGTGATCCTCGACATTGCGAATTTCAGCGTGTCTACGCGAAACCGTTACATCATCAAGGCACACGGAACATTCGGGATTACGGCCTATCTCAAGACGTTCTGAAGTCAGTGAGAAACGCTCTCCCGAACGCTCTCCCGAGCGCATCACAAGTAGTCCGTGTGCTCCATCTTGGCCACGAATCTCACTCAGCAGAATCTGTACATTGTCTTGGGATCCAGGTGCGTCTTGCAATGAATCGACTTTGGACAGCACGATTGTTCGCTCACCAGGATGATCTAAGACGGTTCCACATGCAGAGCAGAATGTGGAATGTGGTGGATTTCTATGACCGCACGAGTTGCAAAACGTATACGCCATACCCATACCGTAGCGTTTAGTCAACACGCCCTGCGAGAAGGTTTGCCCGAATAACGGGTACGTACATCACGGCCGTGTAATAACTCAAAGTAAGACCTGGCACTGCGAATATCCAGCCCAATACGGTTGCCCCATAGGAAAGCCCGCTCGTGCTGGATCCCAACAACAACAAGGGCACCGATGTCATCAACAACAGCGTGTACCACTTGCCCCAATAGCTAACTGCAAATCGTTGCATACCAAACATTGTCCCAACCAACATGGCGCCACCAATTGCGATCTCCCGAACCATGATGGCGATACAGAACCAACTCGGCACACCGCCATCAATCATCACGCCCATCGTTGCAACGATGAACAGCATTCGGTCTACGAACGGATCAAACACCGATCCGAAGACTGAAGTCTGATTGAGTTTTCGAGCAACCCAGCCGTCGATCCAATCGGTGTAGGAAATTGCACCAAGCAACCAAGCAGCCCCGGCTCGATTGTTCCGACCGAACAGAACATAGAGAAATACCGGCAACATACACAAGCGCACCAATGTGATCGCATTTGGCACCGAAAGCATTCCTGAGGTCAATTTTGGCTTTTCAACTGTCACGAGGAACGACACTACAATCTTCTTCATGCCATCGCTGTTTACGCGCATTATTCTTGGCGAAATTCCTGGTCATTTCGTACACAGAGATGATTTGTGCGTTGCATTTTTGACAA
This sequence comes from Ilumatobacteraceae bacterium, assembly GCA_964203725.1. GTDB lineage: Bacteria > Actinomycetota > Acidimicrobiia > Acidimicrobiales > Ilumatobacteraceae > UBA3006. Next base: position 2,123 of record CAXNNK010000004.1, on the reverse strand, counting down.
TCAACCCAATCGCAACTGGACACACTCTGGTTGTTCCCATCGAAGAGACAGACGAATGGACCAACCTCTCAGATGTAACGTCAAGCCACCTGATGGTTGTAGCAAAAAGGATTGGCTTGGCACAAAAAGCACTGTACAAGTGCAGCCGTATTGGACTCATTATTGCGGGTTTCGAAATACCCCATTGCCATCTGCATGTCATTCCTGCAAACACAATGGCAGATCTATCATTTACACACGCCGCCACACATGTCGAATCTGAACAATTAGCGGAACAAGCTGTGCATTTGGCTTCGGCTCTTAAAACAATTTGAGTTCGTCGACTGGCTCAGACTTCGTCAAAACGATCGGTTCAATCAATTCACTTCCATTGTTACGCGAGCTGTTTACTTTGGTGCTCACAGCACATACAACAAGCGCGTCGTTGGGAATTACTTCTAACCCACCAAGTGGGTTCCGAATATCCGCATCAAGCCAATTTTCAACACCTCGTTCGTCCAGCAGCACCGGCATCCGATGATGAATCTCGCCAACCATGTCATTCGCATCTGTTGTCAACGCAACCGCAGTCTGCAGTACGCCGTCCGGTTGTTTTGGATCTTTCCATGAAGTCCAAAGACCTGCAACTGCTAGAACTCCCTTGTGAGAATAACGAGATTCCACATGTGCCGAAAAATAAAACGGTTGCTTCACCGGCTTCATTGCGTCATGACGTAATTGTTCTTGCCACTCGAAGTACCCGTCCACAGGAATAATGCAACGATTTTTAGCGACCAAATCACGAAATGAAGGTTTTTCTGCAACAGTTTCTATCCGAGCATTAATCATGCTCGCAGCACGTGAAGAGTCTGGCGCCCAACGCGGTACAAGACCCCAAGAGAAGTTCACGAGCGATCGAGTGTTTGAATCATTTACAATCGCAAAGACACGACTTGTCGGCGCAACATTAAAACTTATAGAAAGCTCGTCTGTGTCAATTCGCGCCTCAAATGCTGTAGCAACTTGCGATGCCGATGTCTTGCGCACAATTCTTCCGCACATGAACTAAAAATTAGTCCAACTTACGACCAAAGACCACCAGGGGTTGCAAATATCCAGACCAGCAAGGGTGTGATTATCAAACCAGGCAGTAACGAGCCGAGCCTGATCTTCTTGATCTCCAACAAATTTAGACCTATCGCCATCACCGCCAACCCACCAGCTGCAAATAGTTCTGTTCGCATTCGATCGTCCAATAACAAATCAAGACGAGTGCCAAACAGAGTCAATGTTCCTTGCACCACAAACACGCTGACGGCGCTAAATATGGCACCAACTCCATAGAGAGCAGCAAAAATTACGGTCATGAAACCGTCGAGGCTTCCCTTGATGATGTACAACTGCGGCGTCTTACCGCTTGCATCTTCTATTGCTCCCAAGATGGTTAATGGCCCAATGCAAAACAACAGCGAAGCAGTAACAAACCCAGTCACGAAGCGATTGTCCGTGCTGTGAGAAGCAAACCTTTTTTTCAGCACTTCCCCAACCTGAACGAGGCGATCTTCAATACGGATCATTTCGCCGATTATGCCACCTAACACCATTCCGAGTAGCGGAAAAACCATGTTGTGGGTCTTGATGACATCACTCAGCCCAAGTGCAAGCGTCACCAACCCAATCACCTGCACCACCAAGACTCGAATTCGCTCGGGAATCCGATGACCAATAACTAATCCAAGTCCACCGCCGACAAGAACCGTCAGTGTGTTGATCAATGTCCCTAAACCACGCACTCAACACCCCTTGTTCATTGACCAACAAATGTTTCTACTAACGCTTTTTCTAAAGATTGAAGGTTACGGCGTAACCGCCATACTGATGTGCATGGTTCTTGTATGGGCGTGTGGAGCGGCGTTGTTGTACGGAGTCGCTGATTATTGCGGTGGACGCGCTTCAAAGGTATCCAAAGCAGCAGCAGTCACTTTTCTCGGACAATTCGTTGCACTTCTCCTGCTCGTAATCGTCATTACTTTTGGTAACACTCCGGTGATGAGTACCCACGACTGGTGGTGGAGCGGTTTCGCTGGTGCCGGTGGTGCAATAGCGTTGGTTGCTTTTTACCAAGCAATGTCTCTTGGATCCAT
>CAXNNK010000003.1:0-35195 GCA_964203725.1 Ilumatobacteraceae bacterium | reverse complement strand
AAACGCGACAGCGTCGAGATCACCTCAAATTCATCCTCAGCGAGCGCCACATCTTGCACACCAGGCAACGATCGATATTGCTCACTCAAACTGCGCACAAGTTCTGGGTCTTGAGTAATTGGCACAACCTTAAACTGCGACGGAATATTGTCGGGGGTTAACAGGCTCAAGGTGACAGGGTCGCCAACAAAAATACGTTTTGCTTCTTCGTAACTTTGTGTTTTGTCGAGGTACTGCAATTTTTCTGCATCAATAATGGTTGGTGCAGCCTTGATTGTCTGATCAATCAATGAGATTTGCTCTGGTGTTGCATCACTACGCACAAACACGATCATCTCGACGTCTCCGCGCCACTGCACGAGCAAATTGTCAAACGCACGTTGGATCAAAAACGTTGTGCCAACCAACAGCAGGGCGATAGCCGAAGTAAGAATGGCTGCGATGGTGAGCGTGAGGTTGCGTCGAAAACTCGCCCACATCTCGCGAAAAGCGTATGCAATGCGGGCGATCATTCGTAGACCCCGCGCTCTTGGTCACGCACTATGACACCTCGATCGAGTTGGATAACTCGTTTGCGCATGGCGTTCACCACTCGGTGATCGTGAGTAGCCATCACCACTGTGGTGCCCGTGCTATTAATTTCTTCGAGCAGAGCCATAATGCCTTCGCCTGTTGCAGGGTCGAGGTTTCCGGTCGGCTCGTCGGCCAACATGATGAGAGGTCGATTAACAAAAGCGCGCGCGATCGACACACGCTGTTGCTCTCCACCCGATAACTGCTCGGGAAAGCGATCTTCCTTGCCTGCAAGCCCAACCAAATCGAGAACGACTGGCACCTGACGATTGATCACATGTCGTGGCTTACCAATGACTTCGAGCGCAAACGCTACGTTTTCAAATACTGTCTTATTGGGTAGCAATTTATAGTCCTGAAACACATTGCCCATATTGCGCCGGAGGTATGGCACGCGAGACTCCGCCATCTCATTGACGTTCTGTCCGGCCACCCACACATCACCTCGCTCGGGTTGTTCTTGACGGTTAATCAATCGCAACAACGTTGACTTGCCGGAACCAGATTGGCCGACCAAAAAGACGAAGTCGCCTTTAGCCACGTCAAAGCTTGCATCTCGAACGGCCACCGTCTCGGTGCCGTACCTTTTGGTCACATTTTCCAAACGGATCATGGAGCCCCTCTCAGGCGACAGAACTCAAGTTTAGTTTACAAATCAGAGTTGGCACGACGCCACCGCAAGTATCCCTCCATGAAGAGATTGAGGTCTCCGTCCAACACCCCAGCGATATTTCCGCTCTCAATCTCGGTGCGCACGTCTTTCACCATCTGGTACGGCTGCATCACGTAGGAACGAATCTGACTACCCCAGCCAATAGCAGATGGTTTTCCCGCAATTTTTTTCATTGCAGCGACTCGTTCTTCTTCGATGCGTGACGCAACCATTGTCTTGAGTCGCTTCAACGCACTTTCGCGGTTTTGCAATTGCGAACGCTCTTGCTGTGACGATGCAACGAGTCCAGTTGGCTCATGAATTAGGCGCACAGCAGAAGAAGTTTTGTTGACGTGCTGCCCGCCAGCACCTGAAGCGCGAAAAACTTCCATTCGAATATCGGTCTCATTGATCTCGACATCGGCCTCTTCGAGAATGGGCCACACTTGCACGCTGGCAAAGCTTGTTTGGCGACGGCCTTGGTTGTCAAAGGGACTAATGCGTACCAAACGATGTGTGCCTCGCTCTGATGTGAGCAACCCATACGCATATCGACCACGCACTGTAAAGTCGGCCGACAAGATTCCAGCTTCTGTGCCCAGTGAAATATCGCCGATCTCGATTGCAAAGTTGCTGCGCTCTGCCCACCTCGTATACATGCGCAAGAGCATCTCACTCCAGTCTTGGGCATCGACGCCACCGTCTTTTGCGTTGATCTGAACAATCGCATCCATCTCGTCATGAATTCCGGTAAACAAACTGCGCAGTTCAAGAGCATCAAGTTTGGACCGCACACCATTGATTCCGTTTTCCAGGTCGGGTTCTTGGCTTGCATCATCAATCTCACGCGCCATCTCGTGCAGCACTTCAAGATCATCAACCGACCCTGACAACTGAGTGAATTCGTCGAGGTCGGCTTTGAGATTGACGTACTCGGTGTTGACTTTCTTTGCGTTGTCTTGATCGTCCCACAAGTCTGGACGAGCAACGTCAATCTCAAGAACTTTCATGCGCTCACCACCTGCTTCAACCTTGAGATAAACAAAGGCTTCGCTGACACGTCGCCGAATCTCGGTGAGATCGTTAGAAAAATCGCGCATGGATGTAAAAAATCAATTAGTTGCGCCCGTGGCACAACTTGTACTTTTTGCCCGAACCGCACGGGCACATCGCATTTCGAGGCGTGGTCGACCAGTCATCTGCCGACTTAACAATCGTTTTCACGACTGGTCCGGACTGTATCGGCACACCAGTTTCTGCGGCAGCAATCGCTGCAAAACCACCGTCGGTCTCGGTATCAAACGACGACTCTTGAAGGTTGCTCACTTGCAGTACTGGCGCTTCGTTTTTCACCACCTGCACATGCATCACGTACTTCACGAAGTCTTGGGCAATGCCCTTCATGAGCGTGCCAAACATCTCGAAGCCCTCACGCTGCCATTCGGTCAGTGGATCTTTTTGACCCATCGCACGCAGGTTGATGCCCTCTTGCAAATAGTCCATCTCTTCAAGATGTTCACGCCAACGCTGATCGATGATCCGCAACATCACTTGACGCTCAATCTCGCGCATCGTTGTTTCGCCCATCTCGGCTTCGCGAGCGGCATAAAAAACAGAAGCATCAGACATTACGAGGTCATACATTTGATCGGTGTCGGCACACTGCTCGAGGCGCTGACTTGTCACCGTAGATGGCCAAAAAGAAACAAGTTCACGCGCCAAACCGTCAAGATCCCATTCATCGTTTGCGTCCGACACACAGTGACTGTCGATGAGTGAATCGACTGCTTCTGCCAAATATTCCATCGCGGCGACCTTGAGGTCGAGACCTTCCAAAATCTGGTCGCGGCGCTGATAAATAATCTTGCGCTGCTCATTCATGACTTCGTCGTACTTGAGAACGTTTTTACGAATTTCGCCGTTGCGCTGTTCGACAGTTGTTTGCGCCCGTTCAATGGCTTTGGTCACCATCTTTGCTTCAATCGCTTCGTCGTCTGGCAGTGCACGACCCATCACCCAACTCAATGCACCAGTTGCAAACAGACGCATCAGTTCATCGTCAAGGCTTAAGTAAAAACGGCTCTCGCCTGGGTCGCCTTGACGACCAGATCGACCACGCAACTGATTGTCAATGCGACGCGACTCGTGACGCTCGGTGCCAAGCACGTAAAGCCCGCCAACACCGCGCACCTTGTCGCCCTCAATCTTGCATGAAGCAGTAAATGCAGCCAAGGCTTCGGCGTAGCGCTTTTGTGCAGCGGCGCGAGCCTGGCGATATTCGTCGGACATCTGCTCGAGCGGTATTGCCAATGCAAATTCGTCGATCAATGTGTCGGCATCAAAGCCCTCTTGTAGTACCTGCGCACGAGCAAGACCTTCTGGGTTTCCACCGAGCATGATGTCAACACCACGGCCGGCCATATTGGTAGCCACAGTGACACTGCCAATGCGGCCAGCCTGCGTGACGATTGAGGCTTCGCGAGTGTGCTGCTTGGCATTGAGTACTTCGTGTTTGATGCCGTGTTTGTCAAGTTCGCGCGACAGCAACTCGCTCTTTTCGACGCTGACAGTACCCACCAAGACTGGTTGACCCTTTTTGTGTTTTTCTTCAATATCGGCAACAACCGTCTTGAATTTCGCAGCCTCGGTCTTGAAAATCAAGTCCGCCTGGTCGATACGCACCATCTGGCGATTGGTGGGAATAGGTACAACTTGTAAACCGTATGTGTTCATCAATTCTGCTGCTTCAGTTTGAGCAGTACCTGTCATTCCGGCAAGTTTGTCGTACATGCGGAAATAGTTTTGCAACGTGACAGTTGCAAGTGTTTGGTTTTCTTCCTTGATCTTGACGCCTTCTTTGGCTTCTACAGCCTGGTGAATCCCCTCACTCCAGCGGCGCCCTTCCAGAATACGACCGGTAAATTCGTCAACAATTTTTACTTCGCCATCTTGAATGATGTAATCCTTATCGCGCTGATACAACACGGCTGCTTTGAGCGCAACCTGCAATTGGTGCACCAAGTTTTGCTGCACTTCGTCATACAAGTTGTCGATGCCAAGCTGTTGCTCTACTTTTTCAATACCAGCCTCTGTTGGCACCACGACACGTTTGTCTTCTTCAACTTCATAATCAACGTCGCGCCTAAGCGACCTGACGATTGAAGCAAATTGGTAATACGACTTGGCAGCATCAGCAATGCGACCAGAAATAATTAGAGGAGTTCTTGCTTCGTCAATCAAGATTGAGTCAACTTCATCGACGATCGCAAAATGATGACCGCGCTGAACCTTTTCTTCTTTGGTGCCAGCCATGTTGTCGCGCAGATAGTCAAAACCAAATTCGTTATTGGTGCCGTAGGTAATGTCAGCCATGTAGTCGATGCGCTTCTCTGATGCCGACGTGCGCACACCAGGAATAACAAGTCCAACCTCGAGTCCGAGCCAGCGGTGAATACGACCCATCCACTCCGAGTCGCGTTGCGCGAGATAGTCGTTGGTGGTAATGAGGTGCACACCTTTGCCCGGCAATGCATTGAGATATGCGGGCAATGTTGACACAAGTGTCTTGCCTTCACCTGTGCGCATTTCGGAAATCCATCCAGCGTGAAGTGCGGCGCCTCCCATCAACTGCACGTCGTAGTGACGTTGGCCGATAACTCGCATCGAGGCTTCACGAACCACAGCAAACGCTTCGACCAATAAATCATCGGTGTCTTCGCCGCGCTCAATACGCGAGCGAAACTCGGCGGTCTTGCCTTTAAGTGCCTGATCAGACAACGCATGAATCTCTGGCTCTTGAGCATTGATATCGGGAATGATGTCGGCCAAAGCCTTGACCTTTTTGCCCTCACCGGCGCGAAGAATGCGATCAAGAAGGGCCATACGACCCTGAATCCTACCTTCGGAGGTCGTGCCTGAGAGCGCTTGCGACCGCTAGACAAGTCACTTTTTGGGCGCCTGCATCGCGCAATGCGTTGGCCGCGCACCTCATGGTGGTGCCTGTTGTAACCACATCATCAACGACAATCACATGGGTGTTACCCCGTAGATTGCGCGTTGCATATACCGAGCCTTGCAAGCGCGTAATTCGTGACGCCCCCGTTTGCACATTGGTAGAAGTTTTGATCAAAAGTCGCCTACATGGCACACCAATTTCTTTAGCCAATCGACGGGCCAGCAATTCTGATTGATCGTGACCACGTCCACGCACTCGCTGCCTACTTGTAGGCGCCCACGTCACCACATCGCAATCAGTTGTGTTACTCGGCAAAGCCTGATGATGCCGTTGATGAGGCTGTTGATACATTCGCTGCGCCAATAATTCTGCGAGCACCGGCACCACTTGTCGCCGATTTCGATATTTCAGGTTCAGAATCAACCTGCGGGCAATGCCTTCATAGGCAACAGCCACAACTGCAACCTCACATATTGGTTGAGGCATCGCAAAAAGTTTGTCTCGACACTGTGCGCACAGAGATCGTGCAGCGCATCCACACGCTTCGCACCGCAATTGGAACAACATTGCACACCTCCCAAAACCATTAGTGTTTGCGCGTGTCGAACTATTTTGTCGAACCGCTCAAAGATCGCCCGATCGAGCGACTCACCCGATGTGTGTTTGGGTTAACACTTTTCGGAACTGGTATTGGCATGCAAAAAGCTGGCAACCTTGGCCTGCCTCCATGGGACGTCTTTCATGATGGAGTCAGCAAGATCATCAATGTGCCATTTGGTCGCACCATTGTGATCACGAGTCTGTTTGTAATGCTGTTGTGGATTCCTTTGCGCCAAGCACCAGGACTCGCCACCATTCTGAACGCTGTTCAGGTTGGTGTCATCGCCGACATCTTTCTGACAATTGTTCCGCAAGCAGATGCGATGCCATTACGAATATTTTTGATGCTCGGTGGCATCGTGACTACTGGAATTGGCTCGGGCTTTTACATCGGTGCAGGTCTTGGCCCCGGCCCGCGTGACGGGTTGATGGTGGGTCTTGCAAAACGTGGAATCAATATCGGCAAAGCACGCACCGGCGTTGAAATCACCGTATTGATCATTGGAATGCTGCTGGGTGGGTCGATCGGAGTCGGCACCGTCGCATTTGCAGTCTTGATCGGACCAATAGTCGCGAAAACTCTCCCGCCACTACAGATCCGATCTAGAAAATAAAATGGTGTTGCACACCAATGAGCTAGTAGCGGTAGTTTTCCGACTTAAACGGTCCACTGTGCGAAATGCCCAAGTAGTCAGATTGCTCATCTGAAAGTTTTGTCAACACTGCGCCAAGAGCGCCCAAGTGCAGCATCGCAACTTTTTCGTCAAGCGCCTTTGGCAACACGTACACACCCAGTGGATACTTATCGGTGTTATTGAAAAGCTCCATCTGAGCAATGACCTGGTTTGAAAAAGAACAACTCATCACGAAACTCGGGTGACCAGTTGCGCAACCCAAGTTGACAAGTCGACCTTCTGCCAAGACGATCACTGAGTGGCCATCCTGAAACGTCCACAAGTCAGTGCCTGTTTTGAGTTCGTCGCGCGTTGCACCACTGCGAGCCAAACCAGCCATGTCAATCTCGTTGTCAAAGTGACCAATGTTGCACACAATTGCGTTGTGCTTCATTTTTGCCATGTGATCAACAGTGACGATCGCTTCGTTGCCAGTTGCAGTCACAAACACATCGGCAGTCGAAACGAGCGCGTCAAGTGTGTTGACTTCGTAACCCTCCATGGCTGCTTGCAATGCATTAATCGGATCGATCTCGGTCACCACTACTCGTGCACCTTGACCACGCAAACTTTGCGCACAGCCCTTGCCGACATCGCCATAACCACACACCACTGCCAACTTGCCAGCCAACATCACATCGGTCGCGCGGTTGATGGCATCGATCAACGAGTGGCGACATCCGTACAAGTTGTCAAACTTTGACTTGGTAACACTGTCGTTGACATTGATTGCAGGAAAGAGCAACTCGCCCTTTTCGGCCATCTTGTAGAGACGCTTCACACCGGTTGTTGTTTCTTCGGTAACACCCTTAATCCGTTTGGCCATCGTTGTCCATTTTTTTGGCTCTGATTTGAGCGAGCGCTGTAAGAGACCAAGCACGATTGCCAACTCTGGGTTGGACGCCGTTGTCGGATCTGGCACTGCACCAGCAGCTTCGTATTCGACACCCTTGTGCATCAACATGGTTGCGTCACCACCATCATCCAAAATCATGTTTGGACCATCACCATCTGGCCATGTCATCATCTGGTCGGTTGCCCACCAGTACTCTTCGAGCGTCTCGCCCTTCCATGCAAATACTGGAACACCATTTGGTTCTTCGACCGAACCGTTCGGACCAACAGCAACCGCTGCAGCCGCATGATCTTGTGTCGAGAAAATATTGCAACTCGCCCAGCGCACTTCTGCGCCGAGTTCGGTGAGTGTTTCAATCAGAACTGCCGTCTGAATGGTCATGTGCAAGGAACCGGAAATGCGGGCACCCTGCAATGGTTTTGTCTTGCCATATTCTTTGCGCAGTGCACGAAGGCCTGGCATTTCATGCTCGGCTAGGTGAATCTCTTTACGTCCAAATGGTGCAAGAGAAAGGTCGGCGACGCGAAAATCACGGCGTTGGGCAAATGAGGTCATACGGGTTCCTTCGTGAGTACATGTGGCTACAAGTTGATGGGCCCTGGCCAGCTGGCACGGGATTAGTTTGGCCCATCTAGAGAAGCGATACTAGACGAAAACTACGATCCGAATGTAGGAGCGATGTGCTCCTGAGTAATCCTTTGCAACAAGCGGTCATGCTCACTCGCATCTGTGGTGATTGCCTCATCGACCAACATCACGGGGATGCCCTCAACAATGATGTATTTACGTTGCAACCGAGGGTTGTACAAGAAGCCTTCTGCTTCGAAGTAGTACAACGCCCCCTTGTCTTGTGGGCAGGCCAAAATCTGGAGCAACTTTGCATCAAGTGACATATCGCTCATCTTACAGTCGGTTGCTGCGTGCGCTTAAGCAGTGATGCTTGCGAGCAACTCAACGACATGAGTATCACATTCATCTCGGGTAGAAGCCTCGAGGTTGAGTCGCAACAACGGCTCGGTGTTGGATGCCCGCACGTTGAACCACCATGAACCGCAGTTCACGGTCAAGCCATCGACACGATCCTGTGAGTACGACCCATAGTCAAGCGCAATCCGCTCGATTACAGCATTGATGTCTTTGACCGTTGTATTAATCTCGCCGCTCGATGCATAGCGTTCGAGAGGCTGACGCATTTGAGAAAGTGATTGACCTGTGTGGCACATCTCGCCCAGCACGCCCATTGTCGCAATGAGTCCGCTGTCGGCGCGATAATTGTCGGCAAAGTAGTAGTGACCTGAGTGCTCGCCCGCAAACACGGCGCCGGTTTCGGCCATGATTTGCTTCATAAAACTGTGACCGTTTTTTGTGCGAATCCCAATGCCACCAAGTTCGGTGATCACTTCAGGTACAGCACGCGAACAAATCAGGTTGTACAGAATGGTCGCGCCTGGGTGTGTGCGCAAGAATCGTGAAGCCAACAGTGCAGTTGTTGTGCTGCCCGACATACCACGACCTTTTTCATCAACCACAAACACTCTGTCGGCGTCACCATCGAAGGCAAGCCCAACATCAAAACCCCCTGACAACACGCGCGCTTGCAAGTCTCGTTGGTTTGCGGGCTGCAATGGGTCGGCAGGATGATTGGGAAATGTTCCGTCGAGTTCGCCATACATCACTTCAAGTTCAAATGCACTGAGTCGTTCAAACACTGCAGGAACAACTAAACCACCCATTCCATTTGCGGTATCAGCAACAATCTTGAGATTACGCAAGGTATCGGCGCTAATAAATTTGACGACATGATCAACAAACTCTGAAAGCAGATTGAGATGGCTGAGCGTGCCAGCTTTAGCGGCACTCGGTGGCTCGTTGCCTTCCATCACTGCAGTAGCGATGACGAGCATCTCGCGCAAACCGTTATCGATACCGATTGATCGCGCACCAGACAAGCAACACTTGATGCCGTTGTACTGTGCAGGATTGTGCGAGGCAGTAAACATTGCACCGGGCATGTTGAACTTGCCCGATGCGTAGTACAACAAGTCGCTCGAGGCCAAGCCAACATTTGTGACATCGACTCCGTGAGTAAGTGCACCGCGTTGAAATGCATCTACAAGCTCTGGACCACTCGGCCGCATGTCGTGGGCAACAACTATGGCACTCGCGCCGGTAAATTTGGCAAAGGCCACTCCAAATGCATAAGCGGCCGACGCATCCAATTGCTCTGGCACAATTCCACGGATGTCGTAAGCCTTAACAATTGCTTTGAGGTCTGGCACGAGTTGGAAGGCTACTGAAATTCTTTTCTCATTCGGCGTCGCCTTTGCACAAGGACTCCAATACCGATCAATGTCAATAAATACGCCAAGTAATCGCGTGCAGTTGAGCCGTAGTGCAAGGTGACATTATTGCTGCTGGGGATAACCACCATCATGTTTGGCGCAACGCGGTATGGGCCCTTTGCCCCGTCAACTTTCCAGTTTGGAAAATAACTCACGCGCACCATCACGGGCACACCAATTTTGTCGACAGTAAACGACACCTCGCTTTGGCTTTGCACCACATTGGTGACAACGACGGGCGGCAGTGCGACGGGCACAATGGCTGGCGAAGGCGTCACAATATCGACGCGACGTCCAGATGCACCAGGCTGACCTTCACGGCGAGCAAGATCAATCTGCACATCAACGTGTTGCCATTCGCTCGGTCCAGCATCCACCGGCAGTGCAGCCCATTCATCGGAGTTCTGAAACCAACTCGTACCAATTTCAAGCCATCGTTCGCGCGGGTCGCCACTTGCCATCTCAACAACCACAGGTTGCGTTGCAAGTGGCACCACCAAGTCACTTTCAGTCACACGAAAAATCACCCATGGTCCAGATTGTGCAACTTTGACGAGACCTGGCTGCGCCGATGCTGCAGTCACCGCTTCAGGGGTAAAGCCCATGAAGTACTTGACACCGAGAGCACGCATGTATGCAACGCCTTTGGCCGCATCGTTGTTGTCGTATCGCAATTCGCGTACGGGGTTGCTGCTTTGCTTTGACATTGCTGCGGCAGTAATGAAGTGATAGGGCGTCGTACCCGCAGCCTCAAAAAACAAACCCTCCATTGACCCGATGCAACCATCCGTCCAAAACGGCAACAACATCAATCCCATTGTTGTGCCGTACTTATTGAGTTCTCCGTTGTTTTCCCAGACCGCACGACCACAGCCCTGTTGGGGGTCGGCACCAAGTGATTTCATCGTCTGCACAACATCGTGATATTCGCCATATGCAGACTTGCCCTCATAGCCCGTGAAATTCCATCGGGCCCAGCCATCAACGAAACCATCATTGGCTGATGCGCCACGAAGCGGACCCCAGACATATTCGGACTTGCCCTCAGCATTGGTCGTCACGCGCCCAAAGGGCAACTCCTGAAAACGAAACCCAACTGCAACAAATGTAACCATCACAAATGAAACCAATATCGCAAGGTTGAATGAGACCTTGTTGCGAGCCGACGGAATCTGAGCAATTTGCACAGTGCCATCAGAACGTTGTTGAGCAATTGCGCGTCGAATAAATCTTTCGAGCACTAAGGCACGCGAGGCAAAGGCTGCTAGTTCATAGATGCCGATTGCAAAAAGAAAATAGCGGAGTAAATACATGAACGGGAGTATTCGCGGATTCCACAACAAGCCAATAACCGGCAGGCCTCCGCGAGCGAAATACACGCCCAGAGCGAGTACTGCGCAGTACACACCCAACCAAATACCGATCCGGTGACGTCGAATGACCTGAGCAATAAAGCCGATAACTGCAAGCGACATGATGATGACGTCCCATAGCGTGCTCAGTGGAAAGAACATTTCCCAAAATGAGTCCTTCGATCCGCTTGGTCGAGCCTCGTATTTCATGTCGGTCATGTATGCATGGCTGGTGATAAACGGGATCACCCAGAATGCTGAGAGCACAACGGCGAGCGCAATGACTTTGATACCAAACGAAAGCGACGTGTTGTCTCGGCGACCATCAACTTTGCGTTGAATCCAAAACAACGACAACAATGCGACTCCGCCAAATACAAACAGCAGCACAATCCCGTGGCTGAGTGCCGCCAGTGCGACGACAATTGAACCAGTAGCCAAGTATTTGCCTGTCTCAAGACCGCGAGCCACGAGTGCAAAACCCAGAATACTTAAAGTCAATGCGATTGAAAATGAAAACTCACCCGCCATCGTTGACGCAATGTTTCCGCCATAGATCGTAAAACTTTCGTCATACAAAAAAATTGTTGCTGCTACGGCCAACATTTCTGGAAGTGGGTATGCGAAGCGGGAAAACTTTCCAAACAGCCACGCACAAAATGGCAATGTCAAAATACCTATTACCGCAGCGATCTTGATCGCTATGCCATAGGGCAAAACAATATTTAATGCGACGATAAACAACGCGGGCACCACCATGTAATAGCGATACACGGGTAATCCCGCATACCAGTCCATGCTCCACCCCGCTAAACGAAAATGATTGAGCAAGTGATCGCGCAAAAATGCTGGGCCCCACACATGCGCACCCATGTCTCCGCCCGTCGGCGTGTTATTGCGCAAAATGAGTTCGGGATGCAATGTGAGCAAAAGAAATATTGTCGCTCCGCCTACGACGATGATCGTTGAGAGGCGTTTCCAGTAATCGGCATTCGACTCAAACTGCGCCGACCATGCCTGAAGTCGAGAAGTGTGTGCGCCTAGGTCAGATTCGTGAACCACATCCCTACCTTATGAGAAGTTTCAACTGGTGAGTGCTACGAGCAGCAAGCCTGTTGCATTAAACGCCAAGTGAGTCACCATTGAAAGCCCAACGCGCTGTGTGCGTTGATAACAAAACCCCAACACGATGGCGAAAGCAAAGAGGCCAGGAAATTCGATTGGCTCCAAGTGCACAACCGTAAACCAAACAGCAGTGATGACCAGAGCCCACGCCTCACCGATACGCGACTGCAAACCGCTTTGGATAAAACCGCGATACACCAATTCTTCAACCAACGGGGCTCCAATTACAACCACAAGTGCGAGAACAATAAACCACGCCCCGTGTGCAGAATCGACCAGGTCTCGTGCACGGTTCTCAACGCGCTGCGGATTAAAAATGTTGGGCAACCATTTGTTGAGCGGCCAATTGACAGCATTCATGAGCACAACTTGACAAAAAATTCCAAGAGGTACGCCAAACAAATCTGCTGTAGTAAACCGCAACCCAAAATATTTACGAAAATTTGTTTGCGAACGACGAGCAACCGATCGCAACATCACCATAAACGGCAACCACAACCCGAGTGCTGATAGCGCCAACACCCATGTGGCTGGAGAATCGGTTGAGGTGTCAGTACTTCCGCCACTTGCTGACATCACAGCAACGCTCAGTACTGCAGCTATTACATAACAGCCGAGCCACAACAGAATGATCGAAATCACTGAACGATTTTTTTGATGTTCAATACTTGGCGGCGGCCAAGGTGCCTGATTCATCCTGCTAGACGATTAGGAATCACCATGGTGAAGCGATCGCGACGATCTTCAAGACGCCAGCCAGTCGGCACGACAAAACGCTCCGAGTGACGGAGACACAGGTCATAGGCGTGCGGGTCACGCTCTATTGCAAGGTCGTCAATCCAGACCAATGCGCGGCCGTACTGATACGTCAGCGTTACGGCTGCTGGTTGTGAACATGTGGAGCGAGAACAATGACGGGGCATGTACCCACAATAATGTCGAGTGACTTCAAATTTGGGGACTGTTTCACACTGCAACAAGTGCCTGTATCCAAGTTCCCATATCATTGACTTATGAGCAAATTGCCACCTCCACCACCGCCGTCAAATAATTCATCTCCCAAGCCTGCATCGTCGCGTAATCCGCGCAACATCCTGTCGGGCAAATCAAATAAATCAGGCGCTTCACCATCGGGCAAAGATCGACCCTCAATGCCAAGGTGGGCAGTTTGGGCACTCATTGCAGTTGCAGCAGCACTCATTGTTGGTCCACGTTTTATTCCGACAACGGCGGCAACAAAATTTACCTACACAGAATTTCTTGAGGCTGTGTCTAACGGACAAGTCACTACTGTCAAGATCAATAACCTCTCCAACATCATCAGTGGTGAGTTGGCAAGTGGTGACACGTTTACGACGACAGGCGCTGTCACGCTGTCAGATGCAGACGAACAACTTCTCAAGTCAAAAAATGTTGACTACGACTATTCAACTCCACAGGGAAACTTCTTCACCAGCCTGATTCCGATCTTGTTGCCGTTCTTATTAATCATGGGTTTTTTCATCTGGATGCAGAAGCGCGCGATGGGCCAAGCCGGCAGCATCATGTCGATTGGTCGGAGCCGTGCCAAAAATTTCAATGCCGACAAGCCTGTCACCACATTTGCTGACGTGGCCGGGTATGAGGGTGTCAAGCAAGAGATCAAAGAAGTCGTTGACTTCCTCCGCACGCCAGAACGATTCAAGGAAATCGGTGCGCGGGTACCGAAGGGCATCTTGCTCGTTGGGCCTCCGGGCACTGGTAAAACCTTGTTTGCTCGCGCAGTTGCAGGCGAGGCAGGCGTTGGATTCTTGTCGGTCACTGGCTCTGACTTCATGGAGATGTTTGTCGGTGTTGGTGCAAGCCGTGTGCGCGATCTCTTTCAACAAGCAGCCAAAATGGGACGCGCAATCATTTTTGTCGACGAAATCGATTCGATTGGTCGCAAGCGTGGTGCAGGTCTTGGCGGTGGGCACGACGAGCGTGAGCAGACGCTCAATCAGATGCTCGCCGAGATGGACGGCTTTGAAGCAACCGAGGGCATTGTGGTTTTGGCAGCAACCAACCGTCCCGACATCTTGGATGCTGCACTACTTCGTCCGGGTCGCTTTGATCGCCAAATCATCGTTCCGTTGCCAGAATCAGATGAGCGTTTGGCGATTCTCAAAGTGCACTCGGTGGGCAAACGTATGGGTCAAGACGTCGATCTCGACACCATGGCCAAAGCAACCCCCGGCATGAGTGGCGCCGACTTAGCCAACCTCGTCAACGAAGCAGCACTCTTCGCAGTGCGCCGTGGATCAACCCATATTGAGCGCATCGACTTTGAAAATGCTCGTGACCGAGTCGTACTCGGCGCCAGCCGTGAAAGCCTCGTGCTTAATGCAGAAGAAAAACGCGCAACGGCATATCACGAAGGTGGACACGCAGTGCTTGCCACTGTGTTGCCACACAGTGATCCACTTCACAAAGTGACCATTCTCCCCCGCGGTATGGCGCTCGGTGTCACATGGACACTGCCAGCAGAGCGACACACGTACTCACGTGAGTTCTTTGAAGACGTAATTTGCAAAGCAATGGGTGGTCGTGTTGCAGAAATGATGGTGTTTGGCTCGCTCAACAGTGGTGCTGCCAACGACCTCGAACAAGCCACAGGAATTGCGCGTCGAATGGTGCGCGAATGGGGCATGAGCGATGCGGTTGGCCCAATGGCATGGTCTGGACAGCAGCAAGTTTTCCTTGGCGAAGACTTAATGACAAGTGGTCGCGAATACTCCGACGAAACGGCGCGCAAGATCGACGAAGAGATTGGTCGAATCTTGCTCGAGCAAGAAAAACGTGCTCGCGTGATGCTCGAAAAACATCGAAAAGGTTTGGACTTAGTTGCACAGTCGCTACTCGACAATGAGACTATCGATGGTGCAATGGTTTCTCGCTTAGTCCAACAAGGACTCGGGCAGCCAACACGGATCACCGAAGGTAGATCGTCCGACGATTTACCAACTCACCTACACGACTGAGTCTCGAACCCTCGCCAACGCAGCCCACAAGTCGGTTGCGGACACTGGTCCCAAAAAATTTGCCTGCACGACACCGTTTGAGTCAGCCATTAATACTGACGGAACAGCATCAATCTTGTATCGAGCATGCAACGCTTGTTCTGCTGTGAATTCAAGAATCTGAATCGCAACGCTATTTGTTTCGAGCACTCGCACCTTACGTTCAATATCGGCACACGTCGTGCACGTAGCAGAGGTAAATGCCAGCACAATCCACTGCGCATCTGGTCGCACAAAATCTGCTCGATCTATTTGGGTTGGCAACTCTGAGGTGCCTTGCATGGGCGCATCTACTAGTCGCTTGCGTTGCCACAGATTGGCGAGTAACGCAACCACGACCACTGCCCCAACAATCACAAACCGAATCATGGCGCTAACACCTCTAGTTGTGGTGAGGGCAAATGTGGAAGCGCAAGCACTGCACTTCGTCCGAAGAGGTTGTGACCTCGCAAGAACAGTCGTTGCACCACCACTGCCATTGTTGATTGAACAATGATTTGTGCATCCGGAAGTCCGGGTGGAACCTCAACAGAAAGCACTCCGCCTGCTGGCAAGGCCAATGATTCAAGCCCACCCAGCACCACGGCACCCGCAGGCCCAACTTGCAACACGCTCACTGTTGCCTCTTGCGATGTCGTGTTCATGATCTGTAATGCATCTTCACTCGGAGAAACTCCGCTCGGAGATGTCCACACCGTGGATCCAGAATTATGCGGTGCGCCAAGAACAATCGATGTTCCTACCGTGTTACCATCCCGCCGATTGACGACTTGTTCAACAACGATTCCAAGCGAATCACCCATGTCTTGATCATTAGTCGACACGATGATTCCGTATCTTCCAGCGGGAAGATTTAAAATCATTCCAGTGTCGATGGTTGTAACACGGTGCGCGGGCGCTGTGATCAACAGTGGTTCAATGCTGTTTGCCGAGTCACTGCCATTGACAAAAACCACGCTCAATGAACGATCACGGCTACTCGGGTTATAGATGACAAGGTTTTCTGAATTGCCCGCCATTTTTTCACCGTTGGCAAACCACCACTGTGTGCTCATGGCGGATGCACCAAGACTCATTGAATAACCGAGGCGACCTTGGCCTAAATAGTGTTGTACTCGCCCTGCCACCAAACGTCCAGATGATGCACGAATGGACACCGCCACTATTGGTTCATTGCGCGCCCCTTGTTCGTCCATTGACAGAGCAACAACGGAGTTTGGTGGCAACACAAAGCCCTGCAGATGCTCTGGACTGCGCTCAGCATCGGCGGTCACGAATGTGATGTCAACAACCGTGGCATCCACGTAGGGATTCGTCATCACAATTTGCTCAATTGAATCGGCACCAGTAAAACCATCCGCAAAATACCAATCTTTTGACGGTTGTGTAGCGCACAGGACTACAGCGTCACCAGCTGGATGCCTCACAATTTGCTCAACAGACCCCTCTCGGCCCACTATCTCAACAATTGCGCTCACAAACGGCGAGGTAATGCCACCACGTGCGTCGAGCGTGATACGTGATCTAGCAGGCACCGACACTGCATTGACCACAGGAGTTTGATCTTTGCTGAGCAACGTTACGGTTGCAGAAAAATCTATCTCGGAAGAATTTGCAATCTCCAAACTGCTCGAGATCGTGTCGTCATTTGCTGGCACACCAGGACAAAACCAATTTGTCGTCATTACATCGTTGCTTGAAATAAATGGCATTTCTGTGCTGGCATCAACCGCGAAAGGATCGCTTTGCACAAGATCGGTTTGTGTATTTCGACCACTGTTACCGTCTATCGTCACCAGAGTCGCACCTGCAACAAGCACCACAACAACCAAAATCAATTGGCGCACTGTCATATGCGATGGTGTTTCAGTTGCAAAGAAATTTGACTTGAGTTTCACGACAGCCCATTGCCTTTTTCGTCGGTGCGAACAGTTGGGTTGGAAAACTTCAACGCAACATCATTTGACTCACCAAGCACAAGGGGTTTGATGCGGCGCACCCCGATACGCGATTTCAAACGCTTGATATTAAATGCGGCAATGATTGCGATGCCCCACAAGAGTAATTGCATCAAACGCAAAGCCACATGGCTCCACGGGGTTCTAAAACCGAGGGTCGCCATCCCTGCCGCAGGCGAATCGAAAGCTGTCGTCCCTCCAAATGCAACACGAGGGATGACATCAGATTCATCGACATGTAACACCAAGTTTTCGCTAAAAGGTACAGCGACATGCACTGTTCCAATCTCAAGAGAAGTTGACAGACTCTCTATATCACCAACTCGAGGCATCACTTGTTGAACTCGCAATTGCGACGACAAAAGTGCATCAGTTCCACCCTGCTGACTCAACACCGCAGATGCTTCGTCCAGTTTCGTGAGTGAAGGCGTATATGCCATGTTTTCGAAGATCACGAGATCGTTCGCCTTATAGACACGACGAAAATCAAGCTGGAGCGACAGTCCATCCAATAAGCCTTGTGGCACCTCGAGTGGCAGCTCGTTTGTCGATGCAGCACCGTCAATAATTGGCACGACGATGTAGCGCACACCAAGACTCGACAACAAGCGACCTGCTCGCACGGTCTGTCGAGAAATTGCAGCATTCAATGCTTGCGCGGTGGCATCGGTGAGCGCATTGAATGGCGCCAACCAATGATCACGCAATGTCAGTTCCCCGTCTTGAGCGATCGCAAAAGCAGTCGTGTCGTTTAGCCGCATCGCAGGCAATGCCAAGACCTCGCTTCGTCCCACATAGACAACGTTGTAGTCACCAGATTCTGGATTGGTTGGCAACTGCGCTATCAATTGAGCAAGTGAAACTTTTGGCTGTCCCCAACGCCCATCTGCGGACTGAGCAAGTACTGGCAAACATGCAACGACAAGAGATGCAGCAGCCATTCCAGCAAGTGGCTTCCACCATCTGTAAGCACTTCCTGATTGATCATCAAAAACAAAACTCGCCATGGTGGCCGAAGCCAATGAAAGACCGCATGCGACCACCACGAACATGACGCCATATTCGGGAACTGCAAAACCTATATGTCCGGCATCAATCAACGCGATTGCGACAAAAGTGATGACGACAAGAGTTGCAGACCTTGCCGCCCACACCAATTTGTCACCTCGCACAATGAGTAGGCCAATGATCACGGGCACATAGAAGCCGAGTGCTACGACTGAGGTTGCAAATATTCCGCTGTCCATTCGAGCAAGCGTTGCAATTCCAATGTGTTCTGAGCTAGTTGACTGCACACCGATAATTTGCTGCCACCAATCTGCGGCAAAGAATCCGCCAGACCATGGAAAATTCAATACCACAGCGCCAATAATCATCACCACGAGCAATTGCGCAACCGCAATTACCGCTTGTAGCCGCACTCGTAAAACAAGGTCTGCCATCATCCATGCGACGCCTGCCAACAGTGCAACGATTGCAAACACCGGAGCGAATGCCAGCACCACAGCACCAAACAACACTGTCGTTGCCAACAACTGAGTTTTTTGGATACCGACCGGACGCTGACCAATCCGCACTAACAGCCGCAGCATCCAGGGCAAAGCAGCAAAACATACCAAGACTTCAAATCGGCCGTGAGCAATTGCAACATAGGGAACAGGGACTGCTGCATAGATCAAGAACCCGACGATGCGCGCGCGCGAACTAAAAAAACCGCTCGTTACCTGCCACATGCCAACAGCGCCCACCACAATTGCGCCAATTACGCCAAGTGTTTGCAATGCGCCGAGCCTTCCCAACACACCGGCACCAGCAATCGCGAGCAGCGCAATCCCTGTTGGATTTGCACTCTCCTGACCAAATCCGGCATGCCACCAGCCACTCATAAACGACGAGAGCAATGCTGATGGAGATTCGGTTGCACTTCGAAGCGGCAAGAATTCACCGACCGATGCAACCCCATCACCAATCAATCCTCGACTACCAATCACAATGAGCCCAATCACGATAAGTGCAACGATGCCCACAGTTCGCGACTTTGGATCCACAAGATCCTGTGCACTGAGTCCTGACAACTCCCGAACTCTGGTCCGTCGTTTACGAATGAACGACCACAGACGAGCACTCCCACGACTCTGCAAGTCGTGTATTTCTGCGGCAGGAATCCTTCGATAAGGTCGCACCTCTCCTCGTCGTCGCACGATATACCCAACATCCAAGATGACTGCCACTGATGCGCGCAGCGACGACTGTGCCTCGCGAAAAGTCCCGTTGAAGACACCAATAAAAACTCGCAGAATTGCCACGACTAACAGCTGCAACATCACTGCAGGCAGCTGTCTACTTCCCGACAATGTAGCCACCGTGCGTACGCGATGTCTCGCCTTGAGCGCACTCATGGTTGCAACCGAACGCGACGCATTCATCTCTGCTCGATGGCGTGCTCGAGCAGTAGGCACAACGAGTACCCGCGCACCGCTCAGATGTGCGCGCCAACAAAAATCCAAGTCTTCACCAAACAAGGCAATGTCAGGTGAGAAACCACCAATCTCACGAAATAAGTCTGCACGCACCAGCAAGCAAGCAGATGGAAGCACGAACACGTCGCGCACAGCATCATGTTGTTGCTGATCTTTTTCACCTGGTTCAACAACATGATCGATATCGCCGATGCGGTCTGTACCGAACCCAACACTCTGCAACACTGTGACGTCATTCCACATCACAAGCTTTGGTCCAACCACCGCAGCATTTGAACGAAACATCTCCTCGATCATGCACGAGACGGCATCAGGGTCCAATGCCACGTCGTCGTGCATGAAACAGAAAAATCCTCCATCACCCTCGACCAATCGGCCAACTTCGTTCATCAGTGGTCCAAACCCTGGATTACCCTCCACCTGGCGAATGACGGCTGCAGGCAAGTAATGACGAATGAGTTCGCTCGACGCCACATTCTCTGATTGCACAAAAAATAGTGTTTGCAAATTTACATAGTCCTGGCTGGCAAGCGCTTTGAGCACCTCGTCTAGCCATGGACACGGTTGGTGGACCACCATTGACACCACGACAGGCGGAGCCTGAATTATTGGTGTGCGAGCACCCTTATCTGCAAAACCAGCCGAATTCGTCACGATCTCGTTAGTTTAGTTGCGCCCAGCCGAACGACTTCTGCCCACTCGCGTGATCCCTGTATCTCTTTGAGTGCTTGCTTTTGCGAGCACGCATAGATACCGTTTCCCTCTCCACATTGAAGAGGGTTGACCTTCCGTGACTACATCAAATTGTGAAGTTGATCGCTTGCGGCAGATAGCCAAAGAAGCGGCATACACATCTGTTGGTATCGGAATCCTTGCCTTCCAAAAAACTCAGGTGCGGCGTCGCGAATTACTTGAAGAGATTCACCGCGAGTTTCCTCACGCCACTGCAATTGTTGCCAAACAGGTAGAGACGACCGTCAGCAACATCGCAATGGTGCTGACATCGCTCATCAACACTCGCACTGACTCGCACACCAGCAAGTAACATCGGCTTGCTTGTCTCAATCTGACTCAATCTCCTCGAAATCTCCTCAGTCAACACTCAAGAGTCGCGTACCCCTACCCGAAGGAGCCTTCTCCGTTGGAGTTGGTTTGTTTATCGCCGGTATTTCAGCATTCATATTTTTCAAAATTGGTCAGCAGGCGCTTGGCCAAGACGGATTCAAACCAATTGTGGCTATGTGGTTCATTGCGTTTTCGCTTGCACCTGGTTTTTTTCTACCAATCGAGCAAGAAGTAGGTAGAGCTCTTTCACACCGTCGAGCCCTACATCAAGGCGGTCGACCAGTTGTCCAACGCATACTGCCACTTGCAATCGGGATGCTCGTTGTGTTGGTTGCTGTTATCGCAGCAACCTCACCATATGTAACAAGGCACTTGTTTGACGGATACGGAATTGTCGTGGTGTGTCTCATTCTCACACTCGTGTCATATGCACCAATGCATTTAGCGCGCGGCATCTGCTCTGGCTCACAACGTTTCGGCGCTTACGGCATCATCATCGGTGCCGACGGAGCCGCGCGCGTCGTTGGTGTTGCAGTGTTGTGGGCACTCGGCATTCAAAGTGTTGGGGCTTTTGCGCTGATGATTGCAATCTCCCCACTCGTTGGAGTCATCGGAGTCGGGCTGGCCGGCAAGTTACACACCGATGTAGGACCACCAACACCATGGTCGGAAGTAACGCCAAATCTCGGCTGGCTTCTGATCGGTTCACTGTTTGCGGCTGCACTCGTTAACGCGGGGCCAATCACTGTCGACATCTTGGGCACCAATGCCAAACCAGAATTGATTACCCAATTTGGCAATGCAGTTATTTTTGCACGGATTCCATTGTTTTTATTTCAAGCAGTACAAGCCGCGCTCTTGCCACGCCTTGCCCGACTTGCCGCACAGGGACACTTAGACGAATTTCGTCAAGCATTGCGCAAATTGTTGGTGTTTGTCGTTGGTGTGGGAGTTGTTGGCACCGCCGGAGCATTTGCAATTGGACCTCCCGTACTCAAACTTGTGTACGAAGGTGGAATCGATCGTCGCACGCTCACATTGTTGGCACTCTCAAGCGCGATCTACATGGTGGCTGTGACATTTGCCCAAGCAACAATCGCACTACAAGGTCATGCAATTGCGGGTATTGGTTGGGCCCTTGGCTTTGGAAGTTTTGTGGCTATTGCAGCGTGGTCCAGTAGCGATCTCTATCTTCGAGTCGAACTCGCGCTCGTCGGCAGTTCACTTGTGGCACTTGTCAGTTTTATGGTTGCGTTGCGCAGCCGAATGCTTAAGCAATCTTGAGGCGGTTCGTTTCATAGGCAATGTCGTGTTGCACCATCATGTCGACAAGTTGGTCAAAACCAACTTCGCGTTTCCAACCCAATTTTTGCTCGGCCTTCGAAGGATCGCCGATCAATAAGTCGACTTCAGCAGGGCGGAAATATTTTGGATCGTGCTTGACATAGGGGCGCCAGTCACCAAGACCGGCCTTGTCAAACGCAAGCGTTAAGAAGTCTTCAACACTGTGTGTCTCACCAGTTGCAATCACGTAGTCATCTGGTGCATCTTGTTGCAACATCATCCACATTGCCTTGACGTAGTCGCCGGCATATCCCCAATCGCGCTTAGCGTCGGTATTTCCAAGTACCAGTTCTTTGTCAATACCAAGTTTGATGCGAGCAGCAGTGTTGGTGATCTTGCGCGTCACAAACTCGAGTCCACGTCGTGGACCTTCGTGATTAAACAAGATGCCCGAGCATGCATACATGCCGTAGCTCTCGCGATAATTAACCGTGATGTCGTGACCGAACACTTTGGCAACACCATATGGCGATCGCGGATGAAATGGGGTGAGTTCGGTTTGCGGAGTTTGACGTACTTTGCCAAACATCTCAGAAGACGAAGCCTGGTAGAAACGAATTGGATTGTTTTGAGCACCACCCACCATGCGCACTGCTTCGAGCGCCCGCAATACACCAAGCCCTGTCACATTGGCAGTCAATTCGGCCTGGTTAAATGACATCGCCACGAACGAGATGGCTCCAAGGTTGTAAAACTCATCCGGTTGCACATACTCAAGCGCAGTCACAAGGCTTGTGAGGTCGGTGAGATCTCCTGGCACAACTTCAACTTCAGGAAACTCGTCGCGCAATAGCTCGGCACGAGGATTGTGCTGACCTTTCATCATTCCGAAGACCTTGTAACCCTTGGTCTGCAAGAACTCTGCGAGGTGACGCCCGTCTTGGCCGGTAATGCCGGTGATAAAAGCTTTGCGCATAACGGATGCAAATCTAGCAGTTGCCACGCAGCCATGAACCGATTCATAGTTACGCTCATCAGGGTGATCTGTGTACTTGCAGGCGGTGTTGGGGCCGCTCGTTTTCTTCGTGGCTTAATACAGGTCGTGCCCGCCGCCGACATCACAGCAATTGTCAACACTGGTGACGACACCATTTTGCACGGACTTTATATTTCGCCCGATCTCGACACAGTCACATACACACTGGCAAACGCAATTGATCCCGTTCGCGGATGGGGTCTCGAAAATGAATCATGGACTGCAATGGGAGCACTCGCACGATTTGTTGATGCGCGACCACAGGGGTCAAGTGCGGCACCCACATGGTTCAATTTGGGCGACAAAGATTTAGCAACACATTTTTATCGCACTGCCCGACTCGCAGAAGGAGCAACGCTTGCTCAGGTGACATCCGAGATCTGCAAGAGCTTTGGTGTTGATGTGCACCTTGTACCGATGACCAATGATCGAGTTTCTACAGTCGTCACTCTTGCTCAAGATTGCGCAGCCGGATTGGCTGGCACCGAAATAACATTCCAAGAATACTTTGTCAAACATCAGCACTCGGTATCCGTGCGCAACGTGCACTTTGCTGGAGCATCTACCGCATCTGTACTTGGTCTTGACATATTGAGCACTGCTCAAACAATTGTAATTGCACCGTCAAACCCACTTGTTTCAATTGCACCATTGCGCGCCTTGCAGGGAGTTGACGCCGCATTGACTACACGTCGCGATTCGGTCGTTGCAATCTCTCCCATCATCGCTGGTGCTGCACTCAAGGGCCCTGCCGATCGACTGATGACCGAACTCGGCCACGAATCTTCAGTCGTCGGAATCGCCAAGCTGTACGCACCTATTTGCGGAACACTTGTCATCGACTCGGCAGATGCACATCTCGCACAGCAAGTTGAAGCCCAGGGCATGCGTTGCGTTGTCACCGACACCGTCATGAGCACACCTGCTAAATCACAAAATTTGGCCCGAGTAACACTGGAGAATGCATCATGAAGATGACCGCATGGAGCGTTGAGGGCATCGCAGAAATAGTTCCTGGCGATCAACTCGGAGACATCATTGTCGAATCCTGTCGCACCGAGCCCAACGGACCGCTTTTCGATGGCGATGTACTTGTTGTTACACAAAAAATCGTCTCCAAAGCAGAGGGTCGACTGGTTGCAATCGATCCAGACGATCCCGTCAGTCACAAGCAACTCGTAGAAGACGAAGCGGTACGTATCGTGCGTCGTCGCGGAGATCTGATCATCACTGAAACAAAGCATGGCTTTATCTGCGCCAATAGTGGCATTGACTTATCAAATGTTGAGCGAGGTTTTGCCGCACTCTTGCCGCTTGATAGCGACCGATCTGCACGACGCATTCGAGACATCATCAAGGCCAAACTCGGAGTCACTGTTGGCATCATCGTGAGCGACACATTTGGTCGGCCGTGGCGCAACGGTCTCACCGATGTCGCCATTGGCGTAGCCGGAATTGCAGGCGTTGTTGACTTGCGCGGTACCCCAGATGCACTTGGCCGCGTCATGCATGTGACAGAGGTGTGCGTCGCAGACGAACTCGCAAGCACTGGAGAACTCGTCATGGGCAAGTCATCTGGTATCCCCGTCGCCATTATTCGTGGCGTCGACCCAACATGGTTGCGAGATTCCGCAATGAGTGAAATCGTTCGTCCCGCCCAAGAAGATCTTTTTCGATAACAAAAACTAGTTTCTGTGAGCAACTCCATCTCAAATTTTTTCTAATCCTTCACCAAGGGCTGTCCACGACGACCAACCCAACTGAATGCGGGTGCGCACTGTCGAGACCGCAAGCCTCTGCACATCACCCGGGCGTGTCGGCATTTTCTTGGCGCGCAACGTACTGCCGGCGCCCACTCGCTTCCACAGCTCTTCAATTGTTGTTTGCACACCCGTTCCCGCATTGAGCACGAGTCCGCCACCTCTCGCAATTGTGCGTGTCAGCACATCAACTGCATCATCGATATACAAAAAATCTCGTGTCTGTTTGCCATTGCCATAGATCTCTGGGTCTTGATTGCGAATGACTCCAGATGCAAATGCTGCTACCACTCCATCCTCTGGACGCTGGCGCACCCCATACACATTGGTCATTGCCAACACGGTGAATTCAATGTCATGCATTTCGCGATACACGCCGAGCAAGTCAATCATTGTTTGCGCCATCACATGCGGCACTCCAATCGCATCGGCCTTACGTCCCTCTTTGACTGGCAGATATTTGGCGGGCACTTCGCCATACACAAGCACGGCAGGAAGACACACAACTACTTTGGTTACGCGATGACGTCGCGCTGCTTCGAGCACCGACAACAACATAGGAGCAGCACGCAACACCGAAACAGATTCGGTCGCACTCGGAGGCAAGAGCGCCAAATGAAAAATCACATCGGGTTGACGCAACCCCACGAGTTCGGCAAATTCGACAGTTGAGATATCGAGATGATGAAATTTGAGGGCTCCACCCATCTGCCGAGCAACCGACAAGTTGGCAAGAGATCCAGTCGACAAATCGTCAACGACATCGACCGCATGTCCGTCTGCGAGCAGACGTTCAACAAGATGTGATCCAATAAACCCTGCACCGCCACAGACGAATACTTTCGACTTTCGGGTGACAGCCATGGCTTTGCCTACCCCGGTACTTGAGCCGGATCTTGTGCGGGCACCTGAGCATTGATGCACTCCGCGTTTTCAGCCACAACACCAGTAGATCCGATAATCGAGTGAGCCACTTGAGAATTGGCGCCAACTGTTCCCATCACCAAAGAGTCAGTCACGACGGCGCCTCGACCTATGTGTGCACCCGGCAAAACAACCGAGCGTTCAATGCGCGCATTGTCAAACACCACAGCGTTCTGGCCAATCACACTGTTCACAATCACTGCTGATGCATCAACGGTTGCTGTTGGGTGTATTGGTCGATCAGTTGATTGCAATGCACGCTTTGACAGATGAATGTTTGCCGAAATAAACGTGTCAGGTCGCCCAGCGTCAATCCAGTAATCATCTGTTGACATTGCAAACAACGCTTTGTCGACAACCATTTGGGGAAACACAACTCGCTCAATTGACAGTTTTTTGTGGCCCGACATTCGCGCAAGTGCTGTGGCTTCAAGCACATAGGTGCCAGCGCTCGCAAAATTACTTGTCGTCATTCCTGGCTGCGGTTTTTCTACAAAACGCAGAACTTGCCCATTTACGTCTGTTTCCACAATTCCGTATTGCGAAGGGTCGTCAACAGGTGTGAGTGAAATCGTCCCCTCTGCGCCATGACTGTGGTGAAATGAAATCAACGATGCAATGTCGAGATCGGTCAGCACATCACCATTAGCAACAACAAACGTGTCGGTAATGCCCGCTGTACGCGCTGCAAAACCAATCGCTCCAGCCGTATCGAGTGGCGAGTCTTCAACCGCATACGAAAGTTGCACCGAACCGCACATGTCATTTGGAAACGCAGTCATGAACGGTTCTGGCTTAAATCCGAGTGCGAGTACTGCATGTGTCACGCCGCCTTTTGCTAGCGAGTTCATCAGTCGCTCAAGCATCGACGTGTGCGCTACAGGCAACAAGGGTTTAGGAATGCTGTATGTCAGTGGACGGAGTCTTGTTCCAAAACCTCCGACAAGCACGACTGCGTGCATCGCTGCTACCTACTTCTGTGTTTGAAAGGCAAGCGTCTCAAGTGCCGACGAGTCGGGCTGCGGAACGTCAACACCATCTGCGGTAAACGCAAGAGCAATGGCCATTCCGTCATCCGTGAGTCGTACTCCATCAAAACTTGCAATTGAAATTTTGCTGTCAGCGATGTTGCGATGGTCATTCCACACCAAGACGCGAAGAGTTGCGTTTTGTTCGACACCATTTGCATCTTTGCACTTTGTGTCGGCTTCGGTGATTGTCTCGCCGCCATTCACAGTTGCAGGAAATGTGATCGACTTGTCGTCGACAGTGATGCCATAGAGGTCAAAGAATGTTTTAAGTTTGGCGGTGCGCAAACCAGCAAGAACTTGAGGCTTCCACGCAAAAATTCCGTCGGCTTTGATATAGGCATTTGGCGTTACCGCTGCAACATCGGTTGCAGCACCAGCAAAACCTGTGAGATAGGCATCGCACTTGTACACACCGAAGCTCGAGAAATACTCTTGATTGGCTGTGGCGGTTGCATCGACCGTTGGCTGACTCTGACGGGCATAGGTGATGAGGGCGATTCCAAGCACACAGACAACCAAAATGACGGTTGGAAACAATGAGCCGCCCTGAAAGCGGATTTTCTTTCCTTTGCCTTTTTCGGCGAGTCTGGCGATTTTTTTCGCTGATGATGATCGAGCCACGGCGATCAAAGGTTATCGGTAGTTGAGGTAAATCGCTTCATACCTTTTTGCCACTGCGCCACTAGAGGCGTGATGCTCCACCCATGTGCGACCGAGAGCCCCCATCGCAACTCGCTTGGCCCCGTCAGAAATCAGGATTTGCAGCGCATCAATAAACTCCTTCTCGTTGTCCGGCGCCACAGCGATACCCGCCCCACTCTCGGCCAGGGTGCGCGGAATCTCGGTATCTGAGTCGATAGCCGCAACCACCGGCCGACCGGCGCTCAGAATTGAATACATCTTGGACGGCACGCTGACTGACGCAAGACCGGTCTTGAGCGGAACAACATGAATATCTCCAGATGCGAGCACTTCCGACAATCTCTCGATCGGCTGGTAGTCCGCAAAGTACACATTTTCTATGTTGTTGATTTTCACTTCATCTTGCAATGAACTTCGTGCCGCACCATCACCGTTGATCACAAACGCAATGCTTGGCATCGACCTCGCTGCTGCGAGCAGGAGCCCGAGTGACTGAGAAAACCCAACGTTGCCTGCATACATCACGATCACTCGATCATCAATGCCCAGCTCGCTGCGGTAGCTCGTCATTCTGTCGCCAGGCACAATCGCAGACGTATCAACAAAGTTCGGAATCACGTGCAGTCGATTGTGAAACTTGGTAGAGAGTTTTGCGGCAACATTGAGCTGCAGGTCGTTTGACAGTAATACAACTGCGTCGGAGCGCTCATAACTCACTCGCTCAAGCCAGCGAGCTGCGCACAAAATTTGTTCGTTCGTAATTGCGCCGGTTTGCGCCGCAGCATCTGGAAAAATATCTTGAATGTTGAACACCAGCATTCCGCCCCGGAAAAGTTTGGTAAACCACCCTGTTAATCCAAGTGTGAGCGGAGGCGACATGGCTAACACTCCACTTATGCGTCGAGGAAACCCACCAGCAACAAGACTGCGCAATCCAACAACCGCACTGAATAACACAAACCCAAAGGCCCTGCGCAACAAATTTCGCTTGGTCTTACCAGGGAACGGGTGCACCCGCGTGATTGAACCCCATGCGGTGTGTTCAACACGCCACAATTTTCCACCCCACCCATCTTCGATCGCGTGCTCGCGGTACCACGGCAAAGACGTCACTACATGCAGTTCATGCCCAAGTTCTGCCAATTCGTGCACGATGCGAGTCATCACTGCACCTGTTGGTGCCATGTCTGGCGCAAAGTGCGGACACAAAACGACAAGTCGCAACTTGTTGACACTCATGCGATATCACCCGGATCTTTTTCGCCCATTACAGTTTCATAGGCGCGACATAAGTCTTGGGCCGACTTGGCAGCAGTAAATTGTGCTGCTCGTGCATGTCCACGACGCACCAATTCGTCGCGTCGCGCATGCACTTCTACAAGTGCACCAGCCCATGCCGACTCTTCGAGTGGCAACACAAGACCACCATCCCCAATCACTTCTGGCAACGATGCGCAATTGCTTGCGATCACAGGTGTTCCAAGCGCCATTGCCTCAAGTACCGGAGCACCAAAACCTTCGTACTTACTTGGAAACACAAGCGCCACGGACATCTTGATCAATCCATCTCTGTCATTAGCCCCAACTCGCCCAATTCGCAACGCGCGCTCTCCCAAACCCAATTCGCTGATCACCTCATTCACGCGTGCTTCACCAAGTCCGCTTCCTCCAGCCATCACCACCTTGATCGAGTCGTCTTTCCATGCGCCAGCAAGTAGGCGCAATACAAACTCGTGATTTTTATGCGGATGCGTGATCGCAGGCAGAAATAGAATCCGAGAATTGCCAATGCCAAATTTGACTCGCAACTCGGCTTCACTTGTTGCACCCTCACCGATATGCGACTCCGCACCATGTCGAACCACACAAATTTTCTCTGCAGGAACACCAAATGCGTCAATGATTGATGAGCGCACATAGGCACTTGGTGTTGCAACAGCAGTCGCACGACGCAAAGCAGACGGCACGCGGTTGCGCAAATAGGCGAGTTTGACTGCGCCAAAATATTCTGGATACGTCAGATATTGAGCATCATGAATTGTCAGCAACGTTTTGTGATTGCCACGGGAAGGAAGAGTGCCTCCCCCATGGTGAACCAAATCAAAATCTCGTGTGTGTTCAGCAAGCCACGTATTTTCAGTGAATACTCGCACCTCTCGACGCTCACACGAATGGTTCGACTCCACAACTTTCAAAACTTGTGCCACTTCAGGATGCGCTGCGATAAAACCACGCGGCGCAAAAATGGTGATCTCAAACGGTGCACCAATTTCGTTTAGCCCCAACATTTGGCGAACAAAATACTCCTCACTTCCACCTACTTGGCCTGGCACGCACCACAGCATGTTGACAGCTATTTTCATAACACAGCCTTCATTGACGTGCCATGCTGTCGTTAACAACTTCATCGTAGATACGTGCTGTCGCTGCTGCAGTTTTGTCCCACGTAGTCTCGGCTGCTCGCTCTCGGCCACGCCGACCCAACATGTCGGGATCACGCAACGCTTCATCAATTCCGTTACTGATGCTGTCTTCAGAAAGTGGGTCAACTAATACCGCAGCACCTCCGGCAACTTCCTCGGTTGAAGTACCGATACTTGTCACCACGGGCGTGCCCTGAGCCATTGCCTCAAGAATCGGCAATCCAAACCCTTCCCAGAGCGATGGATAACACATCACGCTTGCACCGGCATACAACGCACCCAAATACTGGTCGTCAACAAAACCAATAAATTGCACGTTGGTACTCACTGGCACATCGATGTCTCCCCAACCACTTGCGCCTGCAACGACAAGAGGCGGCAAGTCGGCTCTTCCTGCAAGTGCACGCACAAGTCGGGCCAAGTTTTTGCGCGGTTCAAGTGTGCCCACAAACAACAAATATTCTTTTGGCAACGAATACTTCGTGCGCGCATTATCAATGTCGTTTTGCTCGGCCGGCACACTGCGCACACCCAATGTCACATGCCGCACACGATCGGGCGCAAAACCTTCATTCAAGCAATCATTCACTGTGGCTTGTGAAGAACAGAGCAACATGTCGGCTCGTTTCTTCAGCACTTTTAAGCTTCGACGAAACACATCATTGCCGCGTCGCGTAAAAAACTCGGGATGATGCAAAAACGCGAGGTCGTGCACTGTTGCCACCATTTTTTTGCCTGTAGCAAACGGAATAATTGTGGTGCAATGCACCAAGTCAATATCGGTGATTGCGCGCTCTACTTTTGGCTGATTCAGGCGCAGCGACATTTCATACAACACAGCGCCTGACACAGATAATCCTGCAACGTCGATCGACAAATCAAAATTGAGCGCTGGATCTTCAAGATGTTTGCCCGAAACGCCCACAAGTTCGACATCGCGTCGCACCTGTGTCATGGCCCGCGCCACCTCAAGGGCTGCAACAGCCGTGCCTCCAGGCACTCGGTGCCAGCACTGCTCAAGGGTGTAAGCGACCCGCACGCCTTCCATTGTGCCAAGTAAGTATCGTCATAGCCATGACTACTTCTGCCCCACAGCCAACATCGGCTACTTATTGGGTCAATCGCAGTGTTGTAGTCACGGGTGGAAACGGGTTTCTTGGCACCAAGGTCGTTGCCAAATTACGACAAGCTGGTGCAACCGTTGTTGCCCCTCGCCAATCTGAAGCAGACCTCACGCAAGTTGGCGTTGCCGAACAATTGTTTTCACAACACAAACCAAGCCACGTCATCCACCTCGCAGCTCGCGTTGGTGGCATCGGATACAACCAAGTTGCGCCCGCACAGCTGTATCTCGACAACCTCACAATGGGAACACTCACTATTGAAGCAGCACGAAAAGTAGGCGTCGAAAAAACGGTGTTACTCGGCACAGTGTGCTCGTATCCAAAGTTCACGCCTGTTCCATTTCGTGAAGAGTCCATCTGGGATGGTTATCCAGAAGAAACAAATGCCCCGTACGGCATCGCAAAAAAAGCAATGCTCGTGCACGCACAAGTCAACGAACAGCAATATGGTCAACAATTCGCATTTGTAATTCCTACAAACTTGTATGGCCCCGGCGACAAGTTTCACGAATCGGTTTCGCATGTCATTCCAGCACTGATTAAAAAATGTGTCGAGGCAACCGAACGTGGCGACGACAAAATTTCGGTCTGGGGTACTGGCTCTGCAAGCCGCGACTATTTGTTTGCAGACGATGCCGCAGACGCAATCATTCTCGCTGCGCAATTACGCACAACTGCAGAGCCACTCAACCTTGGCAATAACCGCGAAGTCACGATCCGAGAGACAGCCGAAACCATCGCACGCATTGTTGGCTTTACTGGCTCACTGGTTTGGGACCCAACTCGCCCAGATGGTCAGCCGCGCAGACGAGTCGATGCCAGTCGTGCCGAGCGCGAACTGGGTTGGCACAGCAACACCAACTTTGAAGACGGCCTGCGCCAAACTGTCGAGTGGTACCGAGCAAACCGAGTCGATGCCGAAAAAGCACCGCTCTAATCCCATGAACTTTCCCCCGCCACAAGTGCCGTCGCAGAGTTCGACGCAGCCACCATCACCATCACCATCATCACCACCGCCACCACCACCACGGGCAGTCACGCGCAAGCCGTTAACACGAAAGATTCCAGCGCAAAAGCCAATGCAGCGCAATGACTACAGACCAAACACCAACCCGTTTGTTGTCAGCAATGCAATCATCGCAATCAACGTCGGGCTTTTTGTATGGAGCCAAATCTCTGGCGTGGGTCGATTTGAATACAACATGTTTCTGTCTCGAGTTTTTCTCGACAACGGTGAGTGGTATCGCCTTGTATCTGCAGGTTTTGTGCACTTCGGTCTCATGCACGTGGCAATGAATATGTTTTTGTTGTTTCAACTTGGACGCATGCTTGAACCAACCATTGGATCAACAAAGTTTGCACTGATCTACACTGCCTCATTACTCGGTGGCTCTGCAGGCGCACTGTTGCTCAGTCCAACCGCTTTTACCGGTGGTGCTTCAGGCGCAGTGTTTGGAATAATGGCTGCAGGCGTTGTCGGCATGCGCCAACAAGGCGCAAATCCATTTTCATCCGGACTCGGCATGACCTTTGCAATCAACATTTTCCTTACCCTTGCCATACCTGGTATTTCAATTGGCGGGCACTTCGGCGGCGCTCTTGCTGGCGCAATCTGCGGGTTTGTGATTCTTGCACCTACTCGACTCAGGATTCCAGAGTTTGTTCAGTACGCCACCCCAATTCTCGTAGGTGTTGCGGCGATCTTTTTCTCGCTCGGCTGGTAAGTCGCATCACGCCGTACAACACCCACGCCCTATCGTCACACCCAGCCTCCCCGTCATTCGCAATTCGTCAGCGACTTCTCGCTTGTACTCAGTATTGAAAGGGACTTCTTGTGCTCCAAACCCTCCGTCCACCCATCCACTTACCTCGTGCCAATACTGATCCAGTATCAAGTGCACATGCTGCACTCGCCGTGTTTTCGCTTGCCATCCGTCGTCCATTGTGTGAAGAGATGTTGATACTCATGCACGACAACCAACTTCGCGGTGTCGGCCTCATGTCGTTTGATGCTGTTACTTCGTTTTCAAGCAACATCAATCACGCCATTGGTCTGTGTTCTTCTGTGCTTGATGCAACTTCGTTCAGCATCTGCACGGTCGAGCCATTGATGCAAAATCGTGCCACCGACGCGACCAACTGGCAAAATGCCAAACGGCTGTGCAAAAGTGCTGGTCTTACTCTCAACTATTGGCTTGCTGTTACTCGCGGCTCAGTGATCAATGTGCGCGAACACAATTAGTGACAAGCACATCCGCCAACACAACCGCCACCACTGCGCTGTGTAGGTGCCTGTTGTGGTGCTGTTGCTCCTACCGATGCAAACACGCTGAGTAGTCTCACTGAATTGTCGTGACCTTGCGGACAAGATGCAGGATCGTTGGCTTGTGACATCGCACGACGCTCCTCAAAAACTGCATCACAGGTCTTGCATCGAAACTCGTACGTAGGCATGGCTCTAGTGTAGGAAGTGTGAGCACGCCGACACCACTTAAATCCCGCCCCACAATCACCAAACCAGTTACCGAGCACGAAGCCCAGACGGGCGAGCCAGCCATGGCCCACATTGTCAAGACCGAGCCTGGCGAAGACGCTGCGGGCAAGGTACTTGAGGCTCGCATTTACGGCACTCCACTCGAAGCGCTCTGTGGTCATGTATGGATTCCATCGCGCGACCCAAAACAATTGCCGCTGTGCGATAAATGCAAAGACATCTACGAGACCTATCGCATGTTTAATGACGGACTCAACGAAAAGCCTGAAGAGTAACTAGCTGCCTTTTAGCCTTTTAGCCTTTTAGCCTTTTAGCCTTTTATCGAAAATTGCGTGCTGCAACTTTGGCGCCAACCGAGAGTGTCGCAATATGTTCGGCAATCACATTGATCACGCCGCCATCGCCCACTTCGAGCCTGCCGCGCACCAACAATGCACCTGCGCCACGTGCTGCCTTGCGATACCGAACCCAACATCCTTGTGAGCACACCACATTGATCAAACCGGTCTCATCTTCCAAGCTGATAAACGTCACGCCCTGAGCAGTTGATGGTCGTTGCCTGTGTGTCACGGTGCCAGCAACCAGCACTTTTTCGTCACCTCGCGCACCACACATCGGCAACTCCTCTGCAGTAGCAACACCCATGCGCTCCAATTCGACTCGCAAAAATTCAGTTGGGTGACCACTTGATGCAACACCAGTAGCCCACAAGTCGGCGATCATTTCGTCGATTGGTTGCATGCCCGGCAACTGTGGCGAAGCAGCACCAGTAGTCACGCCTTGCAATCGATCGGGTCGCGACTGAATCACCGCGCCAGCGCTCCACAACGCATCTCGACGTTGTTGCCCAAACGATTCGTTAAATGCTCCAGCTGTTGCAAGTGCTTCAAGTTGCGCGATGTGCAGTTGCGGCACTTTGCGCACGAGGTCTTCCATATTCACAAACGGTCGGTGTGCTTCAATCTCGCGCGCAACCACACTGCTCAGACCGCGCACCGAACCAACACCAAGCCGCACAGCCAACCCACCTGTCGACTCACCGCATGCTTCAAGCGTCGCATCGGCACGCGAAGCATTGATGTCTACGCTGTGCACCACAACACCATGACGTTTTGCATCTTGCACCAACGAGTGTGGCGCCCAAAAACCCATCGGTTGCGCGTTGAGCAACGATGCACAAAATACTGCCGGCTCGTGCAATTTGATCCATGCCGATGAATACACGAGATACGCAAAACTCACCGAATGACTTTCGGGAAATCCATAACTCGCGAACGCCGACATCTTTGTAAAAATCAAATCGGCAACATCGCCAACGATGCCCCGCTCTGCCATGCCCGCATACAGACGTTCGCTCAACTTCTGCATTCGCGACTGCGATCTCTTTGAACCCATTGCTTGGCGCAACTCGTCGGCCTGACTTGGCGTAAATCCGGCCACATCAATTGCCATCTGCATCAGTTGTTCTTGAAACAACGGCACACCCAATGTCTTGCCAAGACTGTTTTCGAGCAACGGATGCAAATATGTGACTGGCTCTTGACCATTGCGTCGACGAATATATGGATGCACCGACCCACCCTGGATCGGACCGGGCCGAATCAGCGCAACCTCAACAACGAGATCATAAAAACGCCGTGGCTTGAGCCTTGGCAACGTAGCCATCTGTGCGCGTGACTCGATCTGAAATACGCCAACCGTGTCGGCTCGACACAACATTGCATACACATCATCTTCTTGCGGAATTGTTGCCAGGTCTACTCGAACTCCACGAAACTCTTCAATCAAGTCGACTGCATTGTGCAAT
>CAXNNK010000002.1:0-38432 GCA_964203725.1 Ilumatobacteraceae bacterium | reverse complement strand
TGGGACTATCACCAGCACAACATCTTCTTTGACAAGTAGCGCCAAAACCACAGCAACGCCGTACCAACGCCACCTTTTACCAAGCGCAGCCCAGAGGGCGATGCCAATCAAGACGCCCAAAAATGAATCGGGATGAAAGTTTTCAACATTTGTCCAGCCCACCGCTGGGTACAACAAGTATGAGCAAGCCATCACACAGCCGAGTGCATCGCTTGCAAGTGTTTTCCGAGCGTATGCGTACACAGGAATAGCACCACACGCGATTACCACAGACTGCACAACAAAGAGCATGCTCGTGGATGTAAATATCCACATCAGTGGTGCAACAAGCAGCAAAATGAATGACGTGTGATCACCAAATAGATTGCGCCCCATCAACGTAACAAACGGAGTCTTACCGCGCGACAACAGCCAGATCCCTTGCTCATATAGGCCAAAGTCATATGCAGAAGTACCGAGACCCTGATGAATGCTTACGGTGGTCACCGAGAAGTAGATGGCATAGACCGCTACCGCCACGAACGTCACCATGGTCCAGGTCGAGGTGCGCTTTATTCGCACAACCAAGTTGAGCATTGCGACTACGAGGTACGCACCACTTTAGAAATTGCCGACAACACGCCATTCACAAAACGACCCGAATCATCAGTCGAAAATGTTTTTGCCAACTCAACTGCCTCATTGATCACCACTGCCACAGGAACATCTTGGCTGTACGACAATTCGAACACTGCCATTCTTAGAACATTGCGATCAATCACTGGCATGCGCGAAATGGTCCAGCCGTTTGCACATTCAACAATATGTCCGTCCAATTCGTCGAGATGTGTTGCAACCCCAGTCACGATTTGAGTCGTCAAGTCATCTACCCCGAGCACTTGATGAGCAAGAACTTCGGTGCCCGAGAGACCTTTTGTATCGGCTTCGTACAAAATGTGCATCGCACGTTCGCGTGCATCAGAGCGAGCAGACTTGCCAGACGCATTCGATTTTTTATCAGTCGCCATAGTTAGTCGCCATAGTTAGTCGCCATAATTAGACGCGAGTCACATATTCGGCGGTACGAGTGTCGACCTTGACACGGTCACCAATGTTGACAAACAATGGAACTTGAATCACTTTGCCCGTCTGCAATGTCGCAGGTTTACGGGCACCAGATACTCTGTCACCCTGCATGCCTGGCTCAGTGAAGGCAATTTCAAGTTCTACAGATGGCGGAATTTCAACGCTGACGATTTCGTCCCCATAACTCGCAATCATCGCAACCGCATTCTCGATCAGGTAATCAGCAGCGTCACCAAGCGCCACCGGCTTGATGGTGAGTTGGTCGTACGTTACGTTGTCCATAAACACGTAGTCGTCGCCATCTTTGTAGAGAAACTGCATGTCGCGCTTGTCAAGTATCGCTTGCTCTACTTTGATACCTGCATTAAATGTGCGCTCGAGCATGTTGCCAGTGCGAAGATTGCGCAATTTGGTACGCACGAATGCTCCACCCTTGCCAGGCTTCACGTGTTGAAATTCAACAACGGTGTACAACGTGTTGTCGATATTGAGAGAAACTCCGTTTTTTAGGTCATTCGTCGAGATGGCAGGCACAAAGACTCTTTTCGCGATTGGGTGAGGGATCGGCTGGATGATGCGGTGACAAGGACTAAATCCTCTATCCGCACGCCACCAACTCCTACACGATAGACCCCGGGCTCAACGGTCACCACCTCGCCAGGCTGTAATGGCTCAACGAAGTCTTTTCGCACCCATGGCAACTCGTGAATTTGCAGACCAACCCCATGCCCGGTGCCGTGAATAAATTCGGGACCGTATCCAGCCTCGGTAATAATGCCTCGACAAACTTGGTCGATTGATGAGCCACTTACTCCTGCTCGCACGGCCAGCGTTCCTTCATGCTGTGCGTGCAACACCAAATCATGAATTTTCTTCAGTTCTCGGGATACTTCGCCGATCAAAAATGTACGTGTCATGTCAGAGTGATAACCGTCGACTAGCCCACCAACATCAATCACGACCGAATCTCCCTCCCGAATAAGGGTGCTGGTGGGTCGATGATGTGGTTTTACAGAGTTTTCACCTGTTGCAACAATTGTTTCATAACTTGGCCCATCGGCCCCAAATCGTCTCATTTTGTATTCCAGTTCATCGCGTACGTCTCGTTCAGAAACGTCGTGATCAAGAGCGTCTTCCAGCAAGCACTGAGCATCGGTTAATGCCAAGTCGGTTGCATGTGCCGCAAGTTCCATGCGAGCAATTTCTGCGTCCGACTTAATGCGACGCAATTGCTGCACGACTCCGGTGGCCGCAACAAACTTGCACGAGCTTAAGGAATCAAAAGTTTGATACGTCGATACCGAAAGATCATTTGAATCAAAGCCACACGTATCGCATCCAGCAAGTTCCTGCGACAAGCGTTCCATTTGCAAAGAATGAGTAAGCGCCAAAACCACACGGCATTCAGCACCGGAGAGGTGAATTTGCTCTACAGCCTGTTGTGCATACCTGCCGTCAACAACAAGAGCCGCATCATCTTTTTTCACAATCAGAAGAGCAACCGAACCACTAAATCCTGTCAGCCATCGAACATTTTCTAGTGACGTCACTACGAGTGAATCCACCCCGAATGAATCGCTCGCCGCCACCCATGCTCGTCGTAATCGATTACTCACCAGCAACGGCGGAAGCATTACAAGAATATTCTTTAGCGATTTTGAAGGTGATGAGCAATTGCTTGAACACCAAGCACATAACTCTGTTGGCCAAACCCGGCAATAGTTCCGAGAGAAACGGGAGCAACAACGCTCGCATGTCTCCACGATTCACGTGATTGCGGATTAGAGATATGAATCTCAATCACCGGACCATCAAAGGCACTCAAAGCGTCAGTAATGCTCCATGCGTAATGAGTGAGCGCACCCGGGTTAATCATGATTGCCGCAAACTTTTCGCGCGCTTGATGAATCTTTTCAATGAGTGCTGAGGCACTATTGCTCTGGAACGATTCGAGTGTGAATCCAAGCGTTTCGGCAGCCTTTTGAGCTGCAGCAACATGTTCTGCAAGAGTTGCCGTTCCATAAATTAGGGGCTCGCGGGTTCCCAGCAAATTGAGATTTGGACCGTTAAGTAACAAGATATTTTGGGCGCTCGCCATATCCCTAGCGTACTTCCATGCGACTTAACGCTTGAGTGACTGCCGCAGGCGACACATCAGCAACGAGCTCTACGCCATTTGGTCCATCCAGCACGAAAGTCAAACCCCGCAATGCTTTTTTATCTGACAGCATCAATGACATCAGATCCTCTAAGCGGCAATCTTGTGGAAGTGCCATGGACAGTCCGTAGGCACCCGAAACCACTTGCTTGTGGTAGTCGACTCTTGCGTCATCGATGCGTTCGAGAACCCGCGCAAGATGTGCGGCGAATATCATTCCTACGGCAACCGACTCACCGTGGGCAATCTCGAAACTCGTTGCGATCTCAAGAGCGTGACCGAGCGTATGTCCATAATTAAGCACAGCACGCAATCCACCTTCGCGTTCATCGCTCGCGACAACATCTGCTTTGATCTGCACGCACCTCGCAATACGAGCGGTTCGATCCATGCTCAGCAAATCATCGCCAGTCAAGAAGTGATATTTTGCCATCTCTCCATAGCCACAACGCAATTCTCGTTCCGAGAGTGTGGCCAATGCATCGGTATCACACAGCACTGCGTGTGGCTGCCAAAAAGCACCAACCAAATTCTTTCCTTCAGGAAGATTGACGCCAGTCTTGCCACCTATTGCTGCATCAACCATGCCAACAAGTGACGTCGACACGTGCACAACAGGCGTGCCGCGATGCCAAGAGGCTGCCGCAAAACCAGCCACATCAGTCACCAAACCGCCACCAACACCAATCACGACATCGTTGCGATTCAGACCCGCTCGAGCAAACTCTCGCAACACGTGTTCGATCGTGGTCAATGTTTTGTGTTGCTCGCCATCACCGATCACAACTGTTGTCTGTGGAATATCGGTCTCGACCACAAGCGGTATCGATTCCTGAGTAACAATAACTGCACGTCGCGCTGTGGCAGGCAGTACCGAGTTCAGTTCTACACGAACACCAGAACCAATGATGACCGGATATGACCGGTCCCCCAATTGAACTGTGACTTGTTGACGACTCATTTGCTCACCGATGATTGAATGACTCGAAGAACTGCGTCAACAACTTGATCGATTCCTAAATGGGAGGTAATAATTCTCTCAGTTGCAATCTGCTCATAAAAATCAGAACGATCATTGCGCAGTGCAGTCAACGTACTTCGTGGATCAGTCTCCAGTAGTGGTCGAACATTTCTCGATAGTGAGGTTCGAGTAACCAATGTTTCAACATCGGCATCAAGCCAAATCACGTGTGTTGCCGCATTGATGATGATGTCTCTATTGGTAACGGAAAGCACCGCACCACCGCCAGTTGCAACTACTACTGACTGCGCTTCGTGACGCACAATCTTTGCGCAAGATTCGTTAAGCACATGAGCAAGTACAGATGCTTCAATCTTGCGGAAGCCGGCTTCGCCAGACTGGGCGAAAATTTCGCTCACTGACAACTTTTGGTCATTCGAGATCTGTGCGTCAATATCAATGAACGAACAATGCAGTCGCTGTGCAAGTTTTGTACCAACAGTTGATTTACCCGAGCCCATCAAGCCCACGAGCACGACAATGCCGACATCATGAAGATGCGTAATGGTGTTCACTTCAGCGAT
Source organism: Ilumatobacteraceae bacterium (assembly GCA_964203725.1). Taxonomy (GTDB): domain Bacteria; phylum Actinomycetota; class Acidimicrobiia; order Acidimicrobiales; family Ilumatobacteraceae; genus UBA3006. Next base: position 33,664 of record CAXNNK010000002.1, on the reverse strand, counting down.
GCGGCGGAAGCTCGAGCATTACGGATGAATTCTTCAACAGAATCGCCACCGAATTTTCGTTGTGCCTCATTAGCGAGCACCAAGGCGACCATTGTTTCGGCAACTACACCCATTGCTGGCACGGCTGTAACATCTGTTCGTTCCTTGAAACTGACGACTTCTTGTTTGGTGACCGTATCGACAGTCTTCATGGTTGGACGATTGAGTGTTGCCAGTGGTTTCATCGCTGCGCGAACAACGAGTAGCTCGCCTGTTGTCATACCACCCTCAGTTCCACCAGCCAACGTGCTCTCGCGTCGATAGTTTTGACCTGCCTCGTCCCAAATAATTGGATCATGTGCTTCGCTGCCACGTCGTCCGGCAACTTCAAAACCGTCTCCTATTTCAACGCCCTTGACAGCTTGAATACTCATGATTGCTTGAGCCAGCAATCCATCAAGCTTTCGATCCCAGTGCACATAACTGCCCAATCCGACTGGCATTCCATATGCAAGAACTTCGACAATGCCGCCCAAACTGTCACCATCTTTTGCAGCCGCTTCAATTTGAGCGATCATCTGAGCTTCTGATTGCTTGTCAAAGCAACGAACTGGTGAGTCGTCTACTACTGACAAATCACTCATCAATGGTCGAGCTGTCGTGGTGTTGCGTGCACTCCCCATCTGCACAACATGCGACAAGACTTCGACACCAATGGTTCCGAGAAAAATCTTGGCAAGTGCACCGGCCGCAACTCTTGCAGCTGTTTCACGCGCACTCGCACGCTCAAGCACATCTCGCGCATCATCAAACCCGTATTTTTGCATTCCAGTCAAGTCGGCGTGACCAGGACGAGGTTGCGTGAGAGGCTTTTTGGTCTTGCCAGGCGCGGGAGACATCTCTTCGTGCCACACATCACTCTTCGTCCACTCGCTGTTCTTGATCTCTATTGCAACTGGTGACCCGAGTGTGCGCCCGTGTCGAATACCGCCGACCAATACGATCTCATCTTGTTCAAAACGCTGTCTTGGCCCTCGTCCGTAACCGAGTCGCCGACGAGCCAATTCGCTTTGCACCTGCTCAGCAGTGACTTCCAAGCCTGCAGGCAAGCCCTCGACAATCACCACAAGGGCCTGGCCATGACTCTCACCTGCGGTCAAGTAACGCAACATATATACAGACTACCTGTGAGGTCGCTGCGCAAGAGGCTATTTACGCGTTGTGCTCAAGAACACGATGAGCCAATTCGTCCAGTGCGGCCTGACGCATTATATGAATGTCTCCAACCATGCCTAGCCACGCAAGTTGTTGCAAGGCTCCCTGGTGCACCAACATCCACAAACCATCCACTGTCGTAGCACCTGTAGTTTTTGCTTCGCGCAACAAAGTCGTCTCCAGTGGATAATACACGCAGTCCAAGACCACGAGATTTGGGTGCAAGTGCTTTGCATCAATTGGAGTACGAGCATCGCCCATTCCGACCGACGTTGCATTGATCACCACATTGGCTCGAGCAATGTCATCAACTGAACCAACCCGAGCAGTCATCGCACACGACGCTGCATCGAGTGCATGAGCCTCGGTTCGGTTGATAACTGCAATATCTGCAGCGTTTCGACGACCGAGTGCAGCAACAATTGCTCGCGCCGTACCTCCTGCCCCCACCACAACCGCACGCACACCCTCGATTTGTACACCAGATTGTTCAAGCGCATTGCAACATCCGTCACCGTCAGTATTTGAGCCAATCAGTCGTCCGTCCCGCACCGAAATCGTGTTCACCGATCGTGCCGAAACTCCAGACTCGTCCACTTCGCCAAGCCCGTTATTTGCAGCATTCAATAATGTGTACACCGCTTCCTTGTGTGGCATCGTCACAGAAAAAGCCTGAATGGTATTTGCGCCTAGTGTGCGCAGAACATTTTCAACTGCATCAATTTCCACTTCCATGGCAATATACGTCCAACCATCATCTCGATAGTGGAACACTGCGTTGTGCATCGCAGGTGACAAACTTTGGGCGACAGGTAAACCAATAATGGCTGCAACTTCAACATTGGATGACGACGACTTGCTCATCGTCATGGCAATAACCCGGCCGCTCGTGCTTGTTCTACATTTGCCTCGTGCTGTGCAAGCGTTGCAGCAAATGCGTGGTTGCCTTCCTTGTCCGACAATACATAAAACAAATATTTACAGGGTTTTGCAACTCCGCTACAAACTGGATCACCTTGTAATGGATCTTGTGCCGGCTGAAGTGCTGCATTAATCGACGCTCGACCCGGATTAGCGATAGGTGTTGGCGTCAAACCCTTATACAAATATGTGTTGTACGGACTATCAATCGCTTTAGCCTCAGAGAACGTTGCACCTTCGGGGGCCGCGTACAGCAGTGTCGCATCGATCTGCAGTTTCATACCCAATTCGAGTCTGTTATAAATCACGCGAGCAATTTTCGAGCGATCACCCTCGGTCTTTGCTTCTCGCTCAATCATTGACGCAATGATGAGTGTCTTATAGGGAGAAAAACCTACAGTCTCTTGCGACTTATCAAGCCCCTCTTGTCGAGCAACGCGCTCCATCAATTGCACCATGCGCTGTACAACTTGGCCTTCTGATTCATCTCCCGAAATCTGGTAGGTGTCTGGAAACAACAATCCTTCAAGCGAAGTTTGAGACTCGGGACGATATGCAGTAGCCACTGCAGGGTCTTGAACGGCTTGTGAAAAAAGATCGGCGTTGAGTCTCATCGTTTTCTCGGCGAGTCGCCGACCCATTTGTGCAACTGTAAAACCTTCAGGGAATGTCACTTTGATAAATGTCGCAGAAGGAGGAATGGAGAGTACCTTCATGATGTTGCCCATGTGATCACGCGGCTTGATCGTGTAATAACCAGGTGTCAATTCGATGCCACCCTTGCGGGCTACATACCAACGGAACACTCCTGCGCTCGTAACAAAACCTTCTGACTCGAGTCGTGTGCTCACACTCGACACGCTGTCTCCCTCATTGACCGTAAACGACACACTCACGCCGGTGTCACCTGAAGGGTTGACCTTCTGCAGATACCACAGGCCAACCGCACCCAACAGCAACGAGAGACAGACAACCGCTGCAATCGCTACGCGAAACAGAGGCGCAATCTCGCGATAATCGTGGGGCTCAATATCCGACTCGAGTTCAGACTCGAGATCAAAATTCAATATGTCGTCCCATGGATCTTCATTCCAATTATCTGCTTGAGGAGACGAAGCTTTTGATTTGGCGAGCAAAGGATCAATCATGCGCAACAATATTTCTTTGTCCATCAAGCCAAGACTGCAACATCACTGCTGCTGCGATTTTGTCGACCACATTTTTTCGATTTTTTGCTGGCACATTATTTTCCTGCAAGATCTGATGCGCACTCACCGTCGTCAAACGCTCGTCGTAGGTGAGCACCGGCACTCCTACAACGCTAGTCATTTGCGACACCTCAATAGTGGCTGATTGTGCAGCAGCACCGACTGCTCCCGACATGCTGAGGGGCATCCCGACAACCACACAATCGATTTCGTATTCCTTCACGATCGCGGCAATTGCTTGATGGTCTTGCAATCGAGAACCACTTCGATTCAACACTTGCAGAGGCGAAGCAAGAGTTCCACTTGCATCACTTGTAGCAAGGCCGATGCGCTTTGTCCCGAGATCAACCCCGAGCGCCCGCATGTTATAAACCGATGGAACCAGTCGCTGCTTTTCGAGCAATCTCGAGAGCTTCGTCGAGTGCCTCAGGATTTTTGCCGCCCGCCGTAGCAATGTCACCCTTGCCGCCACCACCACCACCCACTGCTTTGGCAGCATCCTTAATCAAGTCACCAGCCGAAATTGCCACTCCACTAGAAACTGTGGCAACGAGACCAACGCCTCCAGTGTCAGTAACTCCACCCAACACAACGAGTCGAATTTGTACATCTTGACGAATTGCAAGGGCCAACTCACGCAGATCATTTGCGGTAATCCCATCTACTCTCGCAACAACAATGCCATTGACATGTTTGGCTACGAGTTCGCCTGCTTGTAAGCGTGCCTGCGCGCCTCGTAATTGCTTGATCTCGTCTTGCAACATCTTGACCTCTGAAAGTTTGCGCTTCAGTGAAGGCTCGACATCAGTGACGCTGACTCCCAACAAGTCTGCAGCCGCATCGAGTACGCGAGACCTCTCCAAGATAAAACTTAAAGCGTTCTCACCCGTCACTGCTTCAATACGACGCAAATTTGATCCGATAGAAGACTCGGCAACAATCTTGATCACTCCGATATCGCCAGTTGCCCGGACATGGGTGCCACCACATAACTCAATCGAGTTACCAGCTTCGAGCACCCGCACGACGTCGCCATATTTGTCACCAAAAAATGCAATTGCTCCCGCTGCAGTGGCTTCGTCTTTCGATGTTTCGTAATTTCGCGTTTGAGTGTTGTGTAAAACCTCTCCATTAGCCAACCGCTCAATTCGTTCGATTTCGTCTGCCGTCACGCTCGCATAATGACTAAAGTCAAAGCGAAGGCGCTCATCGGACACCAACGAACCAGCCTGTTTGACGTGCTCGCCAAGCACTTGACGCAATGCCCAATGCAAAATGTGGGTGGCGGTGTGATTACGCCGAGTTGCGTCCCGTGTTGCGACATGTACGGCAACTTTCACCTGCTGTCCCGGCGAAAAAGTGCCTTTCACGATCTGGCACGTGTGCTTTCTCAAACCAGGTAGAGCAAATGTCGTATCAACAACCCGTGCTTCGCCAGTTGAAGACGTGATAACACCTTGGTCACCTACTTGACCACCACTCTCGGCATAACACGGTGAAGCGTCAAGAAATATTTCAACTATCTGATCGTTGCTTACGCTGTCATCCGAATCGGTTTTTGCTACAACTGGAAGCACAGCCAATATAAGGCTCTCACTATTCGTGTGTTCGTACCCAACAAACGTTGTGGTTCCATGCTGTTCCATGATCGCGCGGTAACTCTCAATTGAATAATCGTCAACGCTGGCACCTTTGCGCGCGGTCTTGGCGCGCTTGCGCTGTGCCGACATCTCTTTTTCAAAACCGTCGATATCTACTTCTACGTTTCGCTCACCTGCAATTTCCTGTGTCAATTCAAGAGGAAACCCGTACGTGTCGTGCAACAAGAACGCTGTGCTCCCACCCAGCGTCTTTGCACCACCAGACAATTCATCTTCAAGGATCGTGACGCCAGTCTTCAACGTTTGGCGAAAGCTCTCTTCTTCTTTGGTCAATACCCCCAAAATGAAATCCTTATTGGCATCGAGTTCTGGGTAAGCAGAACGCATGACTTCGAGTGCTGTCTCAGTAAGTTTTGGCATCACGAGTTTCTCGGTGCCAAGCAAATAGGCATGTCGCACCGCACGACGAATAATTCGTCGCAACACATAACCTCTTCCCTCATTTGACGGAAACACACCGTCATTGACCAGCATGGTTGCAGACCGTGCATGCTCAGCCAACACACGCAAACTAAAACTGTCTCGATCGTCATAGTCACCAGCGCGATACTTGGCCGATGTGAGCGATTGTGCTTGTTCAACAAGTGGAAGCAATACATCTGTTTCCCAAACCGAATCGGTTCCCTGCATCAACGCAAGAATCCGTTCCAAACCTGCGCCGGTATCAATAGATGGTTTTGGAAGCGGTGTGCGAGAGCCGTCTTTAGCTTGGTTGAATTGCATAAACACCAAGTTCCAAAACTCTAAAAAGCGATCACCTTTTTTGTCATTGAGTGGTCCACCATCTGGACCAAATGCAGCACCGCGATCGATATGGATCTCGGAGCATGGACCACAAGGGCCCGTATCGCCCATCTGCCAAAAATTGTCGGCGTCACCAAGCCGCTGAATTCGACTCATTGGAACGCCCACGACATCGTGCCAAATTTGTTCGGCTTCATCATCGCTTTCGTGGACGGTGATCCACAATTGGTCACCATCAAATCCAAAGACTTCAGTAACAAGCTCCCACGACCAAGGAATCGCATCGGACTTGAAATAATCACCAAAACTGAAATTGCCCATCATCTCGAAAAAAACAAGATGGCGTTTAGTACGCCCAACGTCGTCTAGATCGTTGTGTTTTCCACCAGCCCTCGCACACTTTTGTACGCTCACCGCGCGCTTATACGGGGCAGCCTCATCACCAACAAAATAGGGTTTGAACGGCACCATTCCGGCAACCGTGAATAACACCGTCGGATCATGAGGAATCAAACTTGCAGACTGAACAGGGGAATGACCCTTAGACGCAAAAAAGCCCGTGAAGGCCTCGCGAAGTTGATTTGCTGAAGTGATCGAGTTGTTGTTTGCCGACATTTGCCACAAGTCTAGTTGTCGAGCAATGCAGCCTTACTTGATATCAGTATGCAGGGAGTCTCCATCTTGATGCACCAAACTGCTGTCCTCAGCACGCAAATTGCGAATTATCTCAAAACCCTGATTGACCAATTTGACGACGCCTGACAGTACATCGCTCGCCACCTCCGCGAACGTGATCTGGCTTGCAGCATCTTTTGCCTTTTCCTTCGCGTAGCGCCAACCAAAAATGCCAGCAAACATTCCCAATGTGAACCAAAAAAGACGCCTTATCATGACCGACCACCTCGTTGTGAACTTGACACCAAACCTATTTGTTTGGCGGCTTGTAATACGGATCACTCCGTCGAACCGCGCCTTCAGTTTGCGCAGGAAGAGAGTCCTGTTCCACTTTGAGCCCTGAAGCCCCTTGTGTACCGCGCTTTGATGGTTGATCGTCGTGCGGCGAACGATATTCGGTTCCATGACCAAGGACCTGTGCCCCCGCGTAATGAGCATCTCGCAGATGCGCCGGAACTTCAACATCCACACCTTGGCGTATGTCGCTGCGTGCAGTCCAAATTGCTACTGCCGCACCGTTGCTCTTTGGTGCTTGGGCCAAATACACAACTGCCTGTGCCAAATTGAGTTGTGCTTCAGGCAAACCAACGTGATCGACGGCTTGTGCCGCTGCAACTGCAATGACCAGCGCTTGAGGGTCAGCCATGCCAATGTCTTCTGACGCCAAAATAATGAGACGACGAGCAATGAATCTCGGGTCATCCCCTGCCTCGAGCATCCGTGCAAGCCAAAAAATTCCTGCATCTACGTTGCTTGCCCGGATGCTCTTGATAAATGCCGACACCACGTCGTAATGATCGTCGCGCCCATAATTGAGAGCACTCACACCAAGAGCAGAATCAACATGCGAAATCGTCACCACACCAGGTCGCGCCAGTGCACAGGCAACTTCAAGAGCGGTGAGTCCTTGTCGTCCATCGCCTGCTGCACGCTGAGCAAGCATCGTTAATGCTTCTTCATCAGCCGTCATTCCCTCGGCGTTCAATCCACGTTCCAATAATGTTCTAATCGCAGTGTGACCGAGAGTTTCCAAGCGAAACAATGTGCTCCGACTGCGCAGTGGTCCATTGACTTCAAAGAATGGATTCTCTGTAGTGGCACCGATCAACGTGATGATGCCACTCTCAACCGATGGGAGAAGTGCATCTTGTTGCGACGTTGAAAAACGATGAATCTCATCGACAAACACAATTGTCGAACGCCCATGTTGACCAAGTCGATCGGTTGCTCGTTCGATAGCTTCACGAACATCTTTCACACCAGACGTCACCGCTGAAAGCCTTTCGAAAGCGCGATTGGTGCTCGAGGCAACTACTTCAGCAAGCGTTGTCTTTCCGGTTCCAGGTGGTCCCCACAAAATTACTGATGACAATCGATCGGCCTCAATCAATTTTCGTAAGGGTGCTCCAGGTGCAAGCAGATGCTCTTGACCGACAATCTCATCGAGTGTGCGGGGACGCAAACGTGCAGCAAGAGGTGCCTGAGAGCGGAGCCTGTCAGCGACCGCTGCAGTGAAAAGGTCGTCGGCATGACTCACCGCAATGTTTCGCTAACTCTTTGCAGGTGGAGGCAGCAACCGAATGCCAAGCTCGTTCAACTGTGCTGGGTCAACAGGAGTTGGAGCATTTGTCATTGGATCACTTCCAGATTGTGTCTTTGGAAATGCAATCACCTCACGAATATTTTCTTCACCAGCCAGAATCGCTACGAGACGATCGGTGCCAAAAGCAAATCCGCCGTGTGGTGGTGCACCATATTTGAATGGCTGTAAGAAGAACCCGAAGCGACGATCGGCATCTTCATCCGAAATTCCTAGTTGGCGAAACACACGCCGTTGCATTTCCGGATCGTGAATACGAATCGAGCCTGAACCCAACTCCCAGCCGTTGAGCACCAAGTCATAGGCAAGAGCGCGAACACTCATCGGATCAGTTTCAAGCCGATCGATATCCTCGGGATGTGGTTGACAAAATGGATGATGTCCTGGTTGTGGCTTACCAGTTGATGCACTGATGCCGACGAAGAGTGGAAAATCAATCACCCACACATACCGATATGGGCCTTCATGAACAGGTGGTCGACCGATGTCGTTTCGCAAATGCCCCAATACTCCGCATGTAGTAGACCATTCGTCGGCAACCAATAGCAATAAGTCGCCAGACTTTGCCTGCATCTGTTGCAACAATGCTGTTCGTTCGCTCTCGCTCAAAAACTTTGCGACAGGTGAATCCAGCACAAGATCGTCACCGACTTTGATCCAGACGAGCCCTTTGGCTCCCATTTGCTTGGCACGGTCCGTGAATGCATCCAACTTGCTGCGCCCTGATGCGGCTGCATCTGGATATGTCGCTGCATCAACCTTCAGACCCTTAATCGACTTTGCGCTTGCAAAGGCCTTAAATTCGGTGGTAGCAAATACTCCCGTGAGTTCAATCAGTTCCATTCCAAATCGCAAGTCTGGTTTGTCGCTTCCAAATCTATTCATTGCGTCATGCCATGTGATTTGCTCGATCGGCGGCGGTGTTTGTCCGAGTGCTGCCTCGGCGGCTGCAACTACGGCCCGACTGATCGCAGCCAGCACGTCGTCTTTCGTGACAAAACTCATCTCGGCATCAAGTTGCATAAATTCATACTGTCGGTCTGCTCGTAAATCTTCGTCGCGCAAACAACGAGCAATTTGGTAATAACGATCGATTCCCGCGACCATCAATAACTGCTTCCACAACTGCGGCGACTGCGGCAACGCATAAAACGAACCCGGTTCTTTACGTGAAGGAACCAAGAACTCGCGCGCACCTTCAGGCGTCGACGGCATCAAAAATGGTGTCTCCACCTCGACAAAGTTTTGGGCTTCCATTGCCCCGCGTATTGCCGAGTTGACTTTTGCACGAATGCGCAAATTCTTTTGCATGCGCTCTCGACGAATGTCAAGATAGCGAAACTTGAGTCTCACACCTTCATCTACATCATCTGCACGCGCATCAATAGGAAATGGTGGTGATTCGGCTACGTTGAGCACTGTTAATTGGCATTCCACTAACTCGACGCCTCCCGTGGGCAAATTGGCATTCACTGTGCCATCCGGTCGGGCTTGCACTTTTCCAGTGATCTGCACCACCCATTCGTTGCGCACATCTTTCACATCGCTCACGACGCACTGAACAACACCCGAGTAATCGCGCACATCAAGAAATGCAAGGTGTTCGCCGTGCTCTCGGCGACGTGCAATCCAGCCGCACAAGGTAACTGTTTGACCGATGTTTTCCGGGCGCAGGCTGCCACATAAATGCGTACGTAACGCTGTTGCATTAATTGAAGTATTTAGCGAACTAGACATGGACTCACTCTCGTTTCATAATTTCATTCTGAACTGCTTCGACGATCTCACTTCGCGGTACCGCAAATTGATCTCCCGAATTCATCGGACGCAAGATGATATGCCCTGCAGCCACTTCATCGGTGCCAATGATCAAAGCAATTGACGCACCACTTCTATCTGCAGCCTTCATTTGGGCTTTCATGCTCCGATTATCAAATGCGCGATCGGCACTGATCAAGTTTCTGCGCAAGAGATTGCAAACTTCTGCTGCATGTAATCCACCTGTTGTGTCAACTACAAAAACAGAAACATTCGGGTTCGGAGCCTCAAAAACACTTTCGGCATCACATGCAAGAAGTGTGCGATCAAGTCCCAGTGCAAAGCCAATTCCCGGAGTCGATGAACCACCTAATTGCTCAACAAGCCCGTCATATCGACCACCACCACCGATCGCCGTGTGGGCTGCCGTAAGTGCGGTTGACACAAATTCAAAAGTTGTCCGGCGGTAATAGTCGAGACCTCGCACCAAACGATCATCAATTGCATATTTGACGTCAAGTGCATCAAGTGCTCGCAGCACAGAGTCAAAATGTTGAGCAGCATCAGCACTCAAGAAGTCTCGAATTTTGGGAGCACCAGCAATGAGCGCTTGATCTTCGCGGCGCTTGGAGTCAAGAATGCGCAGTGGATTCTTTGTCAACGTAGTTTGAGATTCTTCTGAAAGCTGTGCAAGATTTAAGGAAAAATACTCATATAACGCTGCGGAATATTTCTCGCGATCACCATCATCGCCGAGCGAATTAACTGCCAACTGAACGTCTTTCAGACCGAGACGTTTAAAAAAAGTGTCCGCAAGAGCAATAACTTCAGCATCCAAAAGCGGATCGTCAACACCAAGCACTTCAATGCCAACTTGATCAAACTGTCTGTAGCGACCCTGTTGAGGTTTTTCATATCGAAAGTTAGGACCGGAGTACCAAACTTTCCATGGAGTTGTTGGCCTGTGCTCAACGAATGCTCTGCACACACTTGCTGTTTGCTCTGGTCGCAAAGCAATACGCCGTCCACCCTTGTCCTCAAAGTCATACATCTCTTTAGTGACTACTTCAGTTGCCTCTCCTAGACGCAAGAACACACCAAGATCTTCAAACATTGGTGGAATAATCAATTGATAGCCAGCATCCTGCACAACTGCAGCAAAAACCTCTTGAAATTGACGCCAACGAGCCGCATCAGGCGCCAAAATATCCCGTGTTCCGGGGCTAGTCGAGAAGGAACTCACACAGTGAGGTTAGACGCTGGATGCTCCGTTGACATGACACGATAAGCGTCATACACAGAATCGATTCGTTTGATGGTGTGTAAGACCGACTGCAAATGCCCTGGATCTGCAAACTCAAACTCGAAGCGCATCTTTGCCACTCGGTCGGCTCCGGTGTGGGTGGTGCATGAGACGATGTTGACATGCTCATCGGACAACGCGTTGGCAACGTCTCGTAGTAGTCGAGAACGATCGAGTGCGACTACTTCTACTGCTGCGATAAAGGTCTCACCCTGCAAGATGCCTGTCCATTCGGCATCAACGACACGCTCGAGATTTTGTGAGACGAGCGAAATAGCGCTCAGGCAATCAGCGCGATGGATATTAACGCCCTTACTGTGACTTTGACCAAGGCCAATGAATCCCAGAATTTCATCACCAGGCACAGGAGTACAACACTTACTCATTCGCACGACGACGTTGTCCATTCCTTCAACATGCACACCCGCCTGTCGATCGCTACTTTCATTTTGAACAAAACTGCGCGTACCAACAGACAATTGCTCGCCAAATGGCCCGGAACGAACAGCGCGTGCAAGACGTAATGCGATTGCATCAGCCTGCACATGACCCTCGCTGATAGCCAAAAAGAGCGCTGGTGCGTTAACATAATTCATTGTTTCAATTTCTTGGACAAATGCGTCCGAGTCGAGCACCATTTGCACGGGTACACCCTGCTGTCGCAAAGCTTCAACTAGGTCATCGTGGCCGTTCTCGACCAAATCATCGATGCGTTCTCGAGAAACCCATTGCTTAATCTTGCTCTTTGCCTTGGGTGACGCAACAAAATTCAACCATTCTTCAGAAGGTTCGGCGCTCTCTGCTGTCGATGTCAAAATCTCGCATGTATCACCCGAGTTGAGAACAGTATCGAGAGGTACCAAGCGGCCATTCACTCGAGCCCCCATGCACGAATGTCCAATCTCAGTGTGCACTGCATACGCAAAATCGACAGTTGTTGCTTTTACGGGCAATGCAATCACTCGACCCTTTGGTGTGAACGCAAATATCTCATCTTGGTCAAGATCGCTCTTCAGGCTTTCTAAGAACTGTCTGGGATCAGATACTTCGTCTTGCCAATCAATAATTCGATTCAACCAGTCCACATCAGTTGATGGAACGCCATCTTTATACGACCAGTGCGATGCGACTCCCCACTCGGCGCGTTGATGCATATCTCGTGAGCGAATTTGCACCTCTATAGGTTTGCCACTTGGACCAATAACCGTTGTGTGCAACGACTGATACAAATTGAATTTAGGCATCGCTATGTAATCTTTGAACCTACCAACCACGGGCGTCCAGTGACCGTGGATGCAGCCGAGCACCCCATAGCAATCTTTTACCGAATCAACGACAATTCGAATTGCCATCAAGTCGAAAATTTCGTCGAATCCTCGACCCTTCTGCACCATCTTCTCATACAAACTCCACAGATGTTTTCCACGTGACGTCAACTCTGCATCAATCCGTACATCTTTGAGCCACACACCAACCTCACCAAGCGCCTTTGCCAGAAAAATATCTCTCTCAGGCGCACGTGTCGAAACTAAATAATCAAGCTCTGCATATCGCTTGGGATACAGAGCAGCAAACGAAAGATCTTCAAGTTGTTGTTTTACTTCTTGCATTCCCAATCGGTGCGCTAGCGGAGCATAAATATCGAGGGTTTCCTGAGCGACACGTCGTTGTTTGTCGATTGGCGATGCCGCAATCGTGCGCATATTGTGCAAGCGGTCTGCCAACTTGATGATCAGAACTCGCATATCTTTTGCCATTGCCACGAGCAACTTGCGCATTGTCGCTGCTTGCTGTGCTTCACGAGAATCAAACTGCAATCGTTCAAGCTTTGTGAGGCCATCCACGATCCCGGCGACTTCGGCACCAAACGACGACTCAACATCAGCCAGCGTAATTTCGGTATCTTCTACTGCATCGTGCAGAAGTGCAGCAATGAGCGAAACATCATCTAAACCTATTTCGGCAACAATTCTCGCGACAGCTATCGGATGGCTGATGTAACCCTCACCGCTCATGCGTGACTGGTGCTGATGCGCAGCCCTTGCCATCTCGTATGCAGCCGTGATCTGGCTTACTGATTCTTTAGGATGTCGGCTTCTATAGGCCGCCAACAACGGCACTAGCTCCTCCACAACCACTGACTGATTACGACGCCAAGGCAAAACGCGCGAAGTTGCACTCATGCGTTACCCGCTACGGGCACTGCGTCATGTCCCATCTAACACAGTCTACGGGGAGGCATATAGCCGCTTCTGTCACCTCGCGGGCGCGGAGTCAGTAGCGTCGGGCTTAACGCCGTCGGTTTTTGCGCGGACGCGGAGGATGCGAGAGCGCAGCGCTCGCATATTCTGTCTCGCGAACAATATCTGCCTGAGCCGATGCTGCAACATCGTCAGCGCTAGACGAATCAGTGACAGTACGAGCCACAACCTTTTTAGACGTGCGCCCAAGTCGTGCCATCTCGTCGCCAAGATGAAGAGTGCCCTCCAACGATCGATACTTCAATTCTCGTGCTTTAAACACTGCGAGCAGTGGTGTTGCAATATAGATCGACGAATATGCCCCTAACAGCAACCCAACGAGAAGGGCCAATGCAAATTCCTGCAATGCAACTGCACCCATCACCCAAGAGCCAAGTACCAAAAGTGAAAGCACCGGCAATACAGCGGCAAGCGAAGTATTGATCGACCTCATCAACACCTGATTCATCGAGATATTAATGATGTCGCCATATGCAACTTTTGAAGCCGAATAGCGCGTTGTATTCTCATGCACCTTATCAAAAACCACGATCGTGTCATAGAGCGAAAAACCGAGAATAGTCAAGAACGCAATCACGGTTGCAGGCGTTACCGAAAAACCAAACGTTGCATAGACGCCCACCGAAATCAGCACGTCGTGAACCATTGCAAGAATGGCAGCAACAGCCATCTTCCACTCGAAGCGCCATGCAATGTACAACGACACAATCACAAAGAAGATCAACAAAGCGCGTACTGCTTTTTCAGTGATGCTTCTGCCCCACGAAGAACTCACTGCCGCAACACTCACTTCTTCTAATTCAACACCAGCCTTGGCGCTCAAGGCTGCTTGCACAACAGTACGAGTCTCTGTGGTGATGTCGCCTACCTGTGCGCGAATTCGTCTTCCATCAGCACCATTTAATACCTGAATCTTTGCATCCGAAGTGGGAATTTCATTTGCTTCTAAAATACTGCTTACATCTTCAACAGTGATCGTCGTCGCTGGAACTTCCCATGCAACACCACCCTTAAAGTCGATACCTAAGTTGAGACCTTGGGCAGCGAGTGAAACCAGCGTTATCACTACAAAGGCGATCGAAATGCCAAAGCCCCACCAGCGACGACCAACAAAATTGAAAGTTGTTTCGCCGCGGTACAAACGACCAATCATGCCACTCATCGTGCACTCTCCTCTGGCAACGCAACTCCCAGGATTTTGCGGCCAAGCAAAAATTTGCTTCGTGCGAGCAACAACACTGCTGGGCGAGTAAAGAAATACGCAATAATCACATCGCAAATTGTTGATAGACCGAGGAAGAACGCAAAACCACGTACAGAACCAACGGTCAGCCACCACAAGGTAAGCGCACCCAAGAACGAAACCGTGTCAGCAGCAAGAATCGTGCGCCACGCAAGCGTAAAACTGCGCTGGGCGGAACTACGCAATGACTTGCCTGCGTGCAACTCATCTTTAATACGCTCGAAGAACACAACATATGAGTCGACGGTGACACCAATAGACACAATGATGCCGGCAACACCCGACAGTGTGAGCGCAAGCCCATTTGTGCGCGAAATAAAGGCAATGATGCTCCAAAGAAGACCACTCGACACTGCCAATCCGGCAACCACAATAATTGTAAGCATTCGGTAGTAAACGAAAAAGAATGCCATCACGAGTAACACACCCACGAGTCCGGAAATGATCGCGGCTCGTAGTGAATCTTTGCCAAGCGTTGGCGACACTGTTTGCACTGTTGCAACCTTGAACTTGACTGGTACTGCACCGAACTCAAGGATTTTTGCCAAATCACGAGCCTCAGTTTGTGAGAAGTCTCCGCTAATTTGAACATTACCGCCAGTGAATACGGCTTCTTGAACTGTCGGTGCCGAAATCACTTTGCCGTCAAGTGCGATAGCAATGCGACCAGTTGGACAAGTTGCGTCACGATTAAAGCACCTCGTTGTCAACGCATTCCACAAATCAGCACCATCTGCTCCGCTTCGCAATTCGACTGTCACGGTCCAACTGCCATTACTGACAATGGCTTGAGCATTATTGGTAAATACTTTGCCGCTCGCCCCTGCTGGCCCCACAAGAAAAGCTTCATCATTTTCGCCCATCAATACTGTATTCACACTTGGGTTAGTCGTGTCTTCGGAGACATCAATGCTTGGCACTGTCGTTTCAGTTGAAACAGCAACAGGCACAGTAGTTGCTGCGCCCCTACCGCGCGCATTGCCAGGACCACCATCGGTTGAGGGGATTGTTGTGTCTACGACGCTGTTATCACTTCCAAGAACTGTCGTAGGCGAGCCTGCAATTGTTGTTGATGTTTCGGTGTTGAGCGTGCCAGCCTGTAATACAGGTCGCAACAACAGTTCACCTTGTCGTCCAATGATGTCGAGTGCCTTTTGCTGATCATTAACGCCCGGCAAGTTAACAACAACGTTGTTCCCTTGACGAGTGATCTCTGGCTCTGAAACTCCGAGTGCATTGACGCGCTGGCTAATGATCTCGACTGCTTGAGCAAGTGCGCTCGGCGTGAAGTCGCCTTCTGGCTGCAACGTAACCGAAGCACCACCCTGCAAGTCGAGACCGAGAGCGGGCACATTGCCGGCAAATAGATTGCCAGCCAACAGCGAACTCACCAACACCACAAGGCCAATGAGTGAGAAATACAGACGACGTGCCATAAAAATATGAACCGCTGATAACTACGCGGTATTTACCTACTTCTTGTCATTCTTGTCGTTGGACGATTGCTCGTTCGAACTTGGAGTAGAAACTTTGGTGGCGATAGCACTTCGAGCAACACGAATCTCGACTTTTTCTGCAATGTCAAGCCACACGTAACCGTCTTCAATTGCAGAAATAAAACCATAAATGCCCGAAGCCAACACCACTTCATCGCCCTCTTGCAGAGCGCTCTGCAAATTGCGAGTCTCTTTTTGTCGTTTGCGTTGTGGGCGAAGCAACAGGAAGTACATTGCGCCGAAAATCAGCACTAATGGCAAGACGGACAAGATGCCCCCGCCTGACTCATTATTGGTTGTGGCAGCGCCAATTGTGGCAAAAAGACTGATGAACATAAGTCGTTACTCTATCGCTCAACTAGGCGAACTAGAAGGCGCACTATCAGCAGCACCGTTGCCAGCATCATTGCCCCAAACGGCCAGAATGTCTTGACGAAGCGATGAAAAACGGCCCGCAATTATTGCTGCTCGCACTGCATCCATCAGCGACAGTGTCCATGCAATGTTATGTATTGATACCAAGCGAGATGCCGTTGGCTCGCCTACTTGAAAGAGATGCCGAATGTATCCGCGCGTATGGCGAGTACATACTGAACATGTGCACGTTGGATCTATCGGATCATTGCTTAATGTAAATTCGGAGCGCTTCAAATTGACCCGACCAAGAGATGTCAGAGCAGTGCCATGTCTGCCCAGTCGTGTCTGAAGCACGCAATCAAATTGATCAACACCCAGGTTGACTGCCTCCACTAGCGATGCTGGATCACCGACACCCATGAGGTAGCGAGGACGATCAAGTGGCAGTTGTCGGACTGCGGCATCGAGTGCAGGCAACATTTCTTGTCGTGTCTCTCCTACCGATAATCCGCCAATGCCATATCCGTCAAAATTGAGTTCAGCAGTGCGAAGAGCACTTTCCTTTCGCAAGTTGACATCCACGCCGCCTTGCACAATTCCAAACAGTGACTGATCGGTTCTGGTGTGCGTTGCACGTGCTCGCTTGGCCCATGCAGAAGTGCGTTCGAGAGCAAGTCTGACTACAGGCACAGGTGAAGGAAGCGCAGGACAGACATCGAGCACCATCTGAATATCGGCACCGAGCAATTGTTGAGTGTGCACTGCCGATTCGGGTGTGTACCGATGACGTGACCCGTCATAGGTTGACTTAAACGTCACACCGTCATCATCAACATCTGGGTTGAGTGAAAAAACTTGAAAGCCACCAGAGTCGGTCAGTGTCAAACCTTTCCATCCCGCAAATTTTCCGAGACCACCCATATCACTGATGATCTGTGCACCTGGTCGCAACATCAAGTGATACGTATTGCCGAGCACAATTTGTGCACCCAATTCTTCGTAGTCGGTGGCACTCAAATATTTGATTGCTCCACGAGTTCCGACAGGCATGAAACACGGAGTCGTATACGAGCCTCGGTGCGTCACAGCCGTTCCTGCACGAGCGTTACCCTCGCGAGCATCTTCGGTGAAATAAACTGGAAACATCAACTACACGGTAGTGGCATGCACAGTTGAGCGAGTTACTTCTCAACACTCCGAGTAAGCAACATTGCGTCTCCAAATGACAGCATGCGGTACTCGCGTGCGATTGCTTGTTGATACAACGAACGCCACCTCGTGCCGATAAATGACTGAATCATCAGCAACAAGGTTGTGCGCGGCATATGAAAGTTGGTCATCATCATGTCAACCACCTTCCATTCGAAACCTGGTGTGATGAATAGGTTTGTGCGTCCACTCATCTGTCCAAATGCGACAGCACTTTCAAGTGCTCGAGTTGCTGTAGTGCCAACCGCAATCACCCTTCCGCCGACATTGTGGGCGTGAATGCACGCATCCATCGTTTTTTGAGGCACTCTGTACGATTCGGTATGTATTACATGCTCAAGTGGATCTTCGGCAGAAATCGGTTTGAAAGTGTCGAGACCTACCACCAACTCCACTTCGCAAATCTGTGTGCCCTGATCACGAATTCGTTGCAACAACTCGGGCGTGAAATGCAACCCAGCAGTCGGTGCAGCAGACGACTTTTGATCATGTGCAAAAACAGTTTGATACCGCTCAACATCAAGCAGAGTTTCAGTGATATAGGGCGGTAATGGCATGCTCCCAAATCGCGCAAGCAAACCTTGAACATCATTTGCCAGTATTCGAACCAAAAAAGTGTCTCCAGCCATGGTGCGATCACCCACTTCCATAAATTCCATGTTGTCATGGGCATACAAAATCTCGCCTGCTTTGAGTTTGCCGCCAGGTCGCAACAGTGTTTCCCAGACACCAGCATCAGCGTCGTGTTCTTCAAGCAATAACGCTTCAACAACACCACCACTCGAACGGCGCAAGATCACTCGTGCCGGCATCACGCGAGTGTGATTGACGACGATGACATCGTTTGGACGAACGAAGCTCAACAAATCGAAAACATTACAATCCAGTGGTGAGTCGTCCCCCGTATCTACCAAAAGTCGGGCTGAGTCACGGGGCTCTATGGGGTGTTGCGCGATGAGACGCGTTGGCAAATCGTAATCAATGTCCGATAATTGCATAGTTGGAAAAGAAAACTAGGCGAACAAATCGGGTTTTTGTGCGGGGGCTTGCAATCCAAGGTGCGTATACGCGAGAGGCATCGCAACGCGCCCACGGGGAGTACGTGCGATCATCCCCTGCTGAATCAAGAATGGTTCATAGACATCTTCAATCGTTTCAGTCTGTTCGCTCACGCTGATGGCAAGAGTCGACAGCCCAACTGGTCCACCACCAAACTGCACACAAATAGCACTCAAAACAGCACGATCAACTTTGTCGAGTCCGAGTTCGTCAACTCCAAAAACGGTCAGCGCTTCTTGAGCAGAGGTTTTGTCGACGGTGCCGTCACCGCGTACCTCCGCAAAATCGCGTACTCGCCGCAACAAGCGGTTGGCAATGCGTGGCGTACCCCGAGAACGACGAGCAATCTCCATTGCACCTTGAGCATCAATATCAACCTGTAAAATCCCAGCAGCACGGGTGATAATCAATTGCAATTCTCTCTCGTCGTAATAATCGAGACGGGCAACCAAGCCAAAACGATCGCGCAACGGACCAGTGATCATGCCCGTACGCGTGGTCGCCCCAATCAACGTGAACTTTGGCAACGTCAGTCGTATTGAAGACGCAGAAGGCCCCTTGCCGACCACAATGTCGATCTGGAAATCTTCCATCGCTGGGTACAAAATTTCCTCAACCGTACGCGACAGACGATGAATCTCATCAATAAACAAAACATCGTTGTCACCGAGTTTGGTCAAAATTGCAGCAAGATCTCCAGCGCGCTCAAGCGCCGGTCCTGATGTCACGTGCAGTTGCGCCGCCATCTCTGTTGCAACTATGCCAGCAAGCGTTGTTTTGCCAAGACCTGGAGGGCCCGCAAACAACAGGTGATCGGCTGCCTGCCCTCGCCGTCGCGCAGCCTCAAGCACAATGCTGAGATGCTCTTTTAATTCACGTTGTCCGACAAAGTCTGTTAAAGATCGCGGACGCAACCCCACTTCGTCGAGTAATTCGTTGTGATCCTCTGGCCGCTGATGCGGATCTACAAATTCTTCACGCACGTTTTACTCCTAATGCGTTAAGAGCCTGACGCAACATATTCTCTGCTGTGTCAGTTGCCGACAACTCGCGTAATACATCACGAATTTCTTCGCTTGAATACCCAAGTCCTGCAAGTGCCTCACGCACATCCGTGACGGTACTCTGCCCCACCGATTGCTCGCCCTGAGGTGTGTCCATGATGGGCAAGTTCATCCGGCCTTTCAATTCAATTAAGAGACGCTCAGCTGTTTTGCGTCCTACGCCCGAAACAAGTGTGAGAGCCCCATGATCATTGGTGGCAACAATATCGATCAGTGCGCGCGGGTTGTGTGTAGCAAGAATAGACATTGCCATATTTGGGCCAACGCCATGAGT
Organism: Ilumatobacteraceae bacterium; assembly: GCA_964203725.1. Taxonomy (GTDB): domain Bacteria; phylum Actinomycetota; class Acidimicrobiia; order Acidimicrobiales; family Ilumatobacteraceae; genus UBA3006. The sequence goes on along the minus strand of CAXNNK010000002.1, from coordinate 13,637 downwards.
TGCAATCAAAATCTCAAATGTGCGACGTTCGTCTCTATCCAGAAAGCCATACAGCGTCTGTGCATCTTGGCGAATGTGATGATGCACATGTACGAACGCTTGCGAAGTCGGTTCTAATTCGCCAAGTGAACGCGGTGTTACGTGGATCAAGTATCCGATACCAGCAACTTCAAGCAAGACAGTCGAGTCTTGATTTCGCTCTATCACTACTCCACGTAATGAACCGATCATTGGGCGCCCACCGTTGATTGTGCTCGCGCAATGCTGTTGCGCAGTGGTGCAATAGCAAGATGACACAAAGCAATCGCGGCAGCGTCAGCAGCATCTGCAGGCTCCGGCAATGAGCCAAGACCAAGACGCTGTTGTACCATCTTTTGCACTTGCAATTTATTTGCTGTTCCAGAACCTGTCACCGCGCTCTTCACCTGACTCGGGGTATATTGCACCACATCGATACCCAATCTGCTCGCCATTGCCAACACCAAGCCACTCACTTGCCCAACACTCATGGCCGTTCGCACATTGTTCTGAAAAAAAACTTGCTCAACAGCAATGGCCTGAGGTTGAGTTTCAATAATCAATCGTTCAATGTCGGCTTGCAGGGCACACAGACGGTGCTGTAACAGTTCGGATGGCGGGGTTGATATGACTCCGAGAGCAATGACAGCAGGCAACCGTGGATGCTGAGCTCGCAAGACTGCATAACCGCAACGGGTTAAACCTGGGTCAATTCCAAGGACTACCTCGGCAGACTGCTGGGCGAACATATGTTCTACCTTAGTGCCCAAATACCTACTAGGTAAGGATTTACTGGGCAGATTGCAGGGCCGCAATCAACTCGCCCACCGGGCGATACGTCAAGCCCACGGCAGAGCGATGAACGTAGCGCACCACGCCTTGGCCATCGATCACAAAAATGCTGCGACGCACCAATCCCAGAAGCCCGAGAACGTCATATGCCTTTGCCACCTCTTTAGCGGTATCGGCTAACAGGGGAAAGCCAAATCCGTGCTTTGCCGAGAACTTATCGTGACTTGCAACATCTTGTGCAGAGATGCCAAGCACTTGAGCGCCGATGTCATTAAATTGCGCGAGCTCATTGTTGTACGAGCACAATTGTTTTGTACATACCGCCGTGTTGTCTCCCGGATAAAAAACCAACACCACTGGCTTGCCCGCATAGTCAGACAACGAAAACGACTTTCCACCACTACCCAGCAATGTAAACGCAGGAGCTTTGTGACCTACTTCAATGCTCATGTTGCGGCCTCCTCAAGGATTGCATCGGTCATATCAAAATTAGCATAGACATCTTGCACGTCATCATTGTCTTCCAGGTCGTCCATGATTTTCAAAATTGCTTTTGCGTCAGCGATATCTGTGACGGGCACCTGCATTGACGAAACCATTGTTGAAACGGCTGATACAACTGTCATCCCTGCGGCTTCCAAGGATGCTTTCAATTCATACAACGCTTGTGGATCACATGTGACAAGCCATGTATCTCCGTCGTCCACTACATCTTCTGCACCGTGTTCGAGAGACACCATCATCACTTCATCTTCTGTAACTGATTTATCAATCTGCACGACGCCTTTGCGCGAAAACTGCCAGCCGACTGCGCCGGGCTCTGCCATTGCTCCTCCAGACTTACTAAAAGCAAGTCGCACATCAGATGCCGTGCGATTGCGATTGTCGGTCAGTGCATCGATCAACATCGCGACACCGCCTGGCGCGTATGCCTCATAGGTAATCGACTCAAAGGCTGCACCAGTGTGCTCGCCCATTCCACGTTTGATTGCGCGATCGATCGCATCATTGGTCATCTGCGCCGCTTTGGCCTTCAACACAATAGTTCGTAGCGATGCATTAGATGCCGGGTCGCCGCCGCCTTCCCTGGTACTGACTTCAAGTTGGCGCGCGAGTTTTGCAAACGTCTTGCCGCGGGCCTTATCGGCTTTGCCCTTTTTGTGTTTGATTGTTGCCCATTTGGAATGTCCGGACATCTTTATACCTCCCGCAAAAAAACTGAATGAATTCGGCTGTCGCTTGTCAATTCTGGATGAAACGACGCCACCATAACCGAACCCTGACGCGCCAGCACCACTTTGTCTTCATAAGTAGACAGAACCTCCACATCTGAGCCAACGCGAACAACCTGTGGGGCACGAATAAACATTGCATGGAAAGGGGTTTCCAGTCCTGCAATCGTGAGGTCGGTTTCAAAACTTTCCACCTGCCGACCGTAGGCGTTGCGCTTCACATCAATGTCAATTGCACTATAAAAACGCTGATCGGGTCGCCCGTCCGCAATGCTTTTTGCCAACAAAATCATGCCTGCACATGTTCCAAAAATAGGCATTGCATTGTTGATGCGTTCTGCAATCGGATCAAACAAATGAGACGTGTTAAGAAGATGCGACATGGTTGATGACTCACCGCCAGGCATTACCAGCGCGTCGACCAATTGCAAGTCTTCAGGTGTTCTCACTTGCACCGTGTTTACGCCAAGACCCTGCAACATCTCTTCGTGCACGCTAAACGCACCTTGCAATGCCAAAACGCCGACCCTGATTTTCAGATCGCCGCCGTCATGACATCACACTCACAACTTTAGAGTTGACTACCAGCCGCGCTCGGCGTAACGCTCGTTGATCTGGTCCATGCCGATTCCTGTCATCGGTGCACCAAGATTGCGACTCACCTTGGCCAAAATGTCGGCATCCATGTAATGCGTAGTCGCTTCAACAATTGCCTTGGCTCGCGGCGAAGGGTCGTCGCTCTTAAAGATTCCGGAACCAACAAACACCGACTGCGCGCCCAACTGCATCGCCAACGCGGCATCTGCTGGCGTGGCAATTCCACCTGCGCAAAACAGCGGCACTTGCAGTAACCCGGTCTCGGCAATCTCTTGCACGAGTGGCAATGGCGCACCCAACTTTTTAGCCCAATCAAACAATTCAGCAGAGTCGGCTTGAGTGATCTTACGAATGTCTCCAAATATGTTGCGCAAGTGTCGCACAGCCTCAACGACATTGCCCGTCCCTGCCTCGCCTTTTGAGCGAATGAGTGCTGCACCTTCGCTGATGCGACGAAGTGCCTCACCCAAGTTTGTCGCACCGCATACAAACGGAATATGAAAAGCCAACTTGTCAATGTGATGTGTTTCATCGGCAGGTGTCAACACTTCCGACTCGTCAATGAAGTCAACACCGAGTGACTGCAAAATCTGCGCTTCCACAAAGTGACCGATGCGAGCCTTTGCCATCACCGGAATAGTGCAACACGCCTGAATTGCCATAATCATTTCTGGGTCGCTCATACGTGCGACACCACCATCACGACGAATATCCGCAGGTACGCGCTCGAGTGCCATCACTGCTACAGCACCCGCGTCTTCAGCAATTTTTGCTTGCTCCGAGTTGACAACGTCCATAATGACGCCGCCCTTGAGCATCTCGGCCAAACCGCGTTTGACCTGCATCGAACCAGAAGAGCGTGCAGAGTTGTTAGTCATGTTCTCCATAGTACCGATATCACTACCAGCACAAACGCTTGATTACGTGTGACAGTTTTTCTACAAAAACTTGATGTCACTTGGGTCTGTACCAACTGGCACAACGGCAGTTTTGGCCGCACGAGCCACTTCAACGAACGTTTGCCCAGGAGTCAGTTTGATCACTGCCCCAGTTGAATCTTTGAGCAAGAACGGCGTCAATCGATCGTTGCGCTCCCATGTGCCCTCGATCAATGTGCCGTTGGTAAACACGTACACCTTTCCGCTTCCAAGCGTTTTTGACGTAGGGCTGTAACTATTGGTGTACTCCACTTCCAAAACAATCACGTTTGGAACTGCAAGTTGCACATCAGCAGTATCCACATCGGGTGTGTTGTCTTGCAATCGCAAAAACTCATTTGTGGTTGCATCCCAATCCCACTGTACTTTCACACCGTCCATCGAAACTTTTACTCCTGCTGTTGGAGTTGCAGTTATCGGGGCAGCATCACTTGCGGTGCGATATGAAAACTGTGCTGGTGGAGCAGTCGAACCCTCAGGGCTCAGTGTCCACAACTTTGAAGTTTCGGCAATCAGGTTGTGTGGTGCCGAACGATCACTGTCGCGAGCATACCCACCGTCCTTATTTGCAACTGTGTAACTCAAGTCAACAAGATCTGACTTCCTGATCGCAGACGATACTTGCTCATTACCACCGCTCCACACGAACAATGGCTTGATGAGCGAACTCACCAAATTGATGTCCTGAAAACGACCACTGCGTATTGGACCAACTGGGTCGGAGCCTTCACTCTGAAACACTGCAGCAAGACGAGTCAATTTTTCTACGTTCTCTTCGAAGATGATGTCCGCTTGATTGATGCCCGACTGAGGGCGTGCAGACGGATGATTATCAATTTTGACAACCATGGCAGGTCGGGTCAGCGTCGATGGGTCTGTGTTTGGCAAACCGGTGAGAGGATTAACGACAACTTCAGGAACTGTTGTCTCGCTGACAGTCGTTGTCTCAACAATTGAGCTCTCTACTGTGCTGGACGCATCACCACATGCACCCATAAGTACTATCGACCCAACACACAACGAAACTGACAGCATTGACTTACTGGAGTACAAACGATTTTTCATATTTAAATCTCTCTGAGCAGCGCAATTCTTTCTGCCAATGGGGGATGCGTATTGAAAAGTTTATGCCACATGCCCATGCGGCCTGCGTCATTCACCCCCGACATCGGTTGCTCAATCCACATATGAGCCGTAGCCATACTGGCCGAATGAGTGACGGTACTATCTGCTTGAAGCTTTTCGAGCGCCGAGATGAGACCTGGCGGATATCTCGTCATTTTGCATGCCGACACATCGGCAAGAGTCTCCCGTCGACGGCTGATGGAGGCTTGCATAATTCGAGCCAAGATTGGGGCGAGTATCAACAAAGCGATGCCCACAAACGCAAGTGGATTTGTGCTGTCTCGACGATCATTGCCGCGACTCACTCGCCCGCCATTCCACCACATCATCCGAAGAGTGATATCTGTAATGAGCGCAATCGTTCCCACCAATGTGACGGCCAACGTGCTGACCAAAATGTCGTAGTTCTTGATGTGCGAGAGTTCGTGAGCAACAACGCCTTCTAGTTCGACGCGGTTCATCTTTTCGAGCAGCCCTGTCGTGACGGCGATTGCCGCGTGCTTTGGGTTTCTCCCAGTCGCAAACGCATTGGGTGCATCATCCCGAATAACAAATACGCGCGGTTTTGGTAAGCCACTCGCGATGCATAAGCCTTCCACCAAGTTGTGCAAGCGACGAAACTCAACTGGGTCAGCAGGTACTGCGCGACTCACCCTGAGTGCAACCGAATCAGATTTCCAATACGAGCCAAACGCAAACACTGCCGAAAAGACCAAGGCAATAATGGTTCCTGTAGGGCCGTTGCCAATCAAAACACCTACCGCCATGCCAACGAGCACGGTGATAAAAACAAAACCAGTGAGTAAAAAAAACGTGCGCCTCTTGTTTGACGCGATGAGGTCATTCATAAAACCCTTTGCACCGATCTTGCTAGAACTTGACTTGTGGTGTGGTACGCGCTGCGGCTTCAGCCTCAAAAAACTCACGCTTCACAAATTTGAACGCACCAGCGATCAACGTTCCAGGAAACTTTTGAATAGCGGTGTTATACAACAACACTGCATCGCCGTAAAACTGTCGGGCATACGCAATGCGACTCTCGGTGTTTGATAGCTCTTCTTGCAGCGACGCGAAACCCTGGTTTGCTTTGAGGTCTGGATATGCCTCGGAAAGAGCAAACAACTGGCGCAGTGCCCCGGTGACAGCATTGTCCGCAGTGGCCTGAGCCATCGGAGAAACCGACGCACTCATTGCCGAGTTGCGAGCCTGGATCACAGCGTCCAATGTGGCTTTCTCATGAGACGCATAACCCTTGACGGTCTCGACCAAATTAGGAATGAGGTCGAGGCGACGCTTCAATTGCACATCGATCTGTGACCACGCATTGTCTACCTCATTGCGACGACGGATAAGCGAGTTGTACATCGCGACAACGACCACCAACAGCACTACAACTATGAGCAATATTGCGAGAAGGTTCATAACCTTGAGTCTACGCCACCGATGCGAGGCCTTGAGAAGTGTTACTCCGACTAATTTGAGCCACCTTTGGTGCGACGTAAAACGCGGTGTTCAAACATCGCCAGCAATTTATTTGGACGAACCAAAATCTCATCATTCTTTTCGGCGACCAAGAGCCGTTGATAAATCGCAACATACTCATTTGCTAGACGTTGCATCGAAAAATCATCTGCGCGCTGAAGACCAGCGTTGACCAACTTCTTAGACAAAACTGGATCGCCAACCAACCGACCAATCGCACTCGCCAATTGCTCGTCACTACCTGGTTCAACAAGCAGTGCATCCACCTCGTGCGTTGCAACGTTGCGATACCCGTCAATATCAGTCGTCACAAGCGGGACTCCAGCCGCCATCGCTTCCAAGAGAACTATGCCAAACGATTCTCCGCGCAATGATGGGGCGCAAAAAACAGTGCACCGTGAGAGCCTTTCAAGCTTGTCAGTTTCCGTGATCCGACCTAGCCAAACGATTCGTTGATCATTGTCATGAAGTTTGCGTAATTCGTCAATACCAACGCCGTCAGCCGCTACCCACAACGAAAAGTGCTGCGGCAAATGATTCATTGCCCCAAGTAAAACCTCGAGACCTTTACGGGGTTCAAAACGTCCACAGAAAAATATTGTGGGTTGCTGTTCACGTTGCGCATCATGTTTAAAGTAGCGAGAAGTTTCAATTCCATTGAAGAGCACCTGATAGTCCCCATCGAGGTACCGAGACGCGAGTTCTTTTGCTGCCTCCGACACAGCAACACGCACATCCAAATGGTTTGCAGCCCATCGCGCAGACTTGTTCAGTACTCGATACGACGACGAGTCTCCGGCGGCATGAAATGTGCCGACAGTTGGCGCAAGTCGTAACAGCAACGAAGTCACAGTTGGCCCCGGAACTATTGGCTCATGTAGATGAATTACATCAAAAGCTTCATCGTTGAGAGCCCGAATAGTGCGGAGTGCCGCCGATGGATCGGGAGCAAGAGGTGCAACCGAACCGTTGGCAGAAGTTGGAAGGCTTTGACCCAATGGAGTCACAAACGGTTCGGGGGGCGGACCGTCGCATGGCGCAAGTACACGCACTTCATGTCCGATGCGCCTGAGTTCGCGCGCAAGTCCCATGACTTGAGCCTGGACTCCGCCTGGAACCGACACGCTGTAAGGACTCACCATTGCAACCCGCAACATGTTCACGCCGTATACGGTAGACCGTCTAGAAGCATTTCAAACGAAGGCCAAACACATCATGACACAACTTCACACAAACCCGTATTCCACACCAGCAATCTCGATCGTGGCATCGCCGACAAAACGAAACGTGGTTGTAGAAATGGCACAGCAAGCCGAGCAACTCGAATTCGCTGGCCTTGCGTGTCCGAGCTTTGGCGCAACCATGGCATTGTGCACATCGCTCGCCCACTCCACCAACACCATTCATTTTTGGACATCAATTCAACCGATGTATCTCAGCCACCCCGTTGAGACTGCAAACACGGCGGCACACATTCACGAAATATCTGGCGGTCGATTTGGACTGGGCATTGGTGTGAGCCATGAACCAGTTGTACAGCGTTTGGGGGTTGCAAGCGGAAAGCCGCTCAGCGACATCTCCAACTATGTTGCTGCAATGCGCGGCAACGAGCGCTTCTCCGGTGCACTTCCACCAATTTATTTGGCAGCGCTGCGCGACAAGATGCTTGCACTTTCGCACCAAATTTCTGAAGGTGCTATTTGGGCAAATGCCTCGTTGCGCGACATTAAACGACAAGTCGCAACCATCCCCGCCGACAAGCAATCAACATTTTTCATCTCAAATATGGTTCCGACGATCATCACCGATGACATCAAAGCAGCGTTTGCGCTGCACCGCAAAACATTGACTGGCTATGTTTCGCTACCCAACTACCGCAACTATTGGCGCACGGCAGGCTATGTCGACGAGATGAATGCAATTGAGAATGTATTGGCTTCAACCCCCAAAGAGTTGATGGCCGAAACGCTGCAGGCGACAATGAGCGATGCATGGTTGCAAGACTGCACGATCTCTGGCAACACATCGCAAGTGCGCGAGCAGTTTGCAGCGTGGGCCGATTCGGGTGTACTCCCAATTGCTGTGATGTCCTCTACTTCGGGTGGACAAGTGAAGGCCATTAATGAATTGTTTAGCCTATTCAACTAGGCCTATTCAACTAGGCAAGTTCTGCGAGTAAGCCTTTGACTAACTGCTCAATTTCGTCACGAATTGGACGAATAGCTTCAACACCTTTTCCAGCCGGATCACTGAGTGGCCAATCGACATACCTCTTTCCAGGAACAAATGGACACGCATCGCCGCACCCCATAGTGACTACAACATCGACAACATGCAGTATTTCCATCGTCCAGATCTGTGGTTGAGCCGATGCAATATCGATTCCAACTTCCAACATCGCCTCCACGGCCGAGGGATTAATTGTGTGTGCCGGCTCAGAGCCTGCGGAATAGACGTTGACAGCTCCTGCACTGAGTTGCCGCATAAAACCCGCAGCCATTTGCGAGCGACCCGCATTATGAATACAGAGAAACAGAACACCTTTCATGGGCACTCTCAGCCTTTCGACTGTGGTGCTGACTGAAACACAAACCGAATCACTGCTATTGCAACGAAGGCGCCAATCACTTGCATCACGACAAACATCGGAACAGACTCTGGCGCAATACCAGCGAAAGTGTTGCTCAAACTACGAGCAACAGTGACTGCTGGATTTGCCAACGATGTCGACGAAGTAAAAAAATATGCCCCTGTGATCCACGCGGCAACAGTGAACGGCACCAAATGCGAGCGCTTGGCTCGAATTGTTCCATAAATGACGAGTAGTAAACCAACTGTCGCCACGACTTCCGAGAATAAAATTCCCGAACCCGACCGAATTTTTTCTGAGATGTTGACTGCCTCAAGATCAAACATCAGGTTGGCAACTATTGCGCCCAAACATCCGCCACATGTTTGTGCAAGCGCATACCAAAGTGTGTCCTTGGCTGTTGCATCACCCGTAAAGATTCCGACAATGCCCACGACTGGGTTGAATGATGCGCCCGAAACAGGTGCAAAAATTAAGATCAGTGCTACGAGTGCTCCCCCAGTGGCAATTGCGTTGCACAAGAGTTGCAGGGCAACAATGTCAGTCATTCGCTCTGCCATAATGCCAGAACCGATTACCGCCACAATCAATAAACCTGTACCAAGTGCTTCTGCCGCCAAGCGACGCGATATCGAAATTTTTAAATCTGTCGTCACTAGCAACACTTCTGATCGGCAGTTGCGTAATAGGTAGGCGCATCTGACAACACGGTGTAGTACTCCCAAGGCGCACCGTCCGGACTCTCCATCCATACCTTGTCTTGCACTGCATAACAACACGTTGTGTCTTTCTCGACAGAATCAACAAGACCAAGTTGCTCGAATCTTTCAATGGAGCTCTCAACTTGAGCAGTCGACTCAAGTTCAACTCCGAGATGGTTGAGATGTTGGTACTCGGTCACAGCATCTCGTGGTGTTTCAATCAACACCAATTTGAGCGGTGGATCGACAATCGCGAAATTGGCATAGCCTTCGCGAACCTTTGCTGGTGTCGCGTTAAACATCTTTGAATAAAACTCAATTGCCTCTTGCAGGTTCGACACATTCAGTGCTAGTTGAACTCGTGACACAAAGATCTCCATTTGGTTTTGTAGTGAGTAATTTCTTGTTCAATAAAGTATATTGATAGTTATCAATATAACACAAAGTTCCGAATGCTGTTCACCAGTCACCGAGGCAGTTCTTTCTGCTCATAATGCAGTCGACCTCGCTCACGGATTTGCCGCGCTTGCAGACCCAGTTCGCCTCAAACTCTTTAGTCTTATCGCAGCGTCCGTCGATCTCGAAACATGTGCCTGCTCGTTAGTCAAACCGACGGGTCGCTCACAGCCAACAGTCAGTCATCACCTCAAAGTGCTTCGTGAAGCTGGTTTGATTACCGGCACAAAGCGCGGCACGTGGATTTGGTATCGCGTCAATCGTGATCGATTACATATTTTACAAGATGTGCTTGGCTAATTAGGCGTTGCTTCGATCGTATCCAGGGTCGCTCGGCCAATTTGGTTGAAACAGGTGCCACTGCTCTGGTGCTTGTCGAATCAAATTCTCGATCTCACGCATCAAGACTTGAGTAATTCGCGAAACATCTTCTCGCAGCGATCCTTGTCGCTCAACCATCAGCGGAGGTCTGATCACCGCTTTATGACCATTGGCGCCAGGTGTAAAAAAGGTTGCCATTGGTAAAAGCGCTGCCCCCGTACGTAGCGCAAAAAATGCTGGGCCTGCAGGCACCGTTGTCAATTCTCCGAAAAACTCCACCTCGACACCAGTGCGCTTGCCATCTTTTGGAATGTCGCGATCGCACAGCAATGACACAACATCATTGGTGCGCAATGCTTGGGCAACGGCCGTACCTGCTTTGTCGTCGAGAGCAATCACATTCACTCCATAATGCGAGCGTAGGTTTACAAACCACTCAAACAATTCGATATTTTCAAGACGCTCCACAACCGCAGTCAATTGAAATCCCTGATCAATCAACCAGCGTCCTGACCATTCCCAACCGCCCATGTGTGGCAACGCAAGTATTGTTCCCTTGCCTTGCGACGCCGCACGTTCGATGTGCTCAAACCCCTCAACTTGATGCCCTGCTGCAATTTGTTGCTGCGACAACGAAGGAAGACGAAAGGTCTCTAAGTAGTAGCGCGTGTAACTCTGAAATGCGAGTTGCATTGCTCTGTTGAGGCTTGAGCCTGTGAGACTTGGGTCAACGCGTTGCAAGTGTCGCTTCACCATTGAACCATTTTCTTTGCTCAACCTTGAGAGTGATCCACCAACTGCTGTCGAAGCGCCTGCCAAAACTGGAACTGGCGTAACACGTGCCAACAATGATGCAAATTTGTATCCAACAACCGCAATTTCGTCAGCAGGATTTTTTTTCACGTCTGCCATCCGGGCTTTAATATCTTTGCAGTCCTTGTGTCAACAAACGTGCAGCTACTGCAACCGGCGACGACGTTGAAAACGTTCACGATAATCCTCACGACGAACTCGACGAGATGCACGACGTGACCGACGAACTTCTTGCTTTTGAGCAGTGATAGGCGCAACCGCGGCCTGTCGCCACACTTTTGCAAAGCGCTGTACAGCCGTCATCGCAGTAAGAACGAGCATCGCCCACATCACCCACCACAGCAACGATCCAAACAGCAAACCAATGCACAACACGATAATGCGCTCAGCTCGTTCCATGAGTCCACCCTTGGCGTTGAGCCCAAGTGACTCGGCCTTGGCTCGCTGATACGAAATCAAGGAAGAAACGGCCATGACGGCAAAAGGCAAGACGGCTGCCGTAGCACCACGAGTGTCGGCTAAATACCACGCCACACCACCGAGCAAGAAGGAATCGCTGACTCTGTCAATCACTGAGTCAAAAAAAGCACCGCGCTGGCTAGCCGAATTTGATGCTTTGGCTAAAGCACCGTCGAACATGTCGGGAAGTGCAGACAAAATCACTAACGCAAGACCAAGCGGTAATGAGCCAAGACCAATGGCAACAGCAGCGCAAATTGCAATGAGCAACCCGAGAATGGTGATGTGATCGGGAGACAACCCCGTGCGCAATAACGCCTTACCAACTGGCCGTACGACACGCTCGATCTCTACGCGAAACCGACCGTCAAACATAACTTTTAGCCTACTTGTCGGGGTTGGCTTCAACCAGACACTCAATGATTTGAGCATCTACCGCGTCGACCAACACAAGACCCCGTTGTAGTGGGGGATCTTCGGCACTGTAGCAAAATACGCGCCAAGTAGGGCGACTTCGAAAGCCTCGCCACACCTGTTGGGCAGATGAGTGCCCCACAGCAAAGTTGACTGCACGACTCGCAAATACAAGTGCAGTCTTTTCGTCAACGGTCATTTTCCACGAAGAACCCAACACAAATAACCCGAACACCAAGAGGCCAATCGCTACGAACAGCATTCCGTCGTTGACGAGACCACTCTCACCAAGGGATGATCCTCGCGATTGAGAAACAAACCACAAAGCAAAACTTGCTGCAGAAATACTGAGATAAATAAAACCCGGAATTCGACGGCGATGATTGTCAGGAAATTGGTAGGGCCCCACGAATGCAGAGATGTCTAGATCTTCTGGTAACGCATCTCGTATTTCATCGCTCGACATGATGTCTTTTCCTTTGTTGGTTCGAATGTTGTTGTCCGTATTACGCCGAAAGCAATTTCCATGCGGCTCGCACGCGCGCCGCTGTGACGTCCAATGCCTCCGGCAAAATCTTGGTATGAGCAATGGCAACCATAAAATTAGTGTCCCCACCCCATCGTGGAACGATGTGCACGTGTAAGTGCTGGGCAATACTTCCCCCGGCCGATGCCCCCATGTTGATACCGACGTTGATGCCTTGCGGATTGTATTCGGCCTTGAGCACACGAACACCAAGCGTCACGGTCGACCAAATCTCCTCGTGCTCTTCCACCGTGAGGTTTTCAAGTTCTGCTACTTCGCGATACGGCAACACCAATAGGTGCCCAGGCGAATACGGAAACGCATTGAGAATAACAAACGAGTGCGCACCACGATGAACGATGTGCGAGTCCTCGTCGTTGATGTCCGACTCAAGAATTTCTGTAAAGACCGACTTACCCGAGTCGCCTTTTTTTGCGTCTACCTGTACGTATTGCGCACGCCAGCCGTTCCACAGTCGTTCAAGGTGCATTTTTGCTACAACACGATTCCAAAAGCATCGTCAGTTGCACCGTCAGTTGGATCGGCAGTTTCGTTTTGCAACTGCTGAACAAAGTCCGCAAACTTCACATCGCGTATCACTTCACCACCGCGAGGATTAACCCCAACTGTTTCGTTTGCCACATCGTCGTCTCCAACAACCAACACATACGGAATGCGCTCCAACTTGGCAGAACGAATTCGCTTACCCAATTGTTCATCGGCCACACTTGTATCAACACGGAAACCGGCTCGACGAAGATGCGCAACAAGTTTTGATGCATATGGCTCGTGACCGCTTGTCACCGGCAGAACTCGCACTTGTACTGGTGCAAGCCAAGTTGGAAAAGCGCCACCGTAATGCTCAAGGAGCACTCCAAAGAATCGTTCGACCGAGCCAAACAATGCTCGGTGCAACATGATCGGTTGATGACGACCGTTGTCAGATCCGATGTACTCCAACTTGAATCGCTCTGGAAGATTGAAATCTAATTGAATTGTGCTCAGCTGCCATTTGCGGCCAATTGCATCGCGCACATCAATGTCGATTTTGGGACCGTAGAAAGCAGCATCGCCTTCTTTAACCGAATAGTCAACACCATGTCGATGCAGGGCTTCACGCAATGCTGTAGTTGCCTTTTCCCAAATCTCGTCGCTTCCAACCGATTTTTCTGG
>CAXNNK010000001.1:0-42663 GCA_964203725.1 Ilumatobacteraceae bacterium | reverse complement strand
CGCGACTATGAGACGGGCGTAACAGCAGCCCAAGTTGCAGCCAAGTTTGATGTGCACCCAAACGTCGCTCGACACCATCTCGACAAGCTTGCGGCTGGCGGATATCTCGAGGTTGCCGTCGACCGCGTTGAAGGCGGCGGTGCTGGTCGTCCTTCGAAGCGCTACCGCATTGTTGGCGACGGTGCCTAGTTTACGTTTCCCGTGCGCAGCGAAGATCTGGTTCTCTCGCTATTAGGTAAGGCGCTCGCACTGCTGCCAACCAAAGATGCAGAGATCATGGCCGAACAAGTTGGCCAGCAATACGGCGCCGCGATGGCTGCAGGTTTTAAAGGCGACGACATCTCTGCCGGACACCGATCACTTCGCTCGGCACTACAAGCAGTAGCCGACGCACTCACTGCGCATGGTTTTGCCGCGCACACCGATCAACGCAACAATCAGTTGCGCATTGTCAACAACCACTGCCCTTTTGGCGATGTTGCAATTGAGCATCCAGTTATTTGCGCAGTTGACCGAGGAATGGTCAAAGGAATGCTCACCGCAATTTACGGTGACACATCACCCGAGTTGTCTGCATCGCTCCCACAGGGCGACACATTTTGCGCAACTACTATCTAGCTCGAGCAGTTTTTTAGAACGTTTTAATCGCCCCAAAAACGCTGTTCTAAAAACGGATCTCCGTACATGTTGTATCCATTTTGCTCCCAGAACCCTGGCGCGTCTGTTGCGCGCAACTCAAGACCGCGCAACCACTTTGGTGACTTCCAAAAATACAAATGAGGCACGAGCAACCGCACTGGGCCGCCATGAATTGGTTCGATCTCTTCGCCTTCATACTCGTAGACCACGAGTGATTCATCGAGCAGCACATCACCAAGTGGCAAGTTTGCGGTGTACCCATGTTCGGCATGACCCATGATGTACGCAGCACCTGATTGCATTCCAGCGCGCTCAAACAAGTCGCGTACGCGCACGCCTTTCCACGTGGTGTCAAACTTTGACCACTTGGTCACGCAGTGAATGTCGGTCAGCAATGTCACAGCCGGCATGCTTTTCAATTCATCCAGATTGATCGTGAATGGTTTGTCGACAAGACCAAATATTTTGAGATCCCAATCACCTGGTGCATACGTAGGCACATCACCAACGTGCAGCACAGGAAATCGCTCAGTCAAATACTGACCTGGCGGCAAGCGCGCGTCATCAATACCCTTGTTTGCAAGTTGTTCACGATTTCGATCAAAAAAGCCCATAATTCATCTCTCCGCTATACAGTCTGCCTTGTTGCTTCGCTAGATTAGCGACGCATGGCACTGTTTTTGCTTCGACATGCCAAGGCTGGCAAGCGCAGCGAATGGCTCAACGACTCCGCTAATCGTGGCGACGACCGACCGCGCCCCTTGGACGCCAAAGGCAAACTTCAAGCCAACGCGATTGCCGATCGGCTCATCGGCCTACAGCCCTCCAGCTTATTTTCGAGCCCGTTTAAACGATGTGTGCAGACCCTCGCACCACTTGGCAAACAGACCGGCTTGGTCATCATTGAAGACGAACGCCTCGCCGAGAACAATGATTTTGAACCGATGCTCGAGTTGCTTGAAAATTGCGCAGATGGTGCGGTGTTCTGTAGTCATGGCGACATGATCCCAATGGTGACCGATGCCCTCGAGCGACGAGGCATGGTGGTGACTGGCATGCGCGACTCGCGCAAAGCTTCTATTTGGGTACTCGAGCGCGACGGCGATGTCATTGCACGGGGACACGCGTGGCCACCACCGCCTATTGATTGAGTGCGGTCGCCACTTCGGCACGAATTGAGTCAACGAAACCTTTTACCTCTGCCGGCGGATTCATCGCTGCACAAATGTCGAGTTGTTCTTTTGCCCCAGCCGCGTCACCCGCTAGACGAAAGCGGACAATGCCAAGAAAGCAATGAGCATCGGCGTAGTCGGGCTCTATGTCAATTGCGCGACCAAGGCCTTGCGTTGCTGCAACAAGCGCCAACAGTTTCATATCTTCTGGCGCATCACGTGCAACGAGCGCAATCAACCACGAGCGATATGTCAGTGCCTCTACATGATCTGGATTGAGCGCTAACACTTTTGAATACAAATCAATAGCGGTTTTTGGTTCAGAAAAATTGAGTGCTCGTGCTTGGGACAGCATTGATGCCGTTGAGTCTTCGATTCCTCCACTCAATGTTTGGCCTGGCAATCGCTGACCAGACTGTCCTGCAACAAACCAACCAACGGCACCTGCAATGAGCACGACAACAGCTACTGATCCAACTCTGCGCTTCATCGATGCGCGAGGACGAGTCTCACGAGCATCTACGCCAGCATCCAAAACCTTGATGATTTGCGCTGCACGATGTACATATCCATTTTTCAGTACTCGGTAATCTTCATCGTCAATATCACCAGCCTCATTTTCGCGCTCAAGGTCGCGCAAAGATTCCAGCAAGAACCTGCGCTCCTCTTCAAGGCTCGCTTGTTCATCTGGATTCATCATGAGTCTGAAGCCATTGCGGCATCAACCAATGCACTGTCATCGGCACTTGGGTCACCATCATCGGCAGTGCGCCATTTTCTAAAGACCACACCAAGTGCTGCCGCACCGCAGATCAACGCGGCAATCGGCAATGCCCACACCAACGAATCAATGCCAGTTGATCGAGGCAGGAGCAACACCTTGCTACCAAAGCGCTGCTCAATATAGGCAATCGTTTCGTCATCGGTGCGCAAACCGCTGCCAACCTGTCGTGCAACCTCTGCCCGAATTGCTTCTGCAGCAGATGCCCGAGACACATACACGCTCTCGCCCTGACAGGTAGGGCAAGCAAGTTGTGATGTGATTGCATCAATGCGATCTTGTTGTGAACGTGGGCCACTGTCGCGCAAGCCACCAAAAAGTAATAGTGCGCTAGCAATCGCAGCCATAAAAATCCACGAGTACTTGTTGTTGAGTTTGTTTGATGTGCTCATGATCCAAATTGCACTTTCAGTATCGACATCTGCTCGTCAAGCAAACCTTCCGAGAGTTGTCCTGCAATCCGTAAGCGCACGTAACCGTTTGGATCAATGATCCACGTCTCTGGAACCTTGGCAACACCGAAGCCAACTGCAATGGCGCCGTCATTGTCGCGAATCTTTTGCCAGTCACCTTTGTTTTCTGCAAAAAATGCCAAGACTGCGGTGTCGTCATCGTCATTAATCACCGTATAAAGCTCTGCAGGGTTGTCAGTCGACAATTGATTTTGTGCAAATGTCAGCAACTCCGGATGTTCGATTCGACAGGGAACACAAGTCGAGTTGAAAAAGTTGAACACGACCCACGATCCTTTGCGCCGAGACAAATCAAATGGTTTGTCTTCAAGTGTTGTTGTCACTACCGCAGGCGCTGGCTGCCCAAGCAGCGGTGAGTCGGCGTTGTCGGACGGATTAGGTTTGGCACCGACCAACACCCACAGCAGACACACAAGCACGATGCCCACCACAGTTGCTGCGATTGGCGCAACTGGCTTCACTTTTTTCTCACTCAACATCGTTGCTACCTATTAATGCAGACGTTGCATCGGTTGGCTTACGACGACGGCCTGGAAACGCTGCCAACACCGTGCCAATGGCCATCAAAAAACCGCCAATCCACAGCCATACAAGTAGTGGCTTAATAAATACTTTGATGTGCGCCTCACCAGAGTCTTGCTTGATAGGTGGCTCAAGCGTCAGATAGATGTCTCCCAGAATGCCTGTCTTTACCGAAGGCGTACCGATGTTCATGCCAATCTTCGTGTACTTGGTGATGGCAGGAGCATACGCCTTGCCGCCATCAATCGAGATCAATGCCTTCACACTGATCGCACGATCGGTTGTTTCTTCGAAGATCTTGATCAATTCAAAACTGTGTCCAGAAAAGTATGCGGGTGTGCCAGTTTTTAAAAACAATTCTTGGCTGTGCGTAAAACTGTTGGATGCAGCGAGCGCTACCGCAATCACGATGACACCAACATGCACAATCATCCCACCGTTTGTGCGACCAACCAATCCGCGCAGGCCCTGCTTGCGTGTAGCCAACACCACCTGACGCAATGCCGAGCCACTCGCAAACCCACCGAGAGCAAACGTGAGCAATGGCATAAACCCGGTTGCGCCAACAACAACACTGATGCCCAATGCCCCAACGCCACACCATGCCGGCCAGAACAACCGAGTGCTGAGCAACTCGGCAGAAGCCTTGCGCCATGGCAACACGGGTGCGATGGCCATGATCGTGAGTATCGCAAGACCAATTGGCGCAACGAGCTTGTCGAAAAACGGTTCACCAACAGTGATACTGCGCGACTGCAAGGCCTCAACAATAAGTGGAAAGACAGTTCCCAATAGCACGACAAATGCAAACAGGGCAAACAACACATTGTTTATTAAAAACGCACCCTCGCGCGACACCACCGAGTCGATACTGCCTGGCGCATGCAACCTGTCACCTCGCCAACCGATCAGGCCAATTGAAACAATCACGATGATGGCAAAGAATGCCAATAACCATGGGCCAATGGCACTTTCGCTAAATGCGTGCACGCTGTTGAGCACACCACTGCGAGTAAGAAACGTGCCGAGAATCGTCAAACTAAATGTGGAAACAAGCAACGAAAGATTCCATACTCGCAACATGCCGCGGCGTTCTTGCACCAACACAGAGTGAATGTACGCCGTCGCAGTTATCCACGGCAATAACGATGCGTTTTCAACTGGGTCCCATGCCCACACACCGCTCCAGCCCAAGACTTCGTAACTCCACCAACTGCCGAGAATGATTCCAAATGTGAGAAACCCCCACGAAAATAGCGTCCACCGTCGAGTGGCCAAAAGCCAGCCTTCGCCAACCCTGCCCGTCACAAGCGCCCCAATTGCAAACGCAAACGGAACGGTCACCCCTACGTAGCCCAGGTACAACAACGGTGGATGAAACATCACCAGAATGTGATTTTGCAACAGCGGGTTAGGCCCTGGTCCGTCGAATACTCCGGGCGCACCTGCAGCAAACGGATTTGCTGGACCGAACGACAGCAAAAAGAAAAACATGGAGACAATGAACATCACACCCATTGCCCAGTTGGCCAATACGTCGTCCATCTTTTTGCGCAACCAAAAACAAACGGCCACTGTGTAGCCAGCCAAAATAAGTACCCACATCAACAGCGATCCCTCAAGAGCACTCCACACTGCTGCAAAGTTGTAGAGCGCGGGCGTTGCAGTCGAACCAACTTTTTGCACATACGCCATCGAAAAATCACGTGTGATCATCGCGTATTCCATAGTCGCAAACGCACCCACAGCCGCAGCAAAAATCAATATTGCAAAACGTGGTATCAGTCGCGCAACAGTTCGGTCACGTGACCGTGCACTACTGATCGAGGCAAGTGCACCAAACAGCGAACCGATGATGCCGACGAGCAAGAACGCTCGCCCTAGTGAACTACTTACCCCGCCTGCGGCGAACATTCTTGTGCCTCCGCCTTTGTTAGTCGATCAGTATTGTCAGCGACATAGGCGTTGGAGTGTTTCACTTCAATGCGCGTTGCCTCAAAGACATCACTCACGAGTCGACCTTGTGCAACCACCGGTATGCACTCCTGAAAAATGCCACCAGGGTCGCCTTCATATACAACCTGAATAGCTTTCTCATTAAAAATCATCACAAAGTTTGTGGAGTTATTGACTGACTTCAATGACCCTTTTTCAACTGTGCCCTGCACCCGAATACGTCTTCCGGCTTCGCATCCCGCGCGAAGGCCAATTTCGTCGACATTGCAGTAATAGTCAATGGCTGATGTGAGAAAATTGGTGACAATCGTGCCCCCCGCGACCACAATCACGGCGAGTACCGCAACATACCCCCATTTTGTGTTGCGCCTTCTCGGCGCTAACGGTGCGTTATCAGAAGATGTGCGCGGAGTTAAGTCCAAGGCTTGTCCTTATCGGCAACTTTGCTTGCCAAGTCACGACCTTGTTTCAATGTTTTTGCGACAAGCCCAATAATCACTCCAAACGTTGTGAGATATACGGCCGAAATAAATCCAAGATGATCCATCAGATCAACTCGTTGCTTTTGTTGGTATTTATAGTTGTGCTTTCGTCGGCGCGTTCGCGCAGAGCGGCGTCGAGTTGGCTCGATTGCATTGCATCCTGCATTGCCAGCACTCGCTGACGATGCATGACCAACCACACGAACGTGCAAGTAAAGCCAATCACTCCCACCAACAGTGTGGTCAACATCGATCCATCCATCTTGATGTCGCCGTCACCACTCAACACACTTGCCTCTTGATGCAATGAGCGCCACATCAACACACTGAAGTGCACAAGTGGAATTTCGAGAACTGCGAGCAGTGCAATTACTGCCGACCTCCGCGCACGTTGTTCGAGCGAACCGCCAAGACCACGCACTGCCAAATAACCGATATATGTCACTAGTAAAAAAGATGTTGTTGTGAGTCGGGGATCCCATGCCCAATATGAACCCCACGTAATGCGACCCCAAAGGCTGCCACTCAACAACGTCATGGCCATAAAGATCACGCCAACTTCCGCCGATGCACCGGCCACACGATCAAAACCCATTGCATGTTTGCGACTGAGGAGCCAACATGCCGATGCAATTGCGGTGACAATAAAGGCCAAATATGCGACCCATGCAGTGGGTACGTGTACATACATAATTCGAACTGCATCACCCTGATCAACGTCTTTAGGAGTGATAAACAAGCCACCCATCACGACCCATGCCAATGACACAATTGCCATCGCACCAACGAGTCGAGTCGTTGGAGTTGCAACCTTTGCGGTAAACGTTTGAGTAGTTGTTGAACTCACTGACGTCATCTGTTGCTACTCCTCGATCAACGATCCGAATGACAAAATTCCACCGATCGCGAACACCGCAGCAAATACTGCGAGCACCCCAACCCATGGCCAGCCATCCGACACCGCTGCTCCTCCGCTAGTAAATGCCGACTCAGTGGCGCGGGTTGCGCCAATCAGTACAGGTGCAACAACCGGCAACATCAACAATGGCAGCAATGTTTCGCGCCCTCGTACTCCAGCAGTTAACCCTCCGTAAAGCGTACCTACGAACGCTAAACCCGCTGTTGCGCAAATAACACAAGTGACCAAGAGCACTACTCCATCAATACGCAACTCAACTCGATACAGCACTACTGCGGCAAGCAACAACAACATCTCAAGCACCACGAGCTGCACCATCACAGCAACTGCTTTCCCAATAAATATTCCTGCAGGATCAAGACCCGCCACCCGCTGTGCTTCAAGAGCGCCGTCGGCACTGTCAACAGCAAACGATCGCTGAACGAGAATGATCAATGAAAAAAGTGTCGCAAGCCACACAAGTCCACCTGCGACTCGACTCAATACGGCATCGTTATCGAGAGCAAAAGCAAACATCACCATGACAAGACCGGCAAATGGATAGACCTGATTCGTGACGACGCGGCTGCGTAATTCGATACGCAAATCTTTTGACGCGATCACGCGCGCAACACGTAATGTCGAAATTGGTCGTACTTCTAGATTGCTCATCACTGCACCTGCCCAGCCACAACAAAAACACAGCGCGTTGCAAGACCCTTGGTGCGTTCGAGTTCATGAGATGCAATCAACACTGTTGCACCAAACGACGAGGCTTCGCGAATGATTGCATCTATTTCGTCCCGACCCTTTGCATCCAATCCTGCATGGGGTTCGTCAAGCAGCCACAACTCGGCTCTACGCACAACAAGACATGCCAATGCACAGCGACGTTTTTGCCCGGCCGACAACAGCGAAACTTTTTGCTCAGCTATTCGTCCATCAATACCCATTCGATGCATCGTCGCGTTGACTTCGTCTGTGGAGGCACCAATAACCTGCGCCCAAAACAAAATATTTTCTCGAATTGTTAAGTCAGCAAACAAACCGTTGGCGTGCCCAAGTAAACCAACACGGGCTCGCACCGACTGGCGGTCGACACACAGGTCGACACCCAACACGTTGGCGTCTCCACGCACGACTGGCAACAACCCCGCGCACGCGCGCAACAGCGTTGTCTTGCCAGCACCGTTTGGCCCCTGCAATAACACGACTTCACCGCGTGTTACTTGAAACGTAGCTCCTGCGAGTGCCGGAAAACCGTTGAACACAACGACAGCATCGCGAAAATCGACAACCAGACTCATGAGCCAATAAACCTAGGCTTACGTTTTTCGGCAAACGCAGTACGACCTTCTTGTGCATCGCTCGACAACATTGCCTTTTCGCGCGCCGCTCGCACCAATTCATCAACACCAGGAATTCCTGCTGTCGATTCGAGTGCGATCTTGTGACCAGAGATTGTGAGCGGTGCAAGTTGCGCAATCTCGCTCGCCCATGCGAGTGCGTCATCGAGAGTGCCAAGACGATGCACCGAACCCAGGCCGGCCAACTGCGCACCCGTATAGGTGGTGGCAGTGAGCAACATTGCACGCGCAACCGGCCACGACAATTCGCGCACGATGCGCTCGACCGTCCAATGATTGACGACCAACCCAAGTTTTGCTGCGGGCACACCAATCACACTGGTCGGTGTGGCTACTCGCACGTCACACGCCACAAGTAGTTGCGCACCGGCACCCAAAGCCGGCCCATCAACAGCAGCCATTGTTACAAATGGGAGTTCGGTAAAACCCCGAAGCACGACTTGCAGTGCTTCATGAAATTCGTCCTCATGAACTCCACCCAAATCTGCGCCAGCACAAAATGTGGGCGCTGCACCAGTGAGCACCAACACTCGCGCCGATTTCTCGAGTGCATCACGTTGTGCTTGGCGCAATGCACGCAGAGTTGGCACGTCAAGTGCGTTTCGACGTTCGGGCCTATTGATAGTGACGATAGCTACTTGGTCGCGCCAATCCAGTGAAACGGTCATGCCTGCATTCACCTGTGCGCCCTCTACCATGGGTTTGAGGCTATGACATCATCACCACAAACTCCTGATCCAGTCCGGCGTCGTCGCAGCCTTATCGCCGTATGGACAAAACGGGCCAATCGCTTTGGCTACCTCGCATTTGGTGTGTCCATTGCCGCAGTTGCGGTAGGACTTCTTGGCACTTTCACTCCCCTCATCGGTCGCCTCGCCACTGCAGGACTTGTCGTTGGCTCAATCTTGCTTGCCCCCGCAATTGTTTTGGGCTATGCAATTAAATCGGCCGAAAAAGAAGACCGATTAAACGGCGTTTAGCACGCGAATAGGTGCAGTGTGTCGACACGAGTACGGTAGGAGAGACATGCCATTAAGACTCCCCGCTCATGAACGCAAAGACCAGATCCTTGACGTCGCCTTAAAGGTGTTTGCGGCCAAGGGTTTCCACGAGTCGTCCATGAACGACATAGCCGACATGGCCGGCATAACAAAACCCGTTGTGTATCAACATTTCGAGTCCAAGCGTGCACTGTTCTTGGCCCTCATTGAAGACGCCGGTACACAAATGATCAACGAGATCACCAAAGCAACAGTGCAGGCCACGAGTGGCAGGTTGCAAGCCGAACAAGGAACAATCGCTTTCTTTCGTTGGGCAGCAACAGATCAAAATCGTTTCAAGTTTTTGTTTGACAGTGGCACACGCAACGATGTTGAGTTTGCTATCGCGGTTCGTCGAGTTGTTGACAATTCGGCAAATGCAATAGCACCCCTGATCGCTATTGATCTCGATCCCACACATTTGCGCACGCTTGCACATGGAGTCATCGGCGCAACAGAGGGTGTTGTGCGCTACTTGCTCGATAACAACATTGACTTCGATCCAGACGTCATAGGAAAACAAGTTGCAGACCTCGTGTGGGCTGGTCTCCGCGGTGTCGGACGAGAAACTCTAGGAGACTAAATGGCTACGACCGGCGAACATCACCCAGCATTCGAAGAATATTGCGAATGTATTTTTGAGTTGCGAGAAGACCAAGTCGATGTCATTCAAGCACGCGTTGCGGATCGACTTGGTGTGTCTCGCCCTTCGGTTTCCGAAATGATCAAGCGCATGGAACTCGAAGGTCTTATCGTTGTTCGTGGCGCAAAAATCTCACTCACAGCAGATGGTGACGTACTTGCCGAGCGCGTGGTGCGCCGTCACCGCATTGCCGAACGATTTCTCACCGACATACTCGGTCTCTCGTGGGCAAATGCACACCACGAAGCTGGCAAGTGGGAGCACATCATGAATTTGGACGTGGAGACTGCGATGAACCGCGTGCTACAGAATCCGACCACGTGCCCCCATGGCAATCCAATTCCAGGATCGTCATACCAACAGGAGCGGATCACCCCATTGTGCGAAGTTGCAGAAGGCAAGTTATTCACCGTCAATCGCATTCCCGAAGAACTCGAGTTTGCATCTGGTGTACTCGAGCTTCTTGAACAAGCCAACATCAAGCCTGGACACAGCGGAACAGTAATCACATCAAACAAAGATGGATCACGCGTTGTTCGTGTTGACAGCGCTGATGTTGCACTTGATGAGTTCACAAGTTCACGCATTCTCGTTCTTGCCTAGAAATATGACTAGAAATGCATTACTTTTTCGCACAACCGTGTTTCTCGGCATGTGTTCTGTTGCGGTCTCCAGTTGTGCAACAACTATCAACCTTGCCGCACCAACCACTCTGGCGCAGCCAGCAGTCACAACCTTGCCAACCGGCACAGAAACCGAACTGTTTGACCAATTGCACGCGTCTCTTGCCGAGTTGTCATCTGCACTTACCGATCAAGATAAAACTCGCGCCAAGTCCACACTCGCTACAGTGCTCAATATTTGGGATGCTCTGCAACCACAAATCTCTGCTACCGGTGGGCCAACTGTTGATCAAACGGTCGAAGACATGCAACGAATTATCGATCTTGCAATTAGCTCGGTCGAGCGCACGCGGCCAGCAGATGCCGACAAGGCGCTTCGGTTTCTTGATTTAGTAATTCAGTCGCAGCAGTAACGAGCCGCACCGATAACTAGTAGCGCAATTAGCTCTGCATTGATGCAGGCAACGGCTCGAAGTGCACCACGGTTAAGCGTTGTGTCGAACGAGTAAGCGCAACATACAGTGCCCGCAATCCGTGCACTTGGCTGGCAACAATGCGTGCTGGTTCAACAACGAGCACGCCATCTAATTCGAGACCCTTGACAACGCTCACTGGCACTACGGTCAGGCGCGAGTCAAGCGCCGTGGTGTTTGCGCGTCCGTGTGCAACGCCCGCTGCACTGAGTGCGCTATCGATCGTGTCTGTCATATCGTCTGGGCATACGATCGCAACATTTCCTTCTCCCACATTGGTCAGCAAAAGTTTTGCTTGCTCAATCACAACGTCGATGAGCTCAGTGCTATTTTTTGCAGCAACAATTGCAGGACCAAAATCTCCTTCACGAACAGACTTTGGTGCACGCAAAGACGGCGCTGCTTCCAGCATCACCTTGTCGGCCAGCGACATGATCTGAGCAGGTATTCGGTAACCAACCGATAGCCCAATGACTTCTTGCTCGCGCTTGTTTGGCAGATATTGCAACAAATCTGACCAAGAATTTGGTGCAAATGGGCCGGTTGCCTGGGCCAAGTCGCCAACAACAGTCATTGCTCCACTGAGTGACCTGCGTGATGCCATGCGCAACTGCATCGGTGTGAGGTCTTGCACTTCGTCAATCACGATGTGCCCAAACACGCGCACCTCGTCGGTCTCATCAATCTTGCCGTTTTTGCGCGGTCGTGGCCCCAACAACGCAAGTGCTTCGTCGAGCAATGCAACGTCACTATCGCTCCACAACACTTCGGCTATCGAATTACTGCGCGCGCGCACGAGGCACTCATGCTCTTGGGCATCAAGCTCGTCTTTGGCCGCCGAACGCACAAGCGCCGCAGATCCAAATAAGTCATGCAGCAATTCGGCTGGTGTGAGCATCGGCCACATACGCGAGAGCGTGGCGCGAAACTCGGGAATATCACGCAACGAATCACGCATTGCATCAACACTGGCGTCTGGATTACGGCTGGACGCGATCATTGCCGAGACCACTTCGGTTTCTACCCACCTATGGGCGGCATTATGTCGTCGGTACCGTCGTCGTGCATCGCGCACGATACGCGCAGACTCTGTGGCCCGCAAGCGCATAAAACCCGCACCATACGGAATCTCGACATCATCACGCACTGGGCGCTGACGGTCGTGAACTGCTTTTGTCAACACCTTTGCCATTCTGATATCGCCCTTGACACGTTTTGCTGCATTGGTGTCAATGACTCCAATGCGATGACCGGGTACCAAATCGGCAAGCACAACTTGTTCAACACCTGCTTCACCCAACGATGGCAATACTTGTTCGATGTAGCGCAAGAACACACGGTTTGGGCCAATGACTAACACGCCTTGATCTTCGAGCGGAAAGCGAAATGTGTACAACAGATACGCAGCACGGTGCAATGCAACGACTGTCTTACCAGTGCCCGGACCACCTTGCACTACAAGCACGCCATTGTGACTCGAGCGAATAATCTGATCTTGTTCGGCTTGGATAGTTGCAACGATGTCGCCAAGTTGGCCAGTGCGTCCGCGTGCCAGTGCTGTTAACAATGTTGAATACCCGCGCAAACCCGTTGCAGTTTGCTCGACACCAGAAGCAACACCACCACCAAGACCTTCGTCCTGCCCAACACCTAAGTGCCCTTCGCCAAACAATTCATCTTCGATGCCCAACAGCTTTTGGCCATTAACAGCGAAGTGGCGGCGGCGGGCAAGACCCATTGCCTCACGTCCAGTCGCTCGATAAAACGGCTCAGACACCGGTGCACGCCAATCGACAACTACTGGATCGCGATGTTCATCTGCCACGGCAAGACGACCAATATGAAAACTTTCAATCTCGCCCTCTGCTTCACCAAATCGATCGATGCGCCCAAACACGAGGGCAGCATCGCCTAGGTCTAATTGGGTCAGTCGCAAAACCAATTGCTCGTCAAACGCGTTGCGCTCATAACGGGCCTGAAATGTGCCACCCGTGTCGGCTTCGTTGAGAGTCCGAATACGCCACGCGTCGGTGCGACTGCGCTCAAGGCACTCATATGCCCTGTCGATGTGGGCCTGTTCGGCCGCGAGGTCTGGGTGTTGTTGGCTCATTTTGGGGTCTAGAAATTCTACCGTCTGCATCCACACTGTTTTTCGGTTGATTTGATGGGACTTTGTAGGGCTCGATCTGCCAATCGCACTGTTGGACTGTCAATATCCACATTCGGTCATCAAACAAGGAGGATCGGATGTCGTTCAGGAAATGCCTACTTATTCCACTGGCTGTTGTGTTGTGTTCTTGCGTCGTGCAATTGGGCGTAGGCGACAGAGAAGCAACACCATTGGACTTCACAAAACTCGAAAAAACAGAAAAAACTGACATTGTGATGGATCTGGTTCCATCAATTTCAACTACAACACCCGTCACAATTCCTGACGCAAATCCTGACGCGATTACACAACTGCGCAGTCATTTCAATTCGAATCAACACATCTTCAACATCTGCATGTTGGCGCCAAAAAAGTGCGTTGCCTCACGGATTACCGTGCCAGATTCGCCTTGGCGTGAATATCTCAATCGCCTCATACGCGACTATTCGGCTGCCAATATTCGCGCACGAAAAGACACTGGTGTTGCACTCGTGCGTATTGATTCATTAAGCCTTGTCGACAACAACACAGCATTAGTCAACGCATGCACATATGACTCGATGGTCTTGGTCGATGCCGGCGCGACTGACAGTGCCGCCGACGACATCATCTTCAACGACGCCGTGAGTTCATATCTGTCTACGTGGGTACTCAAGTTGGACAATGGCACATGGAAATTCTTTTCGTGGTCGGCAAGCATGATCAAATTCGACGTTGATCAATGTGGATTTGACAAGCCATGAAATCAACCGTGAGACAGACAACGGCTCTTCTTGTGGTCACATCAATTTTGATGTTCCAAAATCCGAACACAGTGCACGCCATCCAATCCTCGCCAGCCCCAGACTCAACAGTCGATATCAGCAGCGCAGTTCGAGGTGATCAAATAATGGCTGGCGTCGAATACGGAGCATCTCCAGTGAACGGTGGAGGCGCTGACACGGAATGCGAATGGTCGGAATCTTTACCTCGCGATGCGAGCGCAACTGGACCCGGCACAGCCGTAACCAAGCAAATTGGGTCAATCACATACAAGTTGTTTGACTTCACATGTCCCGATCAGGATAAACAAACTACATACCACTGGCTTCCCCAAGTCTCGACAAAACAACTCACCGAACATGCAGCATCAATTGTTTACGACAACTTGCCGGCACTCTGGGGCAACTTTGCACCGCCAGCACGACGAGGGTTTGTCGATGTTGGCACATGGATTTGGGTTAATCCCGTGCTGTGGATCCCCGTCAAACTCACTGCATCCGTCATGACACCGATGGGTCTTTTCTCTGTGACTACTAAAGCCACACCAAAGAAACTGATTTTTGATCCAGGTGACGGCAACTTGGGTTCGGGCCCAATCACCTGCAACAATTCTGGATTAATTTGGATGTCGCAATTTGGAGACCACATGTCATCTCCGTGCATGTACACCTACCATCACTCATCGGCAACGCAATTAACTGGACTTTTCGAGGCCGACGTTGCCGTGCAGTGGCATGTCACATGGTCAACAAATGTAGGCACAAGCGGAACCATTGGCGACCTCACGTTGCACACGTCGCACCAAATGAATATTCGCGAAGTGCAAGCACTGATTAGTCGTTAACGACGGCTATCGCCCCAACCTTTGCATCAAGCGCAGCGATCAAATCATTCACTCCTATTTCGATGTCGAGTCCTCGTCGACCGCCACTTACCAAAATCGTTTCTTGCAACAACACGCTCTCGTCAACAACAGTTGGCAGTTGTCGCTTCTGACCAAACGGACTGATGCCACCCACCACGTATCCCGTGATTCTTGGCGCCTGTGAAGCCTCAACCATTTCGCAGCGTTTTGCATCGACTACATGTGCAAGAGATTTCAAAGAAAGTTGCGCGTTCACTGGCACGATAGCCACAAGTGATCCGTTTTCAGACTGTGCAAGCAGCGTTTTGTAGACGCGCGACTCATCGACACCGAGCGCGCGAGCCGCTGCCCTGCCATAACCAATTTCGTCAGTTGTAGCCAGATCGTGATCAAACGTGTGTGCAACATAGTGAATACCAAGTTGCTCGAGGCGCACAAGCGCCGGCGTGGCTGCCTTCATGGGCACATCATAGGAAACATCGCGTCAGATTGGATCTAATAGTCCGTTGCAGGTAGTAACGGGGGCCCTTGTCTGACACACTGAAGCGTCGCTTCAACGAGGCAGAAAAGGAAATACCCAATGCCAGTCAGTAACTCCAGAGACACCATTTTGATTGAGCGCCGTTATGCGGCAGTTTTTAGCACTTTGACCGACGAATCGATCGTCAAACTCGCCATAGCGGTCGAAGAAAAATTGCGCGACGCCCTTGCCAAAGTGCTCGCCCTGCCAGCAGGAGCATTTACCGAACCGGCCACACTTGCTCCAAAAATTCGTGAGGCAATGAAGGAGCGTCGCTCATACCTCGACACCGGAGTGTTGTTTGGCGAAGGAGCGACGGAGCGAGCGATCGAGTTATTGGGCGACCAATCGGAAGACCCGAGCCTCGAGGATTTGCAACTGGTGATTCCTGCACTTGTTGAAACATTTGGCCTTGACGCCGTGCGCCTGATGGCCGTGCAGTACTCGGTTTCACTTGGTGGTTTCCGCAAACTTGTTTTAACCGATGAG
This sequence comes from Ilumatobacteraceae bacterium, assembly GCA_964203725.1. Taxonomy (GTDB): domain Bacteria; phylum Actinomycetota; class Acidimicrobiia; order Acidimicrobiales; family Ilumatobacteraceae; genus UBA3006. The sequence continues at coordinate 26,809 of CAXNNK010000001.1, read as the reverse complement.
CGATTCATGATTCAGAGCGCACCAGTAACCACAACTCGTGGTGCAACCGGTGGCCCAACTGTCGATGCAGCAGCACAGGACGAAAAGCGTCGTGCCCGTGCAGAGCGCAAAGAAAAAGATCGTCTCGACAGAGCAAAAGCCGAAGCACAGCGACGCGCCGCATACGGTCGCATCTAAATCACCGCACACAGCCTTCATATGTCGCTCAAACTTGCGTCGGTTCAGGGTCGGGCACAGTTTGTAATTGGAGCATCTGACAGCTTTCGTGTTGTAGATGTTGAAATGTCAAGCGATGGAACCCTTCCACATGATCCGATGGCATGCTTCAGCGTTTGGGATGCACTTGCCCTTCACGCTCAGTCGCTGAACATCACCGACGGAGTGCCTTGCTCTCTCGAACAACTTGACAGTCCTATTCCTCGCCCACGTCAACTTTTTGCTGTTGGCCTCAATTACAAATTGCACGCCCAAGAAATGAACAGCCCTCTCCCGTCTACTCCGCTCACGTTTGCCAAGTTTCAAAGCTCGATCAACACGCCATGTGGCGACATTCAACTTGTTGGTGAAACATGCGACTACGAATCAGAGCTCGTCATCGTGATTGGTACTGGTGGTATCAATATTGCTCAAGCAGATGCATGGCAACACATCGCAGGTATCACTGCAGGCCAAGACATCTCTGACCGAACACTTCAATACAGCGGCGTGCCGCCACAATTCAGCCTTGGCAAAAGCCGCACTAGTTTTACACCGATGGGTCCGTGGGTTACCGACATGCAGGACAATGCCAGTCGTGACAACTTACGACTGACGTGTTCTGTCAACGGCGAAACACGACAAGACACCATGACCAACGACATGATTTTCGATGTTTCAGAAATTGTTTCGTATCTCTCGGGCATCTGCCAGCTTTTTCCAGGTGACGCAATTTTTACTGGTACCACTGCTGGTGTGGGGCATGGTCGCAAGCCACCTATCTACTTGCAGTGCGGTGACATTATCGAGACAACTCTTGAAGGCGTTGGAACCATCCGTAATCGCTGCGTCTAGTAGCGCAAGAGATTTTTGCCCGTACTAACTCGTCATTCCCCCAAGACCAACAAGTCCGCGCGCGAGTTCAATCTCGCCCATATGGCGAAGACCGTGTTGATAGATCCAGCATTCAACCGCATCCAACACCGTGATACCCACGTCGCCCGCCACGCGAGCCGAATATGTCGACTCAATCTGCGGTGGAAACGGACGAGCAATCACAACTCGTGTGAGTTCGCCAGCATCCAATGTCTCGAGCCATGAGTGCACGCGGCCAAAAACCAACTGCAGGTACTCTTGAAATGCTTCGTAGTTGCCAATGCGTTGGCCAACCATTTCATCTACCGTCTTGTGCTTGCCGTGATCGGCAATAGATGGATTGACGCGGGCCTTCCACTCATCGTTCCAGACCGGAGTAACGCCGGTGATCATCATGAACGATGCGTCAATCATGTTGACAATGTGAAACAGACTGAAAGCGATCGGCATGACGCCCTCGCGCTCAAAGTGATTGACGTGATCAATCGTCATCGTGCTTAAGGCTTGGTCATACAGCGAATGCAAGGCCTTCATGCGCCGCTGCAATGAATCAAGGATCAAATCGTTTGACATAAAAGTGTTATTCCTTTGCTGCTTCGGTGAGTAAGAACGCATCGATGTCTGCTTTGGTTGGTCGACTTCGAATTTCGAAATGCACCTTAGAGATCGTGGAGTTACATGCAAATGGCGCAACGTAGTCACTCACCACAGGCGACAACTGATCACTCCCCAAATCCATTCCCATTGAGCCCAGTACTCGCACAATCTTCGGAATGTGCACCGAGCCAACATCTTTTCCATTGACCGTCAGCGTGATCGTTCCTGTGGAATCTCCACGATCAAATCGGACGCCTATTTGATGATTTCCGGACTGCAACGAAATCGGCGCACTCGCTCGCTGATGTTTGCCAAGCGCGTTGTAGTCAAAGTGCAAAACAGAATCTTTGACGAAGAACGAGTGTCCGACGTTGTGGGCGCCGCGCGCGTAAATCACGCCTTCAAGTGGGACGTTGCCAACAATGATGTCTGCAGTAATTGTCCATGCCCGACCGCTCAACAGTGGGCATGCATCTGCAGGAATATGCGCAACCGGTGGAAAATACGTATAGGTATTGCCATAGTGTGGCGAACCAGGACGTGACTTTGAGCCAAAAATCTCTATGCCTCGATCGTCAAGCGGCAGCACTCCGTGCAACTCGGCTTGCTCCCACCACAACGCAATCATCTCTTTGAGCTTTGCTGGTTGAGTTGTAGACAAGTCATGCATCTCCGAAAAATCTTCGTCGAGTTTGTACAAACCCCACGTGTCATTTTCGTACGGCACGTTTTGATCGTGAAACGTGACCGCCTTGTAACCGTCGGCCCAGATAGCGCGGTGACCCATCATCTCGAAATATTGTGGGCCGCGCTTGGTTTCTCGCGTTGCATTATTGAACGTGTATGTGAGGCTCTCGCCATGCATCGGCATCTGTCCGTGCCCATTCACCATAGGTGGAACAGTGATGCCAAGCGCTTCATACACCGTTGGCGCAATGTCGGTGATGTGGCAAAACTGTGGGCGAATGCCACCTGGTTGATCGATTCCTTTTGGCCAGTGAAGAATCAGCGAGTCACGAATGCCTCCGCCGTATGTTTGCGACTTGTACCAACGGCTCGGTGTATTGCCCACTTGCGACCAACCCCACGGATAGTTGGAGTGCGCATTCTTGGTGCCGATGTCGTCGAGCCGGTTGGCAACCATGTCGTCCACGTCTTCCCACATGCTGTTGAAAAAACTGAATTCGTCTACAACTCCTTGTGGTCCACCTTCGCGACTCGCACCGTTGTCCGACAGCAATGCAATCATCGTGTTGTCGGTCAGATTGTGTTTGTCAAGAAAGTCGAGCAAGCGACCAATCTGCGCATCGGTGTGGTCGAGCATCGCAGCAAATGCTTCTTGTAAACGACATGCAAAAAGTTTTTCATTGGCAGTTAACTCAACCCATGGGCGCACGCCTGGGTTGCGTGGTGAAAGCACGGTGTCGGGCGGAATAATGCCCATCTCGATTTGTCGCTTAAACCACACATCGCGATGTACGTCCCAACCTTCGTCAAACTTGCCGCGCCACTTTGCCAAATAACTGTCCGGTGCGTGATGCGGTGCGTGTTGTGCGCCGAATGCGAGATACAAATAAAACGGGCGATCTGGTCGCACCGAAACTAAATCTCGAATCCATGTTGTCGACTGATCGACAAGATCTTCCGAAAGGTGATAGCCCTCTTCAGGTGTGCGCGGCGGCAAAATGTGTTGGTTGTCTTGCGTGAGCTCAGGATAAAACTGATCGGTCTCGCCATTCAAAAATCCGTAGAAGCGATCGAAACCTTTTTGCAACGGCCAGTTGGTGTGTGGGCCAGCCGCCGTGCACTCTTCCATTGGCGCGAGGTGCCACTTGCCTGCACACAACGTTGCATATCCTTCGAGCCGCAATACTTCGGCCATTGTTGCTGCCTTTGGCGTGATGCCTCCGCGCATGTTTGGGAATCCGGTATTCCAGTTCGAAACTCCGCGCATACCAACTGCGTGATGATTGCGGCCGGTGAGCAAACTTGCTCGAGACGGCGAACACAATGCTGTTGTGTGAAAGCCCGTGTACCGCAAACCGTTTTGTGCAAGGCGATCGATATTTGGCGTGTGCAGTGTGCTGCCAAAGCAACTCGGGTGGCTAAAGCCCATATCGTCAAACACAATGGTGATGACGTTGGCCCCGTGCAGACCCTTTGGCAGCTCTGGCCACGACGGTGTCGATGTTTGATACGACGAATCGATCATGCCCGCAAAATGAGGTTCATTTGGGTGCACCGAATTGTTCATTGCCATACACAGCCACCTTTCAAGCTCGAATAATGTTGTTCACCAAGTTTTCTCATAGTGTATGCGAAAAGATTGCTATGTTTGCTATCGCAGATCTACATGCACGACATCAGGAGAACTCATGGACATCATTTTGCTCGGCACAGGAAGCCCAATGCCAGACGCAAAGCGTGGTGGTCCTGCAACGTTAGTAAAAGCCGGCGCAACTCAGATTTTGGTAGATGCTGGTCGCGCCGTTGTGATGCGACTCACTGGCGCTGGCTCGTTACCTATCTTCTTGTCAGGTGTACTGATCACCCATCTGCACAGTGATCACCTCACCGACCTCAACGATGTCATCACCACGCACTACATCATGAGCCAGGCAGAAACTCCACTCCATATTTACGGACCACCACGCACGCAAGAAGTGGTCAACGGAATACTCGCATCACTTGCACCAGACATCAGTTACCGGCTTGCGCATCACCCAGACACGTTGACGTGGCAACCAAAAATCATTGTCATCGAAGTAACGCCCGGCATGACATTCACACTTGGTGAAGCACAAATTTCGGTTGGCCAAACCAATCATGCGCCTGTTGAGCCAACAGTTTCGTATCGCATCGAACACGAGGGCAAATCAGTTGTGCTTGGCGGAGACGGCATTCCTTGCGAAACTCTGGATGCCATTTGCAAAGGTGCAGATGCATACGTACAAACAGTGTTACGTGCAGATCTCGTTAGCCTTGTAAAAAACAAACGCTTCCTCGACATTCTGGATTACCACTCAACGGTAGAGCAAGCAGCACAAACCGCAACGCGTGCTGGTGTCAAGAAATTGATTTTGACGCACTACGTACCAGGCATTCAGCCCGGCCAAGAAGAAGAGTGGCGCGCACTTGCCGCCGCGCACTTTGCGGGCGAAATCGTGCTTGGCGACGACCTCACAGCAACGACGATCTAACTCACTATTTAGCAAATACAAATACAAAGGACATCAAAATGAAAACACTACGCACACCAGATGAACGGTTTGACAATCTCGACGACTACAACTACGAGCCGCACTATTGCGAAATCTCCGACCTTGAGGGCGGAGTGTTGCGAGTTCACTACATCGACGAAGGCCCGCGCGATGCAGATCCGGTGCTACTGATGCACGGTGAGCCATCGTGGTGCTACCTCTACCGCAAGATGATCCCGATCTTGCTCGCAGCAGGACACCGAGTGATAGCGCCCGACTTGGTCGGTTTTGGTCGCTCAGACAAGCCAACCGAACAAACTGACTATTCATACGCCAGGCACGTTGCATGGATGAGCGAACTCATTTTTGACAAACTGCAACTGCGCCACATCACATTCTTTGGCCAAGACTGGGGCGGACTTGTGGGTCTGCGACTAGTAACTGCCGAACCAGAACGATTTGACCGAGTCGTTGCTGGCAACACCGGCCTACCGATTGGCCGCAAGGTCGACTTTTCTTCCAACGATGCATTTATGCAGTGGCGCAACTTCTCGCAAACCACTCCGACATTTCCTGTCGGCACAATTGTTAATGCCGGAAGCCTCAAAGCACTTTCGCCTACAGAGGTCGATGCATACGATGCACCATTTCCTGACGAGACCTATAAGTCTGGGGCACGTATCTTCCCAACATTCGTTCCAGTGACGATTGATGACCCATCCAACCGTGACAATGAGATCGCGTGGGGTGTACTGCGCAAGTTTGAAAAACCATTCTTGTGCACTTTTAGCGATCAAGATCCGGTCACTGCGGGTGGAGAAAAAGCGTTTATGCGAGATGTGCCAGGTGCAGCCAACCAACCACACGTGACAATCACAGACGCGGGTCACTTCTTGCAAGAAAACAAAGGTGAACAACTCGCGCAGATCATTGTCGAATTCATCGACAACAATCCACGCGAGTAAGAACACGCGGCGCTCAATGAGCCGCAACAGATTATTTGTGTGAACCGCTAAATTCTGGGTACGCGAGTACACCCATCTCTGCCATATCAAGACCGACAATTTCGTCTTCGGCCTTCGAACGAATTCCGCCCTTTGTGAACTTGTTCTGCAAGGCAAAGAATGCGTATGAAATAGTGCCGCAGACCACGATGATGGTGATTGCGCCGAGAGCCTGTGCGCCTAACTGGCCCCAATCGCCCTTGATGACGCCTTTCACTCCCTCACTCGCCGACCCATTCCAACCCGCGCCATAACTCCCGTTGGCAAAGATGCCCACGCTCAGCGTGCCGAAAAGACCACCGACACCGTGTACTGAAATTGCACCAACTGGATCATCGATACCGCGGCGCTCAAAAAAGTACACCGATTCAATAATCAAGATTGCTGCGATTACCCCGATAACGGCAGCGGCCCATGGTGCAACAAATGCGCATGCTGCCGTTATTGCCACCAAACCCGCAAGCATTCCGTTGATCATCATGCCTGGGTCTGGTTTGCCGGTTTTGCGAGTGATGTACAACATCGCAGTGATCGAACCAAACGCACCAGCAATTGCAGTGTTCACCGCTGCGACAGCAAACTGCACATCGGTTGCCGCAAATGTGCTCGCCGCATTAAATCCAAACCATCCGAACAACAAAATGAATGTTCCGAGCATCGCCATTGGCACGTGATGGCCAGCAATCGTGCGTGGCTTGCCGTCCGCACCAAACTTTCCGATGCGCGGCCCCAACACAATTGCCCCTGTAAATGCTGCTACTCCACCTACCGCGTGCACAACACCAGAGCCCGCAAAGTCGACGTAGCCAGCGCCCAATGACATGGAGCTCCAGGTTTTTGCCAACCAGCCACCACCCCACGTCCACGCAGCAATGATTGGATAGTAAATAGCGCCGCAAAAGAAACCCCACAGCACAAAACTGTTCCATTTCCAACGCTCGGCCATCGACCCGGTTGGAATAGTGGCAACAGTGTCCATGAACGCAACCATGTACAAAAAGAAGCCAACCACTGCTGGAGTTACTGCGCTGCCAGACAGTGCCCAGCCGCCCTTCCATAAAAAGATCCAGTCACCACTACCGAGCAATGCAGACCCAACTGGTGCGTCCATTCCAAAAGCGGAATAGGAAAAACCGCCGAACGAGAAAGCAAATCCGACCAAATAAAAACCAATGAAACCAAGACCAAAAATTGCGAAGTTGGTACTCACAACGTGTGCTGCGTTTTTTGCTTGGGTCATTCCAGTTTCAACAAGCGCAAACCCTGCCTGCATGAAGATAACTAACGCTGCTCCAATCACAATCCACATCAAGCTCACCTGCTGACCGAGCACAGTGACCGGGTCTGGTGTTTCGAGTAAAAACTTCATACTTCTCTCCATTCGGGTAAGGACAACTGTTGAGTTGCCACAGAAATACAGACGCGTTCAGAGGCGCCATTGCAGCCGAACGCAAAAGAGATTAGGAGAGCAATATTTCGACTGTGTCTACAACATGTTTCAGGATTGTTATTGTTTATGAACGCCCATGGCTACTCAACGCAAGCAAACGAAACATGCAGTTAACAAACTCGAGTTACCTCCGCTCGTTGCCGAGCGCATTACATGCCCGCTCAGCAAGTGGCAAGGAGAAATTGGACGCTGCCACTGGTGTAACGAAATAATTACAGGTAAGCGACGCACCACCTGGTGCTCTGACACATGTGGTCGCGCCTGGCAACGCGAACACATCTGGAGATTTGCTCGATCGTCGGCAAAACGTCGTGCAAAATATCACTGCATTCGTGTTGGCTGCATGGCTGCGCGTCGCGACTGCGAGGTCAACCACATCGAACCACGCGACGGCAAGGGCTACGGTCCTGGATGTCATCATCATCTGCAACCCGACAGCACAGGTCGCGGTGGTCTTGAGGTGCTGTGCCATGCGCACCACGCCGAGATCACTGCAGCACAGGCAACTGCGCGCGCAGCCACACGAGCAAGTGCGCGGCTTGAGGCTCAGGCCGCAACCGAAACTACGATCTAAGTCATGGCTTTTCGAGACGGAGACGGTTGGGTGATGTGCTCATGCGGTCACAAACATTGGGGTCTTCACGGTGCTGCAGGTTTGTTGCTCGTGCGCCTCGACAAATCTGAACCTCACGTGTTGTTGCAACTGCGCGCTGCATGGACACACGGTGGCGGAACGTGGGCTCTGCCAGGAGGCGCACTTGACAGTCATGAAGATTCAGTGACGGCTGCTGGCCGCGAAGCCGCAGAAGAAGCTGGCATCAATAGCGACGACTACGTCGTGCGCGATGTATTTAGTGACGACCATGGCCCGTGGCGCTACGACACAGTGATTGCACACACCAACGGCGACGCTGGTGCATACACAGCAAATGCCGAATCGGAAGATCTGCAATGGGTCACGCTTGGCGAAGTTGAAAACTTCTCGCTACACGCGGGATTGGCTGGCGCTTGGTCACAATTACACAAGCGGGTTGTGGCAACTCTCAACTCGTAATTCCCGCAGATTAGGCTGTTGCTATGACACTTGAAGCAACAAAGACCCAGGCATATCTTGACGACCGCGCACACGTATTTCATTCGTGGTCTGCGCAAGGAACGCTGAATCCAACTGAAATTGTTGGTGGGCTCGGCAGTTACTTCTGGGATTCGACTGGCAAAAAGTACCTCGACTTTTCAAGCCAACTCGTCAACCTCAACATTGGTCACCAACATCCAAAACTTGTTGCCGCAATTCAAGAACAAGCCGGCAAGTTGTGCACGGTTGCCCCATCATTTGCGAACGATGCTCGCTCTGAAGCAGCACGCTTAATTACTGAACTCGCGCCAGGTGATCTCAACATGGTGTTCTTTACTAACGGTGGTGCAGAGGCAGCAGAAAATGCTGTGCGCATGAGCAAGCTTCATACGGGTCGTCACAAAGTTTTGACAATGTATCGTTCGTACCACGGATCGACTTCAGGCGCCATCGCACTTACTGGCGACCCACGCCGTTGGCCAAACGAGACAGGTGCATCGGGTGCAGTCAAGTTTTGGGGGCCGTACCCATATCGATCTGCATTTCACTCTTCGAGCGACGAGCAAGAGTGTCAACGTGCATTGCAACATTTAGAAGAAGTCTTGATGGTGGAAGGGCCACACACCGTGGCAATGATCGGGCTTGAGTCAGTTATTGGCACGAATGGAATTTTGGTGCCACCCGCCGGTTACCTCAAAGGTGTTCGTGAACTGTGCGATCGCTATGGCATCATGATGATGTGCGACGAAGTGATGGCCGGTTTTGGACGTTGCGGCGAGTGGTTCGCGGTGAATCACTGGGGTGTTACACCAGACCTGATTTGTTTTGCCAAAGGCGTGAACTCTGGTTACGTTCCACTCGGTGGTGTGATCATCAGCCAAAAGATTGCTGATTCGTTCAAAGATCGTGTCTATCCAGGTGGCCTTACATACAGCGGACACCCTCTTTCGTGTGCTGCTGCAGTTGCGTCGATCAACATCTTCAAAGAAGAAAAAATTGTTGAGAATGCTCGCATGCTTGGCACTGATGTCATCGGTCCAGAACTCGAAAAACTCAAGGCCAAGCATCCATCAGTCGGTGATGTTCGTGGACTTGGCGTATTTTGGGCAATTGAACTCGTGAGCAACCGCGAAACGCGCAAACCTCTCGTTCCATTCAATGCAACAGGTGCAGATGCCAAACCGATGGTCGACTTTGCTGTCGAGTGCAAAAAACTTGGACTTTGGCCATTCGTGCATTTCAATCGCACTCATGTTGTGCCGCCTTGCAATGCAACACCAGACGAAGTGCGCGAGGGTATCGCAATTATTGATCAGGCGCTCACAGTCACCGACTCGTATTACGAGGGCTAATAGTTAATCGCTAGTCAAGATTTCTAGCGAGTTACAGCGTTGCGGTAATGCGCACGTTGCCAACAGGCTTGCCATGACCATAAATCGTTGAATCAAACGCCCTTGGGTCAACACTTGACGTGTCGATTCCAAGCGCTTCAAGTGCAAACTTCATCATTGGTGGACGCGCACGATTTGCTCCATCAGCGATCTTGAGGGCAACTGCTCGCCCATCTGGCATCGCCACTGCAAACACTCCCTCTGCTCCGTCTTTGGCAAGCAAACCATGCACACCTTGCATCAATAGCGTGACGTCACGAGTTGGTCCACCCACCATTTCCGGGTGACTGCGCATTGCATTGGCTACTTTGCCTGGAGCACTTGTTGGGTCTGACATCACCACACTACGAAAGACGCGTGCAAGTGCAGTAAGTGACATTGCGTGTGCTGGCGCACCGCAACCGTCGATGCCAATAAAGACCGCCTCTTCGCCGCTCAACTCTGGCACCATCTGAGTAATGCGCTGTTGCAATGGATGCGACTCAAACAAATAACTCTCATCATGCGACCAGCCATTGTGTACGCACGTCGCCAGCATGCCAGAGTGCTTACCAGAACAATTCATTTGCAACTTGGTCTGTACTCCGCCACCGCGCACTACATCTGCAGCAGCAGCATCGTCGAGCGGAAAATCTTTGGTGTTGCCAAGATCGTCTTCAGTCAAACCAGCCGTTGCCAAGATTTCGCGTGCGGCAGCAAGATGCATCGGCGACCCATCGTGACTAGCGCAAACAAGAGCAAGCAATCGCGGAGGCAAGTTGAGCCCGCTTGCCACCATGGCCGTGGCCTGGATGGGCTTAGTTGACGAACGCGGAAACACGATTGTTGCTGGATCGCCAAGTGCAAACTCAATTGACCCATCTCGCGCCAGACCAATTACTGCGCCATAGTGCATCGACTCATCGTGACCATTGCGCGTGGTAACACCCAATTGCACAAATGCTTTGTCGAGCGGCGAATGCTGACTCATGCTTCGAGAGCATCCATCAGCATCGACATAAACACATCGTGTCTGGCGCTCGTCACTACGAGCGCATTTGGCGACTCGTGCATCACGCCAAGTGTGTCCATCACAACCATGCCCTCAGTTGTTGGCGAATCCGTTTCGACAACAAGATGCATCTCGCGCACCTCATCAGCAACGCCTGCGTTGATGGCGTAGGCAATTGCAATCGGATCGGGCAAATCAAACCCAGCAAGGTGGGTTTCGTTGGCACAAAACTTTTCCAGCACTCGTTGAATGTCAATAGCAAATGTCGCATACGGCGTGTCCATTGCTCTCAACATCCGTGACTCTGCCGGAGTGATCACAGCAAACTTGCGCGAGATGTCCCAACCCACGAACTCAAGCTTCATCCCAGATTTCAACACGATCTCTACGGCTTCCGGATCGACCCACATATTGAACTCGGCAACTGGCGTGACGTTTCCAATGTGATCAGCAACTGCACCCATCACTACACATCGTTTGAATTTATTGGCAATGCTTGGATCTTTTTGCAGTGCGAGGGCAACATTGGTCAACGGCCCAAGCGTCACCAGTTCAAGCACTCCATCAAACTCGTGCGCCGACTTGATGAGTTCGTCAACTGCGTCGCCGACATTTGGGTGCCGTCCCTCGAGATTGAGACCGATATCCCCCATGCCGTCTTGGCCATGCACAAACTGCGCTGTACGCAACTCTCGAGAGAGAGGCTTGCTCGCACCAGCATAAATTGGCGTGTTCGACCCGCACAACTCGCGTGTGTATAAGGCATTTTGCACACCGAGCTCTAGCGGCACGTTGCCAGCAACGACTCCAATCCCAACAACTTCTATATCAGAGTGCCGAAGCGCAATAATGAGGGCAACAGCATCATCACTTGCTGTGTCTGTGTCGATAAAAAATTTTCTCTTCATTGTCCAACCGTAACATTTGGCGCCGTCACACTACGATCGCAAGTATGCGCTTGAGACCACGCATCAATACGATTTTGAAAACGATACTAGTTGTAGCAATTGTTGCAATTAACACGCTCCTCGCTCCGGTCCAGAGTCTGGTCGCGGATGACGAGTCTCCTCTGCTCTACGTTTTTCCGTTCTCCAAAGTTGCAGTCAACTACCCAAGCGACCATATTGATTACCCTGCTGTTGATGTAGCAGGTTGTTATGCGCGGGTACTTGCACCGACATCTGGCGTGATTTCACAGACGCGCACAATTGATAAATGGACAAAGAAATTAGATGCACCTGGCACGCGAGGTGGTAAAACCATCACTCTTCTTGGAGAAGATGATGTGCGCTACTACTTCGCCCACCTTGGCAGAATCAAGGTTGCAACTGGTCAATCGGTCAACGCTGGCGACTGGATCGGTGTGATGGGAGCGTCTGGAAATGCCAGCATTACACGCTGTCACACACATTTGGGAATGTCGAGAATCTGCCCGCGCGCAGAGGCATTTTTATTGCAGGGCGAAATTTGGCCACAAAAATATCTGGATGCGTGGCGCAAGGGAATTCAGTTGTCGCCAACAAAAGAGAAGAATGCAATTGTCAAGCGAGATCCTCTGGGTTGCACACGCTCACGCGCCGACACCGAGGCTGCGCTTGCTCAAAAGACTGGATAAGCGTTACAACAACTTGTCGACTAAATCAGACCAAGTTGTCTCACAGCATCACGCTCTTCAATCAACTCAGCAACCGACGCATCAATCCGTGCACGACTGAAAGTATCAATATCGAGACCTTGCACGATCTTGTAGTCTCCGTTTTCACAAACACAAGGAAACGATGACATCACGCCTTGCGGCACGCCATAACTACCGTCTGAAGGCACTGACATGGAAACCCAATCGCCTGTTGGAGTGCCCAAGACCCACGAACGTATGTGATCGACTGCGGCATTTGCCGCACTCGCTGCCGAAGACGACCCACGAGCCTTGATTACTGCTGCACCACGTTTGGCAACGATTGGAATAAACGTTTCTTCAATCCATGTCTGATCATTGACCAACTCTGCGGCATTTTTGCCATCCACTTCACAGTGAAACAAGTCTGGATACTGCGTTGTCGAATGATTTCCCCAGATCGTCATCTTTGTAATGGACGAAACAGGTCGTCCTACGCGCTGTGCAAGTTGGCTAATTGCACGATTGTGGTCGAGACGCGTCATGGCAGTGAATTGACGTGGGTCAATATTTTTTGCGTTGTGCATGGCAATTGCTGCGTTGGTGTTTGCTGGGTTGCCAACGACTAACACCTTGATATTCTTTTTAGCATTTTCGCTAATTGCAATGCCTTGCGGTTTGAAGATCCCACCATTTGCGGACAGCAAGTCGCTGCGCTCCATGCCGTCTTTGCGAGGCATCGCGCCAACGAGCAACGCAATATCGGTATCACCGAATGCGACATTTGGGTCGTCGGTCATCACCACGTCGACCAGGTTTGGAAATGCGCAGTCGTCCAACTCCATCTTTACGCCACCAAGCGCACCGAGTGCGGGAGTAACTTCAAGCAATTGCAGAATTACTGGAGTGTCTGGGCCAAGCATCGCACCAGATGCAATGCGAAACAGCAGGCTGTATCCAATTTGACCTGCTGCTCCAGTAATTGTTACTCGTACTGGGGATGTTGCTGAAGATGTCATAACTCAAACACTACTTTCCTATTGCTTGCATGATGAGGTCGGCATAGATGGCCTGACCTTCTGGGTTGAGGTGAATTTTGTCTCCATATAAATATTCGGGATGAGCCTTGGCAATGGTGTACCAGTCAAGGATCTTCACATTTCCATATTTGTCTGGCAACGCTTGCATTAACGCATTGTTTGGATCTTGCCATTTCTTACTTGGCACGTGATTAGTGAGAAAAACAACTGTGTCTATATCGGCTAATGGAACCATGATGTCATCCAATGTTTTTTCTTCGACATAATTATTGGTGCCAAGATGAATGATCACGATTTCGCCGAGTCGATTGACCGATTTGAGGTAGTTGCAGATTTCGAGCGCTTGACGAAATGGCCTGCTCTTGAGTGCATCAACCGTGATTCCACGTTCGGTGAGCGCGTTGGCAGCACCGAGCATCACCGAGTCGCCAATGGCAATGATCTCGATGACCTGTCCATCGAGTGTCGTTGTCGATGGCGAGGGAACAACGGTATCTGTAACACCAGGTGCGCCAGGTAAAACAGTTGTTGCTGCAACTGCAAGTGTTGTACTCGTCAACACGTTGACAACATCACTTTCACCATCGGCAAGACTTTGACCAATCTCATCAAGCTTGACTCGTGCTGTAGCAAGGCTCACTAACGCAAAGATCGGCACCACTGCCACGACTACCCCAATGGCAATTATCCCCTGTCGCTTGTCTCGGTCTGAATCCAGTCGCGGGTGGCGAAACTTGTCCCACCCTTCACGCAAACGACCGGATCGCACCGGCATCTCAATGAATCGATACGAAGCCTCTGTGAAAATAAGTGCAAGTGTAAAGAGCAACACGAACTCAATGGGGTTGAGCGCCTTGCCGGCAAACTGTCGATAAAACTGGAAAATTGGCCAGTGAAAGAGATACAAACCGTAAGACCTCTGCCCGAGATAGACGAAAACCGGGTTGCCGAGCACGCGTGTTGCGAGCAGCGTGTGAGGATGCACAGCCGCAGCAATGATGGCGATGCTGGCAAGACCGACTAAAAGAAATCCACCTTGGAATAACGGCGCATAGCCACTCGATCCACCGTCAACACCCCCTTCGACCACATCATGAAATCTCCACAGCATCGCTCCAAGTCCGACAACACCGATCCATCCAACAATTGAGACAAGATGGCGTTCTGATGTTGGGTGGTTTTCATGAAACATTGATGGCTTCCACCAAAAAGCGAGTGCCGACCCAATCAGTAATCCGCCCGAACGTCCAAGCGTTCCCAAAAACAAAAAGTCAACTTTCGAAACTGGATGTCCAAAAAGCGAGAGGTAATGATCTGGAGTCTCAAGCACTGAGCCACTCGCGCCTGGTTCAAACGTTTTTGCAACATATACAGACACTGCGATCGATGCAATAAAAAACATTGTCCCCAACAGCATGGGTCTACGTCCAAAAATCTTGAGCACGACGGCAATCAGTACTGGCCAAACCAAATAAAACTGCTCTTCTACAGCGAGCGACCACAGGTGCCGAAGCGGCACAAACCCAAACGCGCTGAAGTACGAAGTGCCAACCCAGATTTGAAACCAATTGAAGCCATAGACAAAAGCGGCCACCACATCTCCACGCAGACTGCCAAGGGTGTCGCGCTCGAACAGTGCGCAATATGTCGTTACACCAACGAGCAGAGTCCATAACGCAGGCAACAACCTGCGCGCACGACGCATCCAAAACCCTTTGAAGTCAATTTTCCCATGTTGTTCCGATTCGTTGATCAGGAGCGTCGTGATCAAATACCCGCTGATAACAAAGAACACTTCAACACCAAGGAAACCGCCACTCACCCAACTCTTGTTGGCGTGATACAGAATCACGGCGATGACCGCGACTGCGCGCAGACCGTCGAGGCCTGGCAGATATTTTAAAGATTGTGGCCGATTCATCTACACAGAGCGTAACGACTGAACAATTTCTGCCATCAACATGCCAGCCTCAGTTGGATTCAATCCAATCTGCACGCCTGCAGCGCGTAATGCGTCCATTTTGCCCTGGGCTGTGCCCTTGCCACCCGACACGATGGCTCCAGCATGACCCATCTTTTTGCCAGCAGGTGCAGTAACACCAGCGATGTAGGCGCTCATCGGTTTGGTCACATGATTGGTAATAAATTCGGCAGCCTCTTCTTCGGCAGAACCACCGATCTCGCCGATCATGATGATTGCGTGGGTCTCTGGGTCGGCTTGAAACTGTGCAAGACAATCAACAAATGAAGTACCTGGCACTGGGTCTCCACCAATACCAACGCATGTGCTCACACCAATGCCCTGTTGCTTGAGTTCGTACAGCGCTTGATAAGTCAGCGTGCCGGAACGCGAAACGATTCCAACGTTTGGGCCAGAGGCACTTGGCAGTTGCGCAATTTCACCAGCGGTAATGCCGATGTTGCACTTGCCCGGGCTAATGATGCCTGGGCAGTTTGGGCCGAGCAAACGTGTTGCGGGATAGTCGCGTTGCAACGTGGCAAATACACGTGCCTCGTCTTGTGCCGGCACTCCTTCGGTGATGCACACGACAAAACCAATTCCCGCACGGGCTGCTTCGAGAATTGCTGCTGGTGCTGCTTTCGGCGGCACTGCAATAAATGATGCGTTTGCACCTGTGGCTTTGACAGCATCGGCGACCGAGTCAAAAACTGGAATGCCTTCCACATCCTGACCAGCCTTTCCTGGCGTCACTCCGCCGACAACTTGCGTGCCATAAGCCTTATTGCGCAGTCCATGAAAACGCCCTTGGCCACCTGTGAGGCCCTGCACAATCACCTTGGTGTTTTGATCTACAAAAATTGCCATGATTCGTTCTCCTACTTGGCCATCTCGACAGCCGCGCGAGCGGCTTCGAGCATGGTTGGTCGACTGGTGAGTTGTGATTCGGGAATTCCCGCATCAGCAAGAATCTTTCGACCCTCATCGGCATTTGTGCCGTCTAGACGAATAACAATCGGTGCTCGCAGTGCAACACGCTTGACCGCTTCAACGATTCCCTTTGCTACTTCTTCACCGCGGGTGATGCCGCCAAAAATATTGATCAAAATACTCTTGACCTTGGGATCAGAGTTGATCACTTCAAGCGCTGCCGTCATCAACTCGGCATTTGCTCCACCACCAATGTCGAGAAAATTCGCGGCAGATCCACCAACCTGATTGACAACGTCGAGTGTGCTCATGGCTAGACCCGCTCCATTAGCAATGATGCCAACAGTGCCGTCAAGTCCGATGTATTGCAAATTCTTTTCGCGCGCAAGTTGCTCGCGCGCGTCCAACTCTTCGGTCGCTGCATACTCTGCCCACTCGGGATGCCTAAACGATGCATTGACATCGAGTGACACTTTGGCATCGAGTGCGTGGATCTCACCTGTGGGCTTCAAGATCAGCGGGTTGATCTCTGCCAAGTCACAATCACCTTGCGTGAAGCAGTCATACAACTTGACGAGCATCTCGGCAACACCATCGAGCGCTTTGGCTGGAATCTTGGCATCGACACACGCGCGATGTGCAGTTGCAAGCGACAACCCATCAATCGGATTGATATGCAACTTGACAATTGCTGTTGGATCTTTGGCTGCAACATCTTCGATCTCAACACCGCCTTGGGCACTCAACATCAAGAGGTGCTGCTTTGCTGCGCGATCGAGTGTGAACGAGGCGTAATACTCCTCGGCGATATCTGATGCGTGTTCAACCCACACGCGCTTGACCACGTGCCCCTTGATGTCCATGCCCAAGATGTTTCCGGCATGCAGACGCACTTCGGATTCGTCGTTGGCCAACTTGATGCCACCCGCTTTACCACGACCACCAACTTGTACTTGCGCTTTCACCACAACTGGGTACTGTGCGGTCGCTGCAACTGCAACTGCTTCTTCAACAGTCGTTGCTACCCCACCTGCAGACACCGGAATGTTGTACTTGGCAAAATATTGTTTGCCCTGATATTCGAAAAGGTCCATTGCTCTACTTTCTTAACTTGTTCTGGCGTTTTTTGTTCTGGCGATTGTTGTTCTGGCGTTTAGTGTTCTCGAGCATCAAGCGTTTGCTCAAGCCATGTTGCAATTTCTTTGAGCGAAGTACCTGGCCCAAATATTTCACCAACACCCTGACTGCGCAACTCAATCGCGTCGGCATCAGGAATTACTCCGCCACCAAAAATGAGCACGTCTCCGAGATCGCGCGTGCGCAATTCTTCCATCACCCGAGGAAACAGTGTGAGGTGCGCTCCCGACAACAGCGACAGCCCAACGGCGTCCACATCTTCTTGCAGTGCGGTCTCGGCAATTTGTTCGGGCAACTGATGTAATCCCGTATAGATGACTTCAAATCCATGGTCTCGAAGGGCGCGCGTGATCGTCTTGGCGCCACGATCATGGCCATCTAGGCCTGGCTTGGCCACAACAACTCGGTAAGGACGTTTCACGACCTCAGAACCTTACGCCCTCGGGAGTGACCGATTCCAACTCAATCGAGGGCGTACATTTCGTCGCTCTCGGCCACACTAGAAGCATGGAAATTCGCCTTCGCTCGCCACTCGCCCGTGCGGTTCTGCCAATCGCAGGAGGGCTACTCTTTTTTGCCGTTCTCTTTGGTGTGACCTGGCTGATGGCGACATTTGCCACAGAGCGCAGTGAGCGCCAGGTCGTACAAGGCGCCCGAACATTCGTCGTTGGTCAGGTAACCGACGTCGCCGAGTCGATTGCCAAAAGTGGCCCAATCCTGTACCCCGACCTGCGAGATGTCAATGGCAAACGCTCTATCGTCATTGAGCATTACGGCACCGACCCGCTCAAGGGCTGGCAGGTCTACTACGCGTACCCCGCCGACAAGAGTTCCGATTGCTTGGTGTCGCAGATTCAGCAGTCGCATATGTTTACCGATTGCGATGGTCGAACCTTGCAGTCCGATCAATTACAAAAACCGAGCGATGTCACGCCGATTATTGAGGCCCGTTCAACGTTGTTGATCGACTTGCAAGGCTGATGTTTCAGCCGGGATTACAGGTGATGTTTCAGTTCACGAACCTGGTTTTTTGAGCGGAGCCCAGGCCAGCGAGAGGTGCTTGGTTCCCACCAATCGAAAACGAATTGTTGCCTCAGCTTTTTCACCCGCGCCACGAATCTCGATAATTACGCCTTCGCCAAATGTTGGATGCTCGATGTCGTCACCAATTCGAAACCCGTGATTGGCATCTTGTTGGTGAGCAGTTGATACAGGTGCAACATTGGTGTTGTTTCGATTGAGGCGTTGCTGCGGCGCATAGCCGCGATCGGCGTGTGACCGAAAGCTGTACCGCTCAGAGTCTGCACCTGAATCGACGCTGCCTTCTCGTTGTATCAATTCGTCGGGAATCTCACTCAAAAATCGGGATGGCGGGTTGTACTGCGTCGAGCCATACAAGCTTCTGCTCCATGCATGACTGAGCACGAGTTGTTCTTTGGCGCGCGTGATCCCTACATATGCAAGTCGCCGTTCTTCTTCCAATTCGACTGGATCGTTGAGCGCTCGGTTGTGCGGAAAAATTCCTTCTTCCACTCCCACAATAAATACGACCGGAAACTCGAGACCCTTTGCTGAGTGCAACGTCATCAATGTGACATGGTTATCCGAATCGAGTTGATCGGTGTCAGCAACGAGTGCAACCTGCTCCAAAAACTCGTCAACTTGCGTAAATTCGGCAGCAACACCAATCAATTCATTGATGTTTTCTTCGCGCCCAGCCGATTCCACCGTGTTTTCAGCCTTCAACTCGCTCATATAACCACCAGCATTCAGCGCGTGGCGCAACACAGCACTTGGACCATCGGCCAACAATGCCTGACACTCATCAATCATCTGATTAAAAGCACTGATGCCGCGCAACGCCGCAGCACCCACACCAGCGTCGGCAGCCTTGCGCAGTGCTAAGGCAAACGAGATGCCACACTCGTTGGCATACACATCAAGTTTGCCGATAGTCGTGTCGCCAATGCCGCGTTTTGGCACATTCAAAATTCGCTTGAGACTTACTTCGTCAAGCGTGTTGTATGACAATCGCAAATACGAAAGTGCGTCTTTGACTTCGCGACGATCATAAAACTTGGTGCCACCAATAACTTTGTAGGTCACGCCACGGTGAATGAGAGATTCTTCGAGCACACGGCTCTGTGCATTGGTGCGGTAAAAAATAGCAAAGTCACTCCATGGACGATGCTCCGAGTCGTGCACCTCCTTGAGCCGATTGACAACCCAATTGGCCTCGCCAAACTCGTCGTCGGCAAAATAACGAATTACTTTTTCGCCCTGACCCAAGTCGGTCCACAGATCTTTCGGTTTGCGATCAATGTTGTTTGTGATGACCGCATTCGCAGCATCCAAAATCGTTTGCGTGCTGCGATAGTTTTGCGCCAACACAACAGTCGTTACTTCGGGAAACGCATTTTCAAACTGCATGATGTTGCGAAAATCGGCCCCTCGAAAGCGGTACACGCTCTGGTCGGTGTCGCCCACCACGCACACATTGTGATGCAGTGCACCCAACAACAACACAATCTCATTTTGCGCCATGTTGGTGTCTTGATATTCGTCAATCAAAATATGCTTAAAACGCTCCTGGTATGTGCGCAACACCTCGGGGTGCTGACGAAAAAGACGAACTGTATTGGTCAACAGGTCATCAAAGTCCATAGCACCAGCGCGCTCTAATCGCTTTTGGTATTCACGGTACACATCGACATGCTTTGCATCGATTGAATTGTCTACCAACGATGCGGCATCGTGTGGAATCACCAATTCGTTTTTCCACAGACTGATGCGTGCTTGCACTCCACGAGGTGTAAAACGCTTTGGGTCGAGGCCGAGGTCTCTGATGCAATACCCCACCAAGCGCGTTGAGTCGCTTTGATCATAAATTGAAAAAGTTTTTGGATAACCAATGTGATCGGCTTGGGCGCGCAAAATTCGTACGCATGCAGCATGAAATGTGCTCACCCACATCTGCCTGGCAACTGGCCCAACAATTGCTGCCACTCGCTCACGCATTTCTTGCGACGCCTTGTTCGTAAACGTGATTGCCAAGATGTGCATCGGGTGCGTGCCCGTAGCAATGAGATGCCCGATGCGTTGCGTGAGTACGCGAGTTTTGCCCGAGCCAGCACCGGCTACAACAAGTAATGGTCCACTCGGATGCAATACCGCATCGCGCTGATCGGGGTTAAGCCCGTCCAAATCGATGGAGTGTGGGGGTTGAGAGTTGGTCACTAATTACGAGCGTTGCACAATTCGCACCGGCAACTTGCGCGGGCCGCGTACTTGGCCAAGGCTCCACGTCACTGCATCGGCATTTGCTAAGTCAAACTTGGGGAATCGCGCGATGAAGACTTCTACGGCTACTCGCAACTCGAGTCGCGCCAGGTTGGAACCGAGGCAACGATGAATGCCGAGCCCGAAAGCGACGTGGCGATTCTCTTCGCGATCAATCACTACTTCGTTGGCTCGGTCAAACACTTGTGGGTCGCGGTTGGCTGCTGGAAACGGCAGCAACACAGAGTCGCCTTGCTTGACTGGGCAACCGCCAATAGAGGCATCTTTGCTCACAATGCGTGCCATCGTTACTGGTGCATATGCACGTAACAACTCTTCGATTGCGGTTGGAAGAAGTTCTGGTTCATTGACCATGCGCGCCAAATCGGATGGATACTGCGCGAGGTGCCAAATGGACGAACCAATCGCGCTCCACGTTGTGTCGATGCCCGCAACCATCAACAAGATGATGGTGCCAACAACGTGCGCTGGCGACAACGGTTGATCATAAATTCTTGCATTCAATAAAAAGCCGATGAGGTCATCTTTTGGATTCTCGATGTGATCTTGCACATGCTTTGACAAATATGCGTCAAGCTGCTCAAAACTTTCCTGACGCTCACCAAACGGTGCACCAATACCCTCGAGCACCAAGTGCACGGTGTCTCGGAAATAGTCGCTGTCTTCAACTGGCAACCCAAGCATGCGGGCAATCACGTAGACAGGAATATTTTGTGCATATTGAGTAGCGGCATCAACGGTATCCAGGTCGCCCATGTTGTCGATCAACTCGTTGCAGAGACGGCGAATCTCTGGCTCCCATTCGTTGATCACTTGTGGGCTGAATGCAGGCAACAACAGACGCCTCGCATCGGCATGAAATGGTGGATCAGAGGTAATCGGTGGTGCTGCACCTATTGGTGCGATGGAAACCCATTCGTCTCTCGGTGGCTTGTTTGAAAGAACGGCGCCTTCAGAAGAAAAATGATCGGTGTCGCGTGCAATTGCAGAAACATCTGCATGGGTGACGGGCAACCACGCGCCGCCATAACGGTCGGTGTGGGCCACTGGGCATGTTTCGCGCAATTCGTCCCAGATCTCATGAGCGTTGGCGTTATATGCGGGGTCGGCATGGTCAAAATCTGTTGTCCAACTTGTTGCAGGTTTTACTTCGTACATTCCACAACTTTACTTGGGGGTGCGCCATACTTTCGTGTCGTGGCTTCGTTATTTATTCTGCTCCCGCCTTCTGAAGGAAAAGCCGAGGGTGGCGCGCTCAAAAAACCATGGCGTGATACCTCGGGCACATTTGGAAAAACTTTTACCGTGCAACGAACCCAACTTGTCGATCGCCTCGCAACGCTTAAGGGTGGCGACACTGCTCTTCTTGGGGTCAAGGGCAAGCACTTAGACAGAGCACGCGAAGCCAACTCCTGCCTCCGTGGTTCTCCATCACTCCCCGCCTACCAGCGCTACACAGGCGTAGTTTGGGATCATCTCGATCTTGCAACTCTTACAGCAGCGCAACGTGATCGCGCACTGGGCAGCATCGTCGTGATCTCTGGACTTCTTGGCGCGGTGAGCGCTGATGATCCAGTACCCGACTATCGGCTCAAAATGGGTGCCCAGCTCGCGCCATTCGGGCTGCTCTCGCGGTGGTGGCACGACGATCTCTCGGCGGCTCTCAACAAAAAATTCAAAGGATCGGTAGTCATTGACCTCCTGCCCCAAGAACATCGCGCATCGTTTACCCTCGACACCGACATTGTGGCAAAACATTTCGTGGTGGCGATCAACGAAAAATCGGGCAAAGCCGGCGGACACGATGCCAAAGCCGCCAAAGGTCGGTTGGCTCGACACATTGTTCAAACATGCACTTCGCCTTCTCAGGCTGCCAAGTCGCTACAGAGTTTTAGCGATCCACGATTTATCGTGAGGAGTGATTTGGCCTGAGTTTTTGTTGCAAAAAGTCGATCACGCGAACAACACCAGACTCTTGTAATTGCTCGGTCAACACCGAGTGATCACTCTTGGTTGAAGACTCAAACTCAACAGCGATGAATGCATCACCAAGCAGTTTTTGCAGCGATGCAAATCGTGTGCCCACAAGTTTGTCGCCTGTAAAACGCAACCCCAGCACCTGACATCCTGCTTCTGCGCGTTGCTTGATGATGATCTCATCGTCAAGACTTATACCCAAGTCGGCACTGCGAGCAGCACCAAGCGAAAACGGCATTGAAGGTTGTGACAACACGGGCGCAACCATGATGTCATCGACCATCATCCCCAGCGCAAATCCGCCGCTGAAACACATGCCTATTGCACCAACACCTACACCACCAACATCGTTGTGCAATTGCTTTGCCAGTGCCCGTAGCCAATTGACTACTGGTGATTTTTGACGCATCGCCAAGGTGGTGAACTCTCGAGAGACACAAATCTTGCTCATTGACTTGGCCATGTATTTGCCACTTGGCCCTCGGCCAACTTCACCAACCAACAGCGGCATTACCACGGTGAATCCTGCGTCAACCACGCGCTCGGCAAACGAAATAACACTCGGTGTGATACCTGGTATTTCGTGAACCACAACGACACCTGGTCCGGTGCCCTTGCGGTACGTGGCGTGAGTGATGCCTGCAGCGGTAAATGAACTGCCCTGCCATCCGTCGGGTGCTGAGGGGATTGTATTGATCATGAATTACCTTGGTCTCACCACACCGACGACACGTGACCACGAAACGGCAGAAATTTTTACGACATCACCCGTTCGTGGCGCGTGCACATATTGGCCGTTACCCAAGTACATCCCTACGTGGTGAATTGGATAACCCGAAAAAATCAAATCACCTGGCTGAACCGCTGCGGTTGGAATACGTGGAAGACCTGCATATTGCGTGCGTGATGTGCGCGGAATACCGAGGCCCGCAACTTCCCATGCCCACGAAGTTAAGCCAGAGCAGTCAAAGGCACTCCCAGGAGACTTTGCGCCAAATCGATAGCGAACGCCAAGTTGTGAGAGTGCGGCCTTAATTGCAACACCGGCACGTGATGACGGGGCAACAACATTTGTATGTTTCGTTCCTGCATATTTTGCGGCTTGCGACTTTGCAGCATCGAGTGCCACCGTTTCGCGACGCTGGCGTTCAGATTTGAGGAGCGACCCAAGTTCGCGCTCTGCTGCTGCCTGACGTGCTTCGTAGTCAAAAGCAAGTGCTTCAGCAGCGCTCAAACGTGCGACGGCATAGTCGGCTAGATCGCTGGCTTTCTTTTGCTGCTTTTCAAGCTTCGCCTTCTCTTTAATCAGGTCGTCAATGAGGCCTTGCAACGCGTCGGTATTGCCGGCACCGGTATTGAGTGCCACCGAGGTGAGGTATTTCTTACGCACCATGTCACTCAGCGAATTAGTCGAACTCAAAATGCTTGACAAACTGTTTGACATTCCACCGCGCACAAACGACTTCATCGCGACACCCTTTAAATCTTCCTGCATCGCCGACAATTTCTTTTCCAACTCGGCAATATTGGCAATCGTCGCATCGATTTCAATCTGCAAGTCTTCTTGCTGGTTGACCGCTTCGGCGTATGTCTCGTCAAGTGCATCGATCTGGTAACCGATCTTGTCTAACTCGGCGATGATTTGGTTGACTCGTTGCTGTTGATCCCCCGACGAACCAGTTGCCGGACTTACACCAAGTGCCCGAGCAGGCAGAGCGATGTAACCCACAGCCACCGAAGTGGTGAGGATGATGGCGGCCAAACGAGGCACACACCGGCGCATACGCCCAGTGGCGTTACGAATCATGATGCGACAAGCCTACCGAATTTTAGGGGCTTATTCCCACTCAATCGTGCCTGGTGGCTTAGATGTCACATCATAAACAACACGGTTAATGCCCGCTACTTCATTGATAATTCGCGACGACATTTTTTCCAACAAGTCATACGGCAATCTTGCCCAGTCGGCTGTCATCGCATCTTCACTTGTTACCGCGCGAATAATTATTGGTCGACCATATGTTCGTTCGTCACCCATCACGCCAACCGAACGAATATCGGCGAGCACAGCAAACGCTTGCCAAATTTCGCGCTCAAGACCAGCCAGACGCACTTCTTCACGCACAATAAAATCGGCTTCTTGCAAAATTGCAACTTTGTCGGGTGTCACTTCGCCAATGATGCGCACACCGAGACCAGGGCCAGGAAATGGTTGACGCCACACAATTTCATCGGGCAAACCAAGTTCGGTCCCCACTTTGCGAACTTCGTCCTTAAACAATGTGCGCAGTGGCTCACACAGTTTTAATGTCATGTCGTCTGGCAAGCCGCCCACATTGTGATGACTCTTAATCACGCTTGCAGTTCCGTCTACTCCGCCACTCTCGATCACATCTGGATACAGCGTTCCTTGCACTAAAAACTTTGCGTCAGTCAGCCCACCCGTGTGCTCCTCAAAAATGCGCACAAACAGTTCACCAATGGCTTTTCGCTTTGCTTCTGGCTCAGTGATGCCCTGCAACTTTTCAAAAAAACGTGCACCTGCATCCACATGAATCAATTCGATACCCATGTGCCGATGAAACGTCTCGACAACTTGCTCGCTCTCGTTTTTGCGCATCAAGCCGATGTCTACATATATACATGTCAATTGCTTGCCAATTGCTTTGTGCACCAGTGCAGCGGCAACAGCCGAGTCGACACCACCCGACAATCCACAGATCACTCGTTCGCTGCCCACCTGTGCGCGGATTGCAGCAACTTGATCTGTCACAATTGACGACATCGTCCAGTCGAGTTTTGCTCCTACAAGTCGATGCAAAAACTGCTCGATGATTGACTGGCCATGCTCGGTGTGCACAACCTCGGGGTGATACTGCACTCCCCAGATTTTCTTCTCAGGGTTTTCGATCACGGCCATGGGTGCATCCCGAGTGCTCGCAGTTGCCACAAAACCATTCGGCAATTCCGATACCGCGTCAAAGTGACTCATCCACACATTGAGTTGTTCGGGAATATCGCCATTCAACAACTGCGATTCGACCCCCGCAATTCGCTGCACGACGGTGCGGCCATATTCGCCCCTCCCGCCCCTCGAGACTTTGCCGCCAAGTTGCTCGGCAATCAGTTGAGCGCCGTAGCAAATACCCAAAATAGGAATACCGAGTTCGTAAATCTGCGGATCGAGCACTGGCGCGCCTTCCACATGCACGCTTGCTGGTCCACCCGACAAAATGATCGCAACTGGCTGGCGCTTGAGCACCTCTTGCGCAGTGATCTTGTGGGGCACGATCTCTGAATAGACCTGAGCCTCGCGCACACGGCGCGCAATCAGCTGTGCATATTGGGCCCCAAAATCAACCACCAACACCACTTGCTGGTCGTGAGCATCGTGGTTTGCCATAGTGACCAATGACTGTAGTTGAACAGTGGTATTTGGGCTCAAGAGATGGAACGATGGGAATGTATGCAATTTGTTCAAACAACTCGTGTTGTACTCCCGACAACTTTCCCCGCAACGGTTCCCGACCCTTTAGGTGGTCGCAACGTCAGTGACTGCATCGGCCTTTACCCAAAACCTGGGTGCGGAACCGAGCCTGTGTTGTCTGGTGATCGTGGCGGCTCAATGCAATACGCCACTTTTGGCATCATGATCACCGCACTCATCGTCATTGGCGTGCGAATCGCGCGCAGCATCGCAAAGCGTGACCGTGCACGCGACGAGGCACTGGGGCTCAACGACTAGTTTTGCTGTGTGCCAGCAAGCCAAAGCGTATTAAAAAACCAAGGCGTTCTTGGAATTGTGCTCGGGCTGCTGAGCTCATCTTTGTACGGCATCACACCAATTTTCGTCTACCACGCCTTTGAATATGGGGCGGATCCATTTGGGTTGATGACATCGCGCTACTACATCGCAACCATTGTGCTTTTTACAATTCGCACAGTGCGCTTTGGTCGCACAAATTGGCCAACACCAAAAACATCAGTCCAACTTTTTCTACTCGGTGCGATTGGCCTGTATGCCAACAGCGTGTGCATGTTTAACGCGCTCAAGTATTTGCCGAGCGGTTT